>DASSJI010000104.1:0-9522 GCA_035691285.1 Vicinamibacteria bacterium | reverse complement strand
AAGGACAAGGCCACCCGGGAGCCGAATCCCGAGATGCGTCTCAAGATCATCCAGGAGTGCTTCCGGCGTGGCCTGATCCTGATCGGCTGCGGCAAGAGCACGATCCGCTTCGCGCCGCCCCTCACCATCGACACCGAGGACACGGACATCGCCGTGTCGATCGTCGACGAGGCGATGACGGCGCTGGGGGTCTAGCGGCCCGTACGCCGCCTCGCCCTGATCAGCACGGCGATCTCATCGGGCCGCGGGTTCGTGAAGTCCACCCGGATGCGGCCGTCCTCCGTTTCCGAGACGGTGGCCGGGATCGCGCACGTGGTCAGGTAGAAGCCCGCGGGCAGCACGACCGCGTTGGCAACTCGGCTGAAGGTACGGTCGAAGACGAGCGTGTCGCCGTCGAGCCGGTAGCGCGCAGGGTCGGTGTAGGTTTCCGCGATGCGCAGCCGGACGCTGCCGCCCTCCGGCACGGGCGGGTAGTGCACCACCACGACCTCGCTATCCGGACGAATCTCCTCGCCGATGTCCAGGGCCGCCTTCCTGATCGCTTCGCCCTTGAGCATCTCGACGCTCAGCACCTCACCCGTATCGCGGATGCGCGCGGAGGGATTGCTGACGGTGCTGCCCTGGCGCACGACGTTAAGGTACTTGTCCGTCCCTGCCTTCCGCTCCGTGTAGTCGTGGTACAGGTCGAACGCGTGTGTCTCCGGGTCCTGCAGGAAGTAGACGATGGCCGGGTCCTGGAGGGCGCGCTCGCGGAGGCGCTCATCATCGGCTGCACCGCCCGGGCCCGCGGCCACGACGAAGAGCGCAACCGCCCAACTCGTGCGGATCAAGGCAGCGTCCGCGCCTTGATCACCACGTCCGCGGCTCCGGGCCCCACATTCACGAAGCTGACCAGGATCCGGCCATCGGGCTCGCCCAGGATCTGCGCGGGCACGTTGCAGGCGATCAGTTCGTAGCCGGCGGGCAACAGCACCGCGTTGCGCTTGACGCTGAGCGACCGCGAGAACACCACCCGGTCCCTCTCGCGAAAGTAGCTCTTCGGGTCGCGGTACGTCTTCTCGATGAGCAACCTGACGGCGCCGTCCTTCGGCACCGGTCGCGGCAGGGTGACCTTGATGAAGCGGGAGTCGGACTCGGCCTGCTTCACGCCACCCGCCCGCGCCGCCGATCCGTCAACGATCTCGAAGCGCAGCGGCTTGCCGCTCACGCGATCGAAGACTGCCTCGTCGCTGGCCTCGCTGCCCTTGCGGATCGGGTTGTAGTACGCCGTAGCGCCGGGCATCGTCGCGCTCACGTCGTAGAGGATATGGAAACGGCCCGAGTCGGGATCGAGCAGCTCGTAGCGTGTGTATTCGTCAGCCTCGGTCTGCTCGGCTGGCTCGCCCGGCGGCGCAGCAGCGAGGATCAGCAGGGTGGCCAGCGTCAGCACGGCCGGGAGTCTAGCGCAGTGGGCCATGGATCGGGCCGGACCTTGTTCGGGTCGGGCTCCGGGGCGTTTACCGGTCGACAAGATCGGCGGATGGCGCCACGATCCGAAACCGGCCGCCCAAAACGGCCCCGGTCGTGAAACGGGCCGGTGCATTCGAGGTTGGTGGAGTGGCGTGCTCGCTCGTTCGCGTGGGGTCTGTCGTCATTCGAGATGCCGAGACTGTCGGCCGTCTCGCCGGCTACGTCAACTGCCGATCAGCTGCCGGGCAGGTGATGACGGCGGCGCGCAGCGCGTCCTCCGCCACGGCGAGGTAGTAACGGACCGCGACTTCGAGGACGACGTCATACGTCGGCCGCCGACCCTCAATGATCGCGGGCGGGCAGCGGCGGGGCCTGGCCGGCGGGGAGCGGCGACTTGTAGGGGTGCCCGGCGCCCCACGTCGGGGCGCCGACCAGCTCGAGGTTCTTCTGCATTGCTTCCTGCAGCGGCCGGTTCAGGTTGTATTCGTGGACGCCGGTGTTGAGCGTCACGCGCTGCGTGGTCTGCGTCGCAAGTGCGGCGCCCTCGGCGATCTTGAGCAGCCATCCGTAGTGTTGCTCGAGGACGGTCGACGTCCCGGACGTAGAACCACACCCTCGCGAAGGCGGGAACCACGTTGGGGGCCTCTCCGCCCTCGGCGATCACGTAGTGGATGCGGGCGGTCGTGGGCACGTGCTCGCGCATCATGGTCGCGCCATGGGTCATGAGCTCGACAGCGTCCAGCGCGCTGCGGCCGTTCCACGGGTCGCGCGCCCCGTGGGCGGCCTTGCCGAAGAACTCGACCGTGAAGTTGTTGAGCGCCTGGCCGGAGTCGTTGGAGACCTTCGTCTCGAGCCCGGGGTGCCAGTCGAGGGCCGCGTCCAGGCCGTCGAACACGCCGTCGCGGGCCATGTAGGCCTTGCCCACGAGCGTCTCCTCGGCCGGCGTCCCGAAGAGCTTGAGGGTCCCCGGAAGGTGGAGCGCCTGCATCGCGCGCTTCAAGGCGATCGCCGCTCCCGCGCTGCCCGCGCCGAAGAGGTTGTGGCCGCAGCCATGGCCGTTCGGCACGCCGTCCTTGCGCGGCTCGCGCCGCGGCACGGCCTCGTTGCCGATCCCCGGCAGCGCGTCGAACTCGGCGAGGATGCCGAGGACCGGCCTGCCGCTGCCGAAACTCGCGACGAAGGCCGTGGGCATGCCGGCCACACCGCGCTCGATCTGGAGCCCCTCGCGCTCGAGCAGGCCGGCCACGGCGCCCGCCGAGCGCTCAGGCGAGCCGCAGCGTCATCAACCGGCGGTCGTTGTCGCGAAAACCCAGGCTACGGTAGAGCGCCTGGGTCCGTTCCTTGGAGCGCTCCACCTCGAGGTGCAGCGCCCGAACACCCAGGGCGCGGCAGCGTCGAATGGCGTGATCCACCAGCGCGCGCCCGAGACCCCGCCCGCGCGCGCTCCGCTCCACGAACACCTCGTCCACGAAGGCGTCGCGCCCCCGGTACTCGAGGCTCCAGCCGAAGCAGATCACCACGTAGCCCAGGGGCAGCTCGCCCTCCGCGGCCAGCCAGACCTCGCCCAGGCGGTCGTCCTCGAGGAGCGCCATGAGCGCCGCGGGCGAGCGCACCTCGTCGAAGGGATAGGCATCCTCCGCGTAGTAGGCGCGCATCAGCTCCAGGAGCCCGCCGGCGTCCTCCGGCGCGGCGCGGCGCAAGGAAGGCGCTGATGGCATGGCCTGCCATCCTGTCCCAGCTTCGAGTCGCGCGCCAGCGACTACTCGGGCCCGCCGCCGGCCCCGAGGATCGCGGCGACCCGGAATCCCAGGTCGTCGCTGCTCAGCTCCGGCTGGAACTCCTCGCGATAGGCGAGCTGGAGCCTCACGGCGCTGGCGCTGTACCAGGAGCCTCCACGGGTCACGCGCATGCCGGCCGCGTCGTCGGCGTTCCGGTCGTCCTCGCGATAGGGATGTTCGGCGTTGTAATGGCGGAAGACCGACTGGGTCCACTCCCGGGCGTTTCCCGAGGCGTGGTACACGCCGTAGCGGTTGGCGCGGTAGCGGACGCGCGTCTCCTCGAAGCCCAAGAGCGTCACCTCCGCGCTGGGGTTCTTCCGCCAGTTGTAGAGCTCGGCCTGGGGCTCGCTCAGCTCCATTCCGAGCCCGTAGTCGAACGCGTCCGGGCCGCGCGCGGCCTTTTCCCACTCGGCGTCGGTCGGCAGGCGGTACAGCCAGCGGCCGCCCCCGATCCGTCGCGTGAGCCATCGGCAGTAGGCGTTCGCCTCGAACCAGGTCACGAGCATCACCGGCAGATCGTCGCGTCCGAAGCGGGGGAAACGCGGATCGGAGGGCCGCAGCCGGGCCGTGGCCTGCGAGTGAGCCTGCGACCTCCAGCCCCAGCCTGCGGCCGTCCAGCTCGAGGGATCGGCGTCCCCTCCCGGGTCCGCCAGGAAGGCCCGAAATTCCCGGTTCGTCACCTCGAAGCTGGCGATGTGGAAGGAGTGCACCCAGACCGCGTGCGGCTGGCCGGGATTGTGACGATCGCCCATGACGAAGTAGCCGCCCGGGACGTAGACGAAGTCCGGTGCCTCCGGGTGGAGCCGCGGCGGCCTCTCCGGCGAGGGCCGGCGGATCGTCACCGGCCACGTGCCGTCTTCTTCGGGCGGCCGGCCGAGGCCGAGCACGATGGGGAAGAGCAGCCGCGCCTCGCCGAGCGCGGCGTCGACGAAGTAGCGCCCCTCGGGAAGCCAGGCGCTGCTCCCGGTCAGGGGAACCACCGTGGCCTCGTCGAGGCTGCTCCCGGCGCGGCGCAGGGTCAGGCCGGCTCCTGCCGGGTTCTCGGTTCGCAGCTCGGTCTCCCCTCGCCCCAGGTGACGCGATCGGATGAGGCGCGCATGCTCGCTGCGGACGAGCGGGAGCGCGCCCGCAGCCGCGAGCAGCGCGCCGCCCAGGACCGCGGCCAGAGCGGCGCCGAGCCGCCGCTTCACGGCCTACTGCGGCGGCAGCAGCACGGCGTCGATGACGTGGACCATGCCGTTGGTGCAGTCGATGTTGGGCTTGATCACCTTGGCGCCGTTGACGGTGAGCGCCCCGCCGGCCGCCCCGAAGCTGACCGCCTTGCCCTGGGCGGTTCCGGTCTGCTTGACGAGCTTGATGTCGTCTGTCGTCCACTTGGAGGTCAGCACGTGGTACTTGAGGACCTCCTGCAGCTTCGCCTTGTCCTTGGCGAGGGCCTCGAGCACGTCCTTGGGCACCTTCGCGAAGGCCTCGTCCGTGGGAGCGAAGACCGTGTAGGGGCCGGGGCCCTTCATCACGCCGATCAGTTCGGCGTCGGTCAGCAGCTTGGCCAGGGTCTTGAAGCTGCCGGCGGCGACGGCGGTATCCACGATGTCCTTCGGCTGGGCGGAAGCCGGGAGGGCGGCGCCCAGCGCCAGCGCTGCAGCGGCCACGAGGAGCCTACGTGTTCCCATACTCACTCCTTTCCGGTGTACTCGGGTCAGACGTCCACGCGGCGCAGGCGCCACACCGCCAGGGCGGTGGGCGCCACGAGCCAGAACAGCACGGAGGCGCCCAGCACCACGCCGGCCCCGCCGGCGCCTCGTGTGAAGCGGAACAGGGCCAGGGAGGCCGCGCCGAACGCCCCGGTGCCCTCGATGCCGAGCAGCGTCCCGGTGCGCACGGCGCCGATCGGGTTCACGATGGCAGAGACCATCAGGACGCGGGAGGCCGCGCCCGACGGCAGGAGCGAGGCGGCGCCCAGCGCCAGGAGGTCGAAGAAGACCACGCACACGAACCAGACCACGAGGGCCAGCGCGAGCGCGCGGGTCCGCTTGCGGCCCACGGCGCCGGCCGCGAGCAGCGCCGCCAGGCCGAGGAACACCGCCGTGGTGACGAGCGAGGCGGCCACCAGGAGCAGGAAGCCGGCGACGCCCTCGGAGCCCGAGCGGGCGTAGACCACGGCTCCCGCCGCGCCGAAGCCCAGGGCCTGGGCCGCTCCCAGCGCCAGCAGCAGGCCGAGCAGCTTGCCGAGCAGGATCGTGCCGCGCGAGACCGGCTGGGAGAAGGCGATCTCGGCGGCGCCCCGCTCGGGCGCGAGGGAGAGCACGCCGATCACCAGCGCCGTCAGCGGCACGAGCAGCAGCACGAGCTGGACGAGCGACACCGCCGTCCGCGCGAAGTCCTGTACCCCGTGGCCGCCGGAGAGCACGTAGCCGGCTCCCGCCACGCCGGAGGCGAGCACGCCGAACACGACGGCGAAGATCTGGGTCCAGCGCGAGCGCAGCGCCAGGATCCGTTCCTCGCGGGCGAACAGGCCGAGATGGCTCACGGGAAGAGCTCCGCGGCCGGCACCGCTGCGCCCGATCGGACGAGCGCGTCCCGGTCGCGCGAGGCGGTGCTCGCGTGGGCGACGAGCGCTGAGCCCATCGGCGTCCGGAGTCCGCTCACGCGCGTGTAGACGGCCTGGTCGGCGCGCACCCACTCCCGGCTCCTGTGGTCGGCGACGAAGGCGATCGCACCGCGAGGCGCCCGGCCGGCCTTCACGAACGTCGACAGGCAGCCGAGGTCGTCGAAGAAGCGGGGCAGCTCGCCGGGCGCCACGAGCTGTGCCGCGTAGCGCGCGTCCGATACCGCCATGCGGCACGAGGCACAGGCCTCGTTTCGAGTGTCCAGGGGCGCGGGGCCGGGCGGCCCGGCGCTGCAGGCCAGGAGCGCCAGCGCCGCGAGCGATGTGGCCCGTCGCGAGGCTCCGCTCACGGCTCCACCCCTTTCCCCGGCGCGTCTGCGACCAGCTCGCGGTACAGCGCGTCCAGCCGGCCCTCTTCGGCGACGAGACCGCGCACCTCCACCCCCAGCCCGCGGACGAGGTCGAGGACGCGCGGCCGCAGCGTGGCCTCGCCCGGCACCACCAGCTCCTCGCCGCTCCAGACGGCGGCCGGCGCGACGGCCCGCACGTCCGCGAGCAGGCCGTCGGGACGCGAGGCAAGGCGCAGCCGCATCACGCCGCGCTCCGACAAGCGGTCCTTCAGCTCGGTCGCGCTCAGTGCTGCGACCAGCCGGCCGGCGACGAGGACCGCGAAGCGGTCGGCGAGGCGCTCGACGTCGCCGAGCTGGTGCGACGTGAACAGCACGGCCCGGCCGTCGTCGCGGGCGCGCTCCACCAGGCCATAGAACGCGCACAGGCCGTCGGGATCGAGTGCCGCAGTGGGCTCGTCGAGGAGGAAGACCGGCGCCTCCGGCAGCATCGCGACCGCGAGGCCAAGGCGCTGCACCATGCCACCGGAGTACGTGGCCAGCGCGCGGTCGCCCGCGCCGTTCAGGGACGCGAAGCGGAGCACCTGCGGGATGCGCTCGGCCGGCGCCCCGCGAAGCTCGCGATAGAACTCGACCACCTCCCGGCCGGTGAGCGCGTCGGGGAACGAGACCTCTTGAGGGAGGTAAGAGAGCACGCTGCGGGCCTCGGGCAGCCACGCCGGTCGCGGCGGATCGCCCAGGCTGACGGTGCCGGAGGTCGGGCGGATCAGGCCGGCGGCCGCCTTCAGCGTCGTGGTCTTCCCCGACCCGTTGGGCCCGAGCAGCGCCACCACCTCGCCCCTGGCCACGTCGAGGGTGAACGACTCGACGGCCTGGGTGGAACCGAAGCGCTTCGAGAACGCGCGGTACGTGATCACCGGACGGCCCTCGGTCGCCGTCCCGACGACAGGAGAAAGGAGCCCACGAGACCCAGCGCGAGCGAGGCCCCGAGCCCGTAGGAGCTTGGATCACTGGCCGGGGTCGACGGCGGCGGTACGGCATCGAGGCGCGGGGGGCGGGCGAGCGGCGCAGCGTCCTCGACGGGGACCAGCCTCAGCACGGGGAAGGCCCGCTCGGCGGCGCCGATCGCCGTGGCGGCGAAGCTGTCGGCGAGGATGTCGGCCGCCGTCAGGTTGCCGCGGAAGTGGTCGAAGACGCTGGTCAGGCGGTAGGGGCGGTCGCTCGTCCCATCCCCGTCGAGGTCCGGCTCGTCGTTCCCGGACCAGTAGTTCCCCAGGAACACCGTGTCGGTCCGGCGCGCCACGAGCTCGAGCGGCGAGCGGTTGCCGACGAACGAGTTGCCTTCGAAGCGATGCCCGCCCGCCGGGTCGTAGAGCACGACCGCGACGTCAGAACCGGCGATCGCGTTGCGGCGCAGCGTGATGCGGTGCGAGCCCTCGATGAACACGCCGCGGGCGTTGTCCGCGACGAGGTTGTCCTCGGCCAGCACGTCGTCGCAGCTCTGGAACAGCAGCCCGACCGAGGCGAAGCCGCGGTTTCGCAAGAAGCGGTTGCGGCGGAACACGATGCGCTCCGAGTACATGATCGCGGTGCCCGCCGCGCCGTTCTCGAAGGTGTTGTCCTCGAAGACGTTGTCGTCGGAGAACATGTAGTGGAGCCCGTAGCGCACGTCGCGAGCCACGTTTCCGCGCAAGAGCCCCTTCGACGCGTTCTGGAGGTAGAGGCCATCGCGCACGTCCACGACCTGGTTGGCCTCGAAGCGGAAGCCCTCCATGTTGTAGGCGTGGATGCCCGAGCCCTTTTCCCCCGGATCCTTGCCCGGAATGCCACGGATGCGGCAGCGCTCCACCACGGCGCCGCCCGCCTCGCGCAGGTAGACGCCGAAGAGCGCGTCCTGGATGTCGAGGGCGCGGAGCGTCGTGTCGCGGGCCGAGCTGTGGACGCCCGACGAGTCGCGTGCCAGGTCCCCTCCGCGGCGGCCGTCGATGCGGAAGCCCTCGATCGTGACGCCATCGGCGCGGACACGCACCACGCTGCCCGCGCCCGATCCGCGGAGCAGCGGCCTGCCGCGTCCCACGAGCCGCAGCGGCTTGCCGACGATCAGGTCGCCCGTGTACTCCCCGGGCTCGACCTCGATCGTCGCCCCGGGAGCCGCCGCGTCGAGCCTCGCCTGGAGCGGCGAGGCAAGGGCGGCCTCGGGTCGGCCCTCGAGGGCGCCCGGAGCGATCGGGGCCATCTCCTGCGCCGCGGCGACCGGCGCAAGGGCCATGAGGGCGGCGAGGAAGCGTCCGAGCACCGGACCGCCTAGGCTGCCTCTCGGCTCCAGCGTCGCCACGTGACGAACAGCGCCGTGGCGAGCACGATGGCGGCGGCCGCGAGGGCGTAGGAGCCGAGCTGCGGGTAGGAGTAGACCTCGAAGTTCGCGAGCTTCTTGTAGCCGAACAGCGGCGGCATGAACGGGTCCACGCGCACCGCGGCCTTCGGGTCGAGCTGGTGGCCGTACTGGTACATCTTGTAGGCGAACGACCACAGGGCGAAGAGGCCGAAGTACAGGTAGAGCACGGTGACGTCCACGAGGTGCGCCGCCTTGCCCAGCACGGCCGAGCGCAGGAACAGCAGCCCGAAGATTCCGATCACGAAGGGCAGCCACTTGAACTCGGTGAAGTCCTCGGTCACGAGGTCCTTCATCCCGATGTAGTGGTTGAGGACGTTGATCTCCTTGACGTCCTGGTTGTCGTTGCCGCCCTGGAGCTTGTAGCTGTAGATGTCGAGGCGCAGGCCCTCCTGGTACTGGGGCGCGAACATGGTCATGTTGTAGAGCGGCGCCACGTAGGTGGGCGCCAGGCACAGGAAGGCGATCACGAGGAGCAGCCTGGGCCCGACGTCCAGGGGCGCATCGAGGAAGCGGTTGACCTTCGCGAGCAGTTCGCGCACGTGAGTCTGGCCTCGGCGGCGTCATGCGGCGAAACACGCGGCCGGGAGGTGCGCCGCGAGCGCCTCCCGGCCGCCCTTGGCGAGCTAGCGGACGATCAGGTAGCCCTGCATCTCCTGATGGAGGGCCGAGCAGAAGTTGGTGCAGTAGTAAGGGAACACGCCCTTCTTCTTCGCCTTGAAGGTCACGGTTTTGGTCTCGCCGGGGTCGATCACGATGTTGATGTTGTAGTCGAGGATGCCCAGGCCGTGGAGCTCGTCCGTCGTCTGCTCGATGTTCGTGACGGCGATCGTCACCTCGTCGCCTTCCTTGATCTCGAAGTCGGTCGGGGTGAGCGTCGAGCGCACCGCCACCATCTTCACCAGCACCTTGTTGCCGTTGCGCGTGACGCCGGCCTGCTTCACGTCC
>DASSJI010000103.1:0-23645 GCA_035691285.1 Vicinamibacteria bacterium | reverse complement strand
CCGAAGCGGGCGACGAGCGCGCTTCGGCCTGGATCGAGCGCGTCGCGATGGCGAGTCCGGTCGAGGCGCGCGCCCTCGGGGCCCTGCTGCGGGTCCGCCAGGGCCGGACCGGGGAGGCGGTGCCCGAGCTCGAGGCCTCGCTCCTCGCGTACCGCGAGGACCCCTGGCCGGACCCGGGTCTCATGCGACGCGTGGTCCAGGCCGCCGGCGACGCGGCCGCGGCGAACGCCGGCCACGCCGCCCGCCTGCTGCCCGCGCTGCGCGCTCCCTTCGTGCTGCGCGCCTTCGAAGAGGAGCGCCTCGTCGCCCTGGCCCAGGCCTTCTCGCGGCTCGGCCCGGTTCCGGAATGCGCGGCGTCGATCGCCGCCCTCGAGCCCTTCGTGCCGTGGGTCCGCGACTGGCTGGAGCTGCGCGCCCGCTGCTACCAGGCCGCGGCCGACCCCCGCGCCGGCTCCGCCCGCGCGGACCTCGGGGTCTTCCTGAGCCGCGAGCCGATGCGCTTCTCGGACGGCCTGCTGCCGTAGAATCCGCCCGATGACCGCGGTCGGGAGGAACGCACGACGCCGCGAGGGGCCCGAGAAGCTGTGTGGCGTCGCCCACTACGTCGACGACACGCCGCTGCCGGGCTGCCTGCACGGCGCGACGCTGCGGACGACGATCCCGAGGGGCCGCATCGTCCGCATCGCCTTCGACCCGGCCTTCCCCTGGCAGGAGTGCGTCATCGCCCGCGCCGAGGACATCGCCGGCCTCAACCGCGTCGCGCTCATCGAGGCCGATCAGCCGCTGCTCGTGGAGAGGGAAGTACGCCACGCGGCCGAGCCGATCCTGCTCGTCGCGCATCCCTCCCGGGCCCGGGCGCTCGCCGCCCTGGAGCACGTGCAGGTGGAGTACGAGGAGGAGCAGCCCGTGCTCGACCCGGAGAAATCCGAGGTGGTGTTCAAGCGCTTCGACGTCGCGCGCGGCGACGTCGCGCGCGGCCTGTCGGAGGCCGACGTGATCGTGGAGGGGACCTTCCGCCTTCCGCACCAGGAGCACGCCTACATCGAGACGAACGGCGCGGCGGCTTTCTGGGAGGCGGACGGCTCCCTCGTCGTGATCGGCTCGCTCCAGTGTCCCTACTACGTCCAGAAGGCCCTGAAGGGCATCTTCGGTCTCACGGAGCGCCAGGTGCGCGTGATCCAGGCGGCCACCGGCGGAGGCTTCGGCGGGAAGGAGGAGTACCCGAACATGATCTGCGCCCACGCGGCGCTCCTGGCGCGAAAAGCCGGCCGCCCGGTGAAGGTCGTGTACGACCGCCAGGAGGACATGCTCGCGACGACCAAGCGGCACCCCGCAGTGATCCGGCACCGGACAGGGGTCGCGAGGGACGGCCGGCTCGTGGCGCAGGACATCGACGTGCTCATGGACGGCGGCGCGTACGTGACGCTCTCGCCGGTCGTGCTCTCGCGGGGCACGCTGCACGCGACGGGCCCCTACGCGTGCCCCAACGTGCGCATCCAGTCCCGCGTGGTGGCGACCAACACGCCCCCGAACGGGGCGTTCCGCGGCTTCGGAGCGCCGCAGACCCTGTTCGCCGCGGAGCTGCAGATGGACCGCGTGGCGGCGGCCCTCGGTGTGGATCCGCTGGAGCTGCGCCGGAGGAACGTGCTGGGCCCCGGCGCCACCCTGGCCGTGGGCCAGGTGCTGCGCGAGAGCGTGGGCGCGGCGAAGGCCCTCGAGGCCTGCGTGAAGCGGAGCCGCTACGCGGCGCGGCGCCGCGCCTGCTCCGCCTGGAACCGCCGCGCCGGGGCGCCCAGCTGGCGCGGCGTCGGCCTGTCGATCGCGCACCACGGAGCCGGCTTTACCGGCAGCGGCGAGGTCTACCTGGCGAGCCGCGCGGCCGTGAGCCTCACCCGCCACGGCGAGGTGCGCGTGCTGGCGGCCTCGACCGAGTTCGGCCAGGGCACGACCACGATGTTCGCGCAGATCGCGGCCGCCTCGCTCGGGCTGCCGGTCGAGCTCGTCTCGGTCGCGACCCCCGACACGAGCCAGGTGCCGAACAGCGGTCCCACCGTGGCGAGCCGCACCACGATGATCGTCGGCCGCCTCGTGCGCCAGGCGGCCCTGGACCTGAAGGCGGCGCTCGTCGAGGCCGCGGGGGCCGTGCCCGCGACCCGGGCCGGGCTCCTGGCGGCGGCGCGCGCGCTGTGCGAGGGCGAGCCGGAGCGCCGCTTCGAGGCGCGGTACGAGAAGCCGGAGGGCGTCGCGTGGGACGACGCGACGTACACGGGCGACGCCTACGAGGCGTACAGCTACGCGGCGATGGCCGTCGAGCTCGAGATCGACCGCACGACGTACGAGGTGCGCGTGCGCCACGCGACGGTCGCGGCGGACATCGGAACGGTGATCCATCCGCTGTTCGCCGAAGGCCAGGTGATCGGCGGCGTGGTCCAGGGGCTCGGCTACGCCCTGCTCGAGTCCGCGGTCTACGAGGGCGGCGCCATGAAGAACCCCCGGCTGACCGACTACGTGATCCCGACGAGTCTCGACACGCCGAGGATCGACGTGGTGTTCGTCCCTGCGCCGTACTCGCGCGGGCCGTTCGGCGCGAAGGGAGTCGGCGAGCTTCCCATGGACGTCCCGGGGCCGGCCGTGGCCGCGGCGGTCCACCACGCCCTGGGCGTCTTCATCCCCGAGCTGCCGATCACGCCGGAGCGGATCGCGGCGGCGCTGCACGGGGCCGCGTGAGGCTCGCCCTGACGGTGAACGGGCAGCGGCGCTCGATCGCCTGCCCGCCGATGAAGCGGCTGATCGACGTGCTGCGCGAGGACCTGGGGCTGACGGGGACGAAGGAGGGCTGTGGCGAAGGAGAGTGCGGCGCGTGCACGGTGCTCCTCGACGGAGCCGCGGTGAACGCCTGCCTCATCCCGGTCGGTCAGGTCGGGGGTGGACGCGTCGAGACGGTCGAGAGCCTCGGGCGCCCCGGTCGCCTCGCGCCGCTGCAGGAGGCCTTCCTCGAGAACGGCGCGGCCCAGTGCGGCATCTGTACCCCCGGCATGCTGATGGCGGCCGCCGCCTACGTCCGCGCCGGCGGCCGGGCCAGCGACGCCGCGATCCGGACCGCCCTCGCGGGCAACCTCTGCCGCTGCACCGGCTACGCTCATATCGTCCGGGCGGTCGCCCGGGCCGCGCGGTCACGGCGGGTGAGGCCGCCCCGATGAGAGGCGACGCCCTCGCGGCCCGGCTGCTCCGTCCCCGCTCAGCCGCCGAGGCCTGCAGGCTGCTCGCTCGGACGCCGGGGGCCATCGCCCTGGCTGGCGGGACGGACGCGATGGTGGCGTGGAACGCGGGCGGCCTCGCCGGCCGCACGTTCGTCGACCTGAGCCGGCTCCGGCCCTGGACGCGGATCCGTGCGAACCGGGCGGAGCTCACGATCGGCGCGCTGGCCACCCACGCCGCGATCATCGACGACCCCTTCGTGCGGCGGCGCCTCCCGCTGCTGGCCGCCGCCTGCGCGACCGTGGGAGGCGTGCAGATCCAGAACCGCGGCACCCTGGGCGGCAACATCGCGAACGCCTCGCCGGCCGGGGACACGTTCCCGCCGCTGGCCGTCTACGAAGCCGCCGTCGTCGCCACGAACGGAACGGCGCGGCGCGAGATCCCCTTCCTGGACGTGTTCGCCGGCGTCAAGAGGACGACCCTCGCGCCGGGCGAGCTGATCGAGGCGGTGCGGGTGAAGGCGCCGCGCCGGCCCGGCCGGCAGATGTTCCGCAAGGTGGGCACCCGTGCGGCGCAGGCGATCTCGAAGGCCGTCGCCGCCGGGCTGCTGTGGCTGAGACGGGACGGCACCGTCGAGGAGCTGCGCTTCGCCCTCGGCAGCGTCGCTCCCACGGTGCGGCGGCTCCGCGCGGCGGAGGCCTACGTCCGCGGCCGGCGCCTCACGCCCGAGGTCGTCGGCGAGGCCGCGCGCCTGGTCGCCGAGGACGTGAGCCCGATCGACGACGTGCGCTCGACGGCGGCATATCGTCTGGCCGTGTCGCGCAACCTGCTGTCCTCGTTCCTCTCGGCGAGGCCATGAAGAAGGCCGCCCGCCCGCCGGCGTCCCTCGACCGGGCCAACCGGGCCTTCGCCCGCTCCCACCCCGGCGAGAGCGGGGAGCGCCAGCCCGTCCACACGGTCTACGGCGGCGCGCACTTGTTCCGCTCCGACACGGCGCCGAAGCTGGGAGCGCTGGCGCGCCGCGCCCTCGAGGAATACGCGCCCACGCCGGCGCTCCTCGCGGAGGCGCTGGGCCTTCAGGCGTCCGAGGGCCAGGCCTACGCGGCGACCATCCACGGGCGCGTGAAGGCGAAGCTCGAGCGCGAGCCAGTGGAGGACTTCCGCATCGACTTCGAGGACGGCTACGGACACAGGCCCGACGCCGAGGAGGATGGCCACGCCCGCGCCGCGGCGCGCGAGGTCGCTCGCGGACTCCGCGAGGGAACGCTGCCGCCCTTCATCGGCATCCGCATCAAGCCGCTGTCGTCCGAGCTGGCGGGCCGCGGCCTCAGGACGCTCGAGCTGTTCGTGACGGCGCTGGTCAGGGAGGCGAGGGCGCTGCCGGCGGGCTTCGTGGTCACCTTGCCGAAGGTGACGATCGCCGAGCAGGTGCGGGCCGCGGCGCGCGCCCTGGCGGCTCTCGAGTCGCGGCATCGGCTCCGGAAGGGCGCGCTGCGCCTTGAGCTGATGGTCGAGACGCCGCAGTCGATCCTGGCCCCCTCGGGCGAGGCTGCCCTGCCCGCGCTGGTGGCCGCGGCGGGCGGCCGCTGCAGCGGGGCGCACTTCGGCACCTACGACTACACGGCCTCCTGCAACATCACGGCCGCCCACCAGGTGATGACGCACCCGGCCTGCGAGTTCGCGAAGCACGTCATGCAGGTGAGCCTCGCCGGCACGGGTGTCATGCTGTCGGACGGCGCCACGAACGTGATGCCGGTGGGGCCGCACCGCGCGGCCCCGGGCGCCGCGCTGACGCCGGACCAGGTCGCGGAGAACCGGGCCGCCGTCCATCGCGCCTGGAAGCTGCACTTCGACGACGTGCGCGCCTCGCTGCGCCAGGGCTTCTACCAGGGCTGGGACCTGCACCCGGCCCAGCTTCCGACCCGCTATGCGGCCGTCTTCTCGTTCTTCCTCGAAGGCCTCGAGGCCGCCTCGACCCGCCTGCGCAACTTCATCGAGAAGGCCGCCCAGGCGACCCTCGTCGGCGACGTCTTCGACGACGCCGCCACGGGCCAGGGCCTGCTCAACTACTTCCTGCGCGGCGTCGGGTGCGGGGCGATCACGCCCGAAGAGGCTCAGGCCACGGGCCTGAGCCTCGACGAGATCAAGACGCGGTCGTTCCTCGCGATCCTGAAGGGGCGCCGCGACGGTCAGTAGCGCCGATACACCCAGGCCGCGGCCCAGCCCAGGAGCGTAAGGCCGCCCAGCATCGCCCAGGCGTAGCGATGGCCGAAGGTGAGCGTCGGGAAGTGGCTGCTCAGCATGATCAACACCAGCGGCACCACCATGAAGGTGTTGTGCTTGGAGCGCTCCTTCGCACGGGCGCCGAGGGTGAGGTCCGGTGGCCGGCCCTCGCGGATCGCCTTCACCATCTCGCGCTGTGCGGGGATGATGCGCTCCCGGACGTTGGCCGTCATCAGCGTGCCCAGCATCGCGCCCACGTGAAGGTAGGCGGCCCGGGCCGAGAAGACCTGTCCGAGGCCCCACGCCGCCGAGACGATGAGCGCCAGGGCGAGTCCCGCGGCTGCCGCGTCCGACTTGAACGGGAGCGCGCGCCAGAGCGTGTCGTACACGAGCCAGGAAAGAGGCAGCAGCAGCACCCCGAGCGCGATCGCCGCGCCCTGCGAGAGGCGCGACTCCGGCTCGAGCAACAGCCCGCCGACGTAGTACACGACCACGAGCAGCGCGACGCCGGTCGCCCAGGTCAGCACCGCCTCCCACTGGAACCAGTGGAGCGTCCGCGGCATCGCGACGAGGCCCGGGCGCTTCTCCACGACGTAGAAGCCGCCGCTGTGGACCATGAAGAGCTGGGCGCCCGGGTTCTCCTCGATCCTCTCCAGATGGCGGTCCATCCACATGAAGAGCCACGTCTGCCCGATCCAGAGGATCCCCGCGAAGACATGGAGCCAGCGCAGGAGCAGGTTCGCCGCCTCGTGCCAGTCCATGGCGCCTCTAGCTGCCCCGGTAGGTGCTGTAGCCGAACGGGCTGAGCAGCAGCGGGACGTGATGGTGCTGCGTTGGCTCGCTCACCTGGAACACGATCGCCACCCGCGGGAAGAACGTGGCCACGCCGCGTCCGGCGAAGTAGGCGCCCGTGTCGAATGTGAGCCGGTAGACGCCCCGCGTCAGGGCCGTGCCCGCCGGGAGGAGGTCGCGGCAGCGGCCGTCGTCGTCGGTGCGTCCACGGGCGACCTCGCTGAAGATTTCGCCCTCAGCCGTCTCCAGGCACACGCCGATTCCCGCGGCCGGCCGCCCGACGGACGTGTCGAGGACGTGGGTCGTGATCGGGCTCACGCGTTCACCTCCTGGAGCATCTTCTCGAGGCGCAGGCGGGTGATCTTCGCCTGCTCCGCCGCCGCGACGCGCAGCTCCCTCGCGGGAGGGTTCGGCAGCCGTTCGTGGAGCAGGGCCAGCATCTCCCCGGCCGACTTGCCGGTGGCGCAGACCAGGAACACGTGGCCGAAGCGCTCCTCGTATGCCCGATTGCCCGCGGCCAGCGCATCGAGGACGTCGGGCGCGGCCGCCGCCACGCCCGCCTGCTCGCCCGCCGACCAGGCGCGGGTGGCCGCGAGGCGCGCCTCCAGGGCGGCGCGGTCGCCGATCCGCGGGTGGTGAGAGAACGCCTCCATCCAGTCGCCGGGCTCGAGCTGCGCGAACGCGCGCTCGGCGGCGGCCAGCAGCGCATCGCCGCTCGCGAAAGGCCGCGCCCCCGTCATGGCCTCCGCCCAGCGCGACGAGCCGCAGCAGCGGAGGAGCGCGGCCTGCGCCTCCGCCTCGGGCAGCGCGTTGAGCCGTCGCAGGCCCGTCTCAGAGGATGCGCCCATGCACGCGCAGGCGGCTCACGCCGCCGTCGGGGTAGATTCGCAGGCGCACGAAGGCGAATGGCCCGCGGGCGCGCAGCTCCTTCGAGAAGAAGTGGCGCGCGTGGGGCTGGAGGCGCGTGGGCGGGATCACCTCGGTCCAGTCGCCTTCGGGGCGCAGCCGCGCCTCGAGCGAAAAGCTCTCGGGGTAGTTCCCCTTGAAGTGGTTCGTGTCGACCTCGACGCGCTCGAGACGCCCCGTGGCTCCGAGACGCAGGATGGCCCAGTCGTGGCCAGGGCCGCGCCGCCGGCGCGTCTCCCACCCCTCGGCCATGCTCTTGGCGCGGCCCGGAAGGTTGAGGTGCTCCTTGCGGCCGAAGTGGGCGTCGCTGGCTTCGAGGACCACGCCGCCGTTCTCGACCGCCGCCAGGTCCACGACTCGTTCCCGCAGCCGCTCGAGGTCCACGGCCACCTCGCCGTGGACGCGGAGCCGCGCCACGCCGCCGTCCGGGAAGATGTTCAGGCGGACGTGCGTGACGGGATCCGCCGATGCCGCCGTCAGCAGATGATGCGCCGACGGCGCGAGCGGGGAGCGGGGCACGAGCTCGCGCCAGGCGGCGCGGGCGAGCCCTCGCAGGGATGCGGCGGACGCCGCGTCGCATCCTTCGAGGCTGGCTGCCTCGGGCTGGTTGCCGTTGAAGTGGCTGGTGTCGATGTCCACGCCCCGGACGACGCCTCGCAGGCCCAGGCGCACGATGCACCAGTCGTGGCCCGGATCGCGGCGGCGCCGGCTCTCCCAGCCGTCCATCCACTTGCCCCGGGCGGTGTACTTGCCCGGGACGAACACGGCGGGCTCCGGCCGCACCAGGCTGTTGCGCGGAGCGAAGAAGTCGTCGCTCGCGAAGAGCGCGCGGCCGCCGACACGCGCGGAGCCGAGGTCCGGAAGGTCAGTGAATTCCATGCGAGGAGCGAAGGAGCTGGCCCGTGGGGCGGCCCGCGAAGGCCCCCGCCTCGAACACGCAGCGGCCGCTCACGAAGGTCCGGCGCACGACGCCGCGAAGGGTCCGGCCCGCATAGGGCGTGAGCTTGTGCCGGTGATGCAGCGCCTGGGGCTCGACCACGAAGAACGCCTCCGGATCGAAGACCACGAGGTCGGCATCGTAACCCGGGGCGAGCCGCCCCTTGCGGGCGGCGAGGCCCGCCAGGCGGGCGGGCGCAGCGCTCATCCAGCGCGCGACGTCCGCGAGCGTGAAGCCGCGCGCCCGGGCCTCGGTCCACAGCACGGGCAGCGAGAGCTGGAGCGAGGCGATGCCTCCCCACGCCGAGGCGAAGTCGCCGCTCTGGAGCCGCTTCAGCTCCGGCGGACAGGGCGAGTGGTCGGACACCACCATGTCGATCGCGCCGGCGCGGAGCGCGTCCCACAGCGCCTCGCGGTTCCCCGCCTCGCGCAGCGGGGGCGCGCACTTGAACTCCGTGCGCCCGTCGGGCACCGCCTCGGCCTCGAGGGCGAGGTAGTGGGGACACGTCTCCGCGCCGAGGGGAAGGCCCTCGCGACGCGCCTCGGCTACGAGCCGCGCGGCGCCCGCCGCGGCCAGGTGCACGACGTGGATCGGTGCGCGCAGCTCCCGTGCCAGGCGCACCAGCAGCGCGACGGCGTGCTCCTCCCACGAGGCCGGCCGCGACGCGACGTAGTCGAGGAAACGGCGCGGGTCGGCCGGGACAGGCGGAGGGCCATCGGGGAGTTCCGCATGCACGATGAGCGGCGCGCCGCGCTCGCGGAGGACGGGGAGCGCCGCCCTGAGGTCCGCCTCGCCGGCCTCGGGGAACTCGTCGATCCCGGAATGGACCAGGAACGCCTTGACGCCGCACGCTCCCGCCTCGAGCAGGCGCGGGACCTCGCGGGCGTTGCCCGGCACCAGGCCGCCCCAGAACGCGCAATCCACCCACGCCTGCCCGACGGCTGCGTCGCGCTTGCGCTCGAGCGCGGCGGCGCTGGTCGTGACCGGAGAGCTGTTCAGCGGCATGTCCACGACGGTCGTGACGCCCCCCGCCGCGGCGGCCCGGGTGGCGCTCGCGAAGCCCTCCCACTCGGTGCGGCCCGGTTCGTTGACGTGGACGTGGCTGTCGACGAGCCCGGGCAGGATCGCCGCGTCGCCCACGTCCGTGAGCGTTACGCCGGCGGGCACGGCCTCGGGCTCCACCACGCCCTCGATGCGGCCGTCGCGGACCAGGACGGCTCCCGGACGCACGGCGCCCTCGGCCACGACGCGCCGGCTGCGCAGGGCGAACGCCGCCACGGGTCAGTAGGTGCGCCTGCTCGGAAGGGTCTTCCAGTCCGCGAGGAGCCTGCGACACTCGGCTCGAAGCAGGCCCGGGTTGAGCCGCAGCGCGCTCCGGCCCAGGCGCTTCAGGGTCGCGTTCGAGATCGTCAGCTCGTTGAAGCCGAGCCGCTTGACGTCGGGAACCGTCGTGCCGAAGTGCACGGCCTCGATGCGCGCCCAGTGAATGGCGCTGAAGCACATCGGACACGGCTCCGTCGTCGAGTAGATCTCGCAGCCGTCGAGGAGGTGGGTGCCCAGCCGGCGCGAGGCTCGGCCGATCGCCACCACCTCGGCGTGGAGGGTGGGGTTGCGGCCCTTCAGGACGCGGTTGTGGGCGAGGGCCACCACCCGGCCGTGCTTCACGACGCAGGCGCCGAACGGGCCGCCCTCTCCCTTGTGGATCCCGCGGTAGGCCTCGCCGAGCGCGAGGCGCATGAAATGCTCGTGGCCCGTCTGGCTCTTCATGGCGGAGGCCGGCGCGATGGTACAACATCTGCGCGTGTCGAAAGCCGCCGCCAGCGCCCCGCGGCTCGCCGCGCTCCTGATGGTCGCCGCCGCGTGGACGGTCCTCGCCGAAGAGCCGCCGCGGCCGCGCGTCGGTCTGGCCCTGGGCGGCGGCAGCGCCCGCGGCCTGGCCCACGTGGGCGTCCTCGAGGTCCTCGAGGAGCACGGCATCCCCATCGACGTGATCGCAGGCACGAGCATGGGCGCCTGCGTCGGTGCCCTCTATGCCAGCGGCCATTCGGCCACCGAAGTCGGCGCCATCGCGCGGGGCATCGGCTGGGAGCGCATCTTTCGCGGGCGCTCCGAGCGACGGCTCGAGCCCGTGGCGTGGCGCGTCGACGACGTTCCCGCCGTCGTGAGCGCAGGGGTTCGAGGTCGCCGCCTGCTGGCGCCGTCCGCGGCCCTCTCGGACTACCGCATCAGCCGCCTGCTCATCGAACACCTGGCCGCGGCCGGCGTGCGGGCGAAGGGCGACTTCGCTCGCCTGCCGACGCCCTTCCGCGCGGTGGCGACGGACCTGCGCACGGGGGAGCGGGTGGTGCTCGAGCGCGGCGACCTGCCGCGCGCGGTGCGGGCGAGCATGTCGCTGCCGGTGGTGTTTCCCCCCGTCGAGCTCGACGGGCGACTGCTCGTGGACGGCGCCCTGTCCGACAACGTGCCCTCGGGTCTGGCCCGGGAGATGGGCGCCGACGTCGTGGTGGCGGTCAGCGTGGGCGCACCGCCACGGGAGCTGGACCAGGACGCGGACGTGCTCGAGGTCGTGGGCCGCCTCACCGAGCTGATGATGACCCGCGGCAACGACGCCGCGGAGCAGCCGCCGGACGTCCTCATCCGTCCCGCCCTCGACGGCATCGACGCCGACGACTTCTCGCTGTACGACGCGGCGATCGCCGCCGGCCGGGCAGCGGCGCTGGCGGCCGTGCCGGAGATCGAGCGGCGGCTCGGGGACCGGCCGCGCGGGAGCCGGAAGGGGCTCGAGGAGGTCGATGCTCCCCGGGGCACCGTGACGGCCATCCGCGTCAAGGGCGCGCAGGCCGTGGGCGAGAACCTGATCCGGAGGCGCCTGGGGATCGAGGAGGGGGACCCTCTCGACATGGCGGCGGCGCTCCGCGGCCTCGACTCGCTCTGGGCCAGCAACCTCTTCTCGGGGGCATGGCTCGAGATCGGAGGCGACGGCGGCGCCGGCCTCACGCTGACCGCACGGGTCCGCGAGCGGCCGTCCACACGCGTCGGTCTCGGCGTTGCCTACAACGAGGCCGACAACCTGCGGGGCTTCCTGCGCTTCCGACACGGCAACCTGCTGGGCCAGGGCGAGCGGCTGGACCTGGTCGCGCGCTTCGACTCGAGCCTGGCGGCGTTCGACGCCGCGTTCGGCAGCGCGGCGCTGGGGGGCGCGGCGGTCGGCTATCGCGTCGGCGTGCGCGTGTCCGAGGAGAAGCCTCTGGTGTACGACTCCGAGGGCGAGCGCCTCGACCGCGCGCGCTTCCGGCACGACGCGGTGGCCGCGAGCGTCCACCGCGTCATCAGGGACTCGGTGCTCATCGATCTCGGATTCATGGCGGGCCGGAGCGAGAGCTTCGAGCGCGTGGGCGTTCCGTTCGCGCCCCACGCGGAGACCGTGGTCAGGGCCACGGGGCGCGTCGTCGCCGACACCCTCGACGATCGCTTCTTCCCCGGTCGCGGTGTGCGCCTCGACGCGCGCGGCGACCAGGCGCTCCCCGGGCTCGGGGCGAGCCTCGACTACGGCCGCGCGTGGGGCCGCCTGGACGCCTTCACGCCACTCGGGCGTCTCGGCGTGTTGGAGCTGCGCGCCTTCGCCGGCGCGTCCCGCGGATCGGTGCCCGAGTACGACCTGTTCCGCGTCGGCGGACCTGAGCTCGTGCCGGGCCGAGCGCGCGATGAGCTGTGGGGAAGCCGGGCCGGCGCGGCGAGCCTGGCCTTGTGCGTTCGCGTCGGGCGCTCGGCGCGCCTCTACGTGCGGGGCGGCGCCGGCAACGCGTGGAGCGAAGAGGAGGCGGTCAGCCTCGGCGACCTCCGGGCCGGCGCGGGCGCAGGCATCGCCTACAACACGCGCCTGGGCCCGGCCTCGATCGAGCTGGGAATGGGCGCCGGGCGGCTGCGCGTCTACGTGTCGCTGGGATTCCAGTAGGCAGGCTTCACAGGGTGCAGAGCGCCGAGAGCGCGCGCGAGGCCCGGTCGATCTTCCGGTAGACGGGTATCCCGCCGCGCTGGAGCACCGTGACGAAGTCGTCGTAGAGCCGTCCCGAGTCCACCGACACGACCATGGGCTTTCCGCTCTCGCGATGGAGCCGGAGCAGCTCCTGGGGAAGCGAGCCGGCCGCGTAGATGTTCTCCGAGTGCGTTCCGACGATGTCCGGCGGGAGGTTGTCGAGGGCCGGCGTCGCGGGTATCGGCGAGACGAGCAGCGCGTCGACCCCGGGGTCCTCGAGCAGCGCGGCCACGGCGGCGACGAACTGGCGGGTGGTGGCCATCGGCGTGGCGTCCACCGGGTTGTCGGCGTGGGCGATGGCGGGGAGGCACTCGCGCAGCCGCCGCAGCGTGTCGGGGCCGAAGGCGGCGGGCTCCAGCGCGTAGAGCTTGTCGAGGACGGCGGCGCACTCGAAACCGGCGTTGGAGAGGACCGCGAGCCTCCGGCCGGGCGGGATGCGGTCGAAGAGCAGCGTGAAGGCCTTGACGTAGTCCTCGAACATGTCCAGGGTCTGCGCGACGACGACGCCCGCGTCCTCCAACAGCTCGCGGGCGACGGCGTAGTCGCCGGCCAGGGACGCCGTGTGGCTGAGGGCGGCCTGCGCGCCCAGGCGGGTCTTGCCCGCCTTGAACGCGACGACGCGCCGGCCGCGGGCCCGGATCGCGCGGGCGAGCTCCACGAAGCGCTCGCCGTCGCCAGGCTTGAAGCCCTCCACGTAGCACGCCAGCACCTTGACGGAGTCGTCGTTCGCGAAGTACTCGAGGAAATCGGCGACCGTGAGGTCCATCTGGTTCCCGAACGAGATCGAGGCGCGCGGGAACACGATCCCGTCGAGGTTGCTGGTCAGCGACACGAGATAAGCACCACTCTGGCTCACGGTCACGAGGTCGTCCCCCGAGGCGTCGTGGAAGGGCAGCTTGTACTGGGGCAGGAAGAAGGTGTTGTACTGGCCCTTGGAGACGATCCCCAGGCAGTTGCCGCCGACCAGGACCGGCCCCTCGTCCTCGCGCTCGCGGGAGGCGGAGAGTGCTGCCCGGATGTCGCTCTCGAGGTCCGAGCGGCCCACCTCGGCGAACCCGCCGGGGATGAGGATGATGGACTCCGCGAGGCCGCTCGCGCACAGCTCCCGGATCGCGTCGCGGGCCGCCTCGGCCGGCACCGCCACGACCGCGAGATCCACGCGCTCGGGCAGATCGGCGATCCGCTTCACACACGGGATGCCCTCGACGGCCTGCTCCTTCGGGTGCACGGCGTGGAGGTGTCCGTAGCGGACGCCTTCCGAGCGCTTCAGGTTGCGGAGGATGATCCGGCCGGGGTTGAGGGCGGTGGCGGAGGCGCCCACGACGGCGGCGCTCCGGGGGCGCAGCAGGCTCGCGATCTTCCGGATCGGCGGGCGTCGGCCCGGAGGCCGCGGCGCGGCCAGGCGCGCCTTCCCGTCCACGGCGACCCAGCGGCCGTCCGGCGTGAGCAGGAGCGGGTTGACCTCGAGCTCCTCGAACTCGAGGGCGACGCGTCCCAGGGCCTCGAGGCGCTCGGCGGTGACGTCGAGGTCGAGGGGCGGCTGCGGATGGAGACGGCTGGGCCGGAACAGCAGGCCGATCGCGGGCATGCGCTCGGCGGCTCGCCGCAAACTGTCCCGCACGCGCCCCGGCCGAACGATGGCCGTGGAGCGGCCGTCCGACAGCTCTCCGAACCATTCGGTCAGCACCCCGCCGAGCCCCAGGACGACGACCGGGCCGAACGCGGGGTCGAGCTTGAGCGAGAGCAGCGTCTCGGCGGCCGGCGACGCGAGGATCGGCGTCAGCCTCTCGGTGACGAGGATGCCCGCGCGCCGGGCCGCGGGCGCGTTCCGGGCCACCTCGCTCCAGACGCGGGCGGCGGAGGCGAGGACCGCCTCGGTCGTGGCGTCGGCCGCGGCCACGCCGCCGGCCTCGGTCTTGTGGAGGATGTCGGTCGACGCGATCTTCAGGACCACCTGGCGCCCCGCGAGCCCGTCGAGCAGGGACGCGAGGGCGCTCGGGGCCGCCGCCTCCGGGCCGCCGGGCCAGAACGCGTGGCGCGGGACGTCGAAGCCCGCGCCGGCGAGGACCGCGTAGACCTCGTGCTCGAGGAGCGTGTCGCGGCCCCCGGCCCTGACGGCGGCCAGGAGGCCTGCGATGTCTTGCGGCGTGGCCTCGGCAACTCCCGGACCCCGCCGAGCCACCGCGCTACCGCGTCTTCTGGTACGTGCCCACGAGCGTGGCCTGCGCGAGCACGTGGCCCTTCATCGCCTGCTCGACTTCCGCTTTCGTCGCGGCGCCGAGGCCGGGGAGCGAGGCGTCGAGGGCGTAGAGCTTGTGGAAATAGCGGTGCCGGCCGACGGGCGGGCACGGGCCCCCGTAGCCCGTCCGCTTCCAGTCGTTCACGCCCTCGCGCGTCCCGGGCGGCAGGCCGGCGGGCTCGACGCCCTCGGGCAGGCCGCTCGCCTCCGGCGGCAGGTTGTAGAGCACCCAGTGCACCCACGTCATCCTCGGCGCCCCGGGGTCGGGCGCGTCGGGATCGTCCACGATCAAGGCGAAGGCCCTGGTGTCCGGCGGCGCATCCGTCCACGACAGCGCCGGCGAGACGTCCTCGCCCTCGCACGTGTGCCGCGCAGGGATCCCGCCCTGGTCGACGAAGCTCGGCGAGGTGAGTTTCACGGCCCCATTCTACGTCCATGTTTCCTGTAAGATGCCGCCACCTTGGCCTCGCAGTGGAGGATCCGCGCCTCGCTCGCGCTCAACTTCGTCGTGTTCGCGATCCTGCTGAACACGGTCGGCATCGTGATCAAGCGGGTCATCGACGACTACCGGGTGAGCGAAGCGACCGCGGCGAGCCTCGAAGCGTTCAAGGATCTCTCGATCGCCGGGGCGTCCTTCCTGCTCGCGTCCTACATCCCGCGCATCGGCTATCGGCGTTCCATGCTCGCGGGGCTGCTGGCGGTCACCCTGGCCAGCATGCTGGTCGCCCTGGTCACGGGCTTCTGGGTCGCGCCGGTCCTCTACATGGCCATCGGCACGAGCTTCGCCCTAATGAAGGGCTCGGTGTACTCGACGGTCGGCCTCATCACCCGTGACCAGGGCGAGCACACGGCTCTCATGAACGTCCTCGAGGGCATCTTCCAGGTCGGCGCCCTCGCCGGCCCGCTGTTCTTCTCGTTCGTGCTCGCGGCGGGCCACTCGTGGCGCGCCACCTACTGGATCATCGCCGCCGTGAGCGCCCTGGCGTTCGCGCTGCTCATGCTCACGCCGCTCGACGAACGCGAGGTGGAGACGCACCTGGAGCAGGCGGGCTTCGTCGAGATGCTGAAGCTGCTCCGGCTTCCCATGGTCTGGGTCTTCGTGCTCTGCGCCTGGCTCTACGTCATGATCGAGCAGAGCTTCGGCACCTGGCTGCCCACGTTCCACGAGCGGATCTTCGGCCTCGCCCCGGCGCTGGCCGCCGGCCTCCTGAGCGTCTACGCGGGCTCGATCGCGCTGAGCCGCTTCCTGATGGGCTACCTGTCGCGGCGCTTCCCGTGGCTGCCCATCCAGCTCACGCTGCTCTCGTGCGCCTTCGCCGTGACGCTCGCGGTACTGCTCGCGACCTCGGGCCGCCGGCCGGAGGGCGCCGCCTCGAGCTTCGGCGACGCTCCGCTCCTGGCCCTCGTCTTCTCGTGCATGGGCTTCTTCATCGGTCCGATCTACCCGACGATCGTCTCGATCGTGCTGACGCGCCTCGAGAAGCCGCGCCATCCGGCCATGACGGGCCTGATCATCGTCTTCTCGGCGCTCGGGGGCACGACGGGCTCCTTCATCGTGGGCTTCATCTCCCGCAGCCTGAGCACCCACGATGCCTTCTTCTATCCCCTCGTGCCCATGACGCTGCTCGGGTTCCTGCTGATCCCGTACCGTCGACTCACCGAGCGTGCGGTGACCGTATAGAGCATGGGCGCTCCCGTGCGGGTCCCCGTCGAGGCCACGTTCCGGCGGCTGCTCGAGCAGGAGGACACGGACGGAGACCGCCAGATCACCGTGAAGGACCGCGGGCCGCGGCGCTTCGTCCTGGAGGGGCACGGGGCACGCCAGGTCGAAGGGACGTACGCGCTCTCGAACCTGCTCCAGGAGCTGGCCCTGGCGCGGGAAGCCGGGAAGGGGGAGCTGACCCTCGACCTCGACCGCCTGCGCGAGAACCCCGTGCGCCGCATCTCGCGCCGTATCCGGGAGGAGTTCTGGGACGGCCTCACGCGCCGGATCGACGCCGAAGGCCTGGCGCGCGTCGCCCTGGACACGAAGGCCGCGTCGCAGCCGCGGCTCTACGTGCCGGCCTCGGACCCGGAGGGTTTCGGGCACTTCTCCCGGATCGCCCGCGAGCGGCCGGAGCTGAACCTCGAGGTCGTCCGCCTGCCGGAGCGGATCACGCCGGAGTACGTGCTCTCGATCAATGACCGGCCCGGTCTCCTGAGCCTCGTGCCCGGCCTGCCCTTCGTGGTGCCCGGCGGGCGCTTCAACGAGCTCTACGGCTGGGACAGCTACTTCGAGGCCCTGGGACTCCTCCACGACGGCCGCCTCGACCTGGCGAAGGCCATGGTCGAGCACTTCCTCTACGAGATCCGCCACTACGGCCAGATCCTCAACGCGAACCGCAGCTACTACCTCACCCGCTCTCAACCGCCGTTCCTGACGTCGATGGGCCTGGCCGTGCACGCACACATGGCTCCGGGCCCGGAGCGCGACGCCTGGCTGCGCGCGGTGGCGGACGCCGCGATCCGCGAGTACCGGACGGTCTGGACGGGCGAGCGGCGGCTCACCCCGACCGGCCTGAGCCGCTACAACGGCGGCGGGATCGGAATGCCGCCCGAGACCGAGCCCGGGCACTTCGACGCGGTCCTCGCTCCGTACGCGGCGGCGGCGGGCCTGGAGCTGCGGGCCTACGCGGATCGCTACGCGAAGCGCCTCCTCGCCCAGCCCGCCCTGGACGAGTACTTCGTCCACGACCGCACCGTGCGCGAGTCGGGCCACGACACGAGCAACCGGCTCGAAGGCCGCGCGGCGAACCTCTGCACCGTCGACCTGAACGCGCTGCTCTTCAGGTACGAGCGGGACATCGGTCGGCTCCTCGACAGCGACGAATGGCGGGCCCGCGCCGAGCGCCGGAGGGCGCTCGTGAACGAGCTGTGCTGGGACGAGACGCGGGGGATGTTCTTCGACTACGACTTCGTCGCCCGGCGCCGGACCGGCTACGAGAGCGTCACGACGTTGCATCCGCTCTGGGCAGGCCTGGCGAGCCCGGAGCAGGCGCGACGCCTCGTCGAGGAGGCGCTGCCGTTGTTCGAGGAGGCGGGCGGGCTCGTCTCCTGCACCGAGGCCTCGCGCGGCCCCGTGAGCCCCGAGCGCCCGCAGCGGCAGTGGGATTACCCCTTCGGCTGGCCGCCGCACCAGATGCTGGCGTGGCAGGGCCTCCTCGACTACGGCTACGGCGAGGTGGCGCAACGCCTCGCGTATCGGTGGCTGTTGATGATCGCGACGAACGCGGCGGACTACAACGGCACGGTTCCGGAGAAGTACGACGTCGTGAACCGCACCCACCAGGTCTTCGCCGAGTACGGGAACGTCGGCACGGAGTTCGACTACATCACGAAGGAAGGCTTCGGCTGGATGAACGCCTCCTATCAGGTGGGTCTCAGCCTGCTCACGCCCGAGCAGCGATCGCGGCTCGAGGGCCTGGAGCCTCTCTAGGGCGCGCTCCGGGGCGTCGACCCGACGCTGAGCGCTTCCACCTCGGCGGGCGACCGCCGTGACGCCCGTCACACCGGCTCGCCGCTCTCCGGCCTAGCTTCGAAAGGGAGGACGAAAGGAGGGCGAGACATGCTTTCTCGCAATCGCCTCATCCTCGCACTGATCTCTGCGGCAGCACTCGCGACCCTCGCACCGGCAGTCCGAGCGGACCAGAACGTGCTCGGAGGCGCCCGGGTCGGCTACTTCGCGGACCCCGACGCGCCGCTCGTCGGAGGCGAGGTGCTCGTCAAGGTCGTGCCGGCCTTCTACTTCAACCCGAACGTCGAGTTCGTGCTCCAAGGGGACAGCTACATCACCGCGAACGCCGACTTCCACTACGACTTCCCGATCAACGGGAGCCGGACGACGCTGTGGGCGGGCGCCGGCCTCGGCGTGATCTCCGTGAATCCCGACGGTCCCGCGCCGGGCGACACCGAGGCGGGCCTGAACGTCCTGCTGGGAGCGGGCATGACGCGGGGCGACGTGATCCCGTACTTCCAGGCGAAGGTGATCGCCAAGGACGACAGCGAGCTGTCCCTGGCGTTCGGCCTGCGCTTCTAGCGCACTCCATTGAGACGGCCATCGCTCGTCGTGTCTGTCGTGGCCGGGCTCGCGGCGTTCGCGAGCCCGGCTCGGGCCGGCGGCCTCGGCGTGGGCGCGGGCGTCGTCGACGTCGAGAACGCGCCCGAGTCGTCGCTGTTCCTGACGGGCAACATCCGCTTCAAGCTGCTGGGGCCGATCAACCTCGAGCCCGAGGTCGGCTACTGGAGGGAGACCGAGACGGTCGCCGTCGTCGAGCGACGCTCCGAGGACCTGAGCCTCGGCGTCAACGGTCTGCTCGTCGCGCCGCTTCACCCCATCGAGATCTTCGCCGGCGCCGGACTGGGCGCTCACTTCATCGATCGCTCGGCCGGCGTCGCCGGCCTCACCAGCGAGAGCGACGAGACCCGCACGGGCGTCCACCTGCTCGCGGGCCTCGACTTCAAGGTGTCCGACACCCTGAACCTCTTCGGCGCTGCGCGGCGCGACTCGTTCGGCGACGACGCCGAGGAGCCGGCGCAGACCAAGATCTATGGTGGCCTGCGATTCAAGTTCTGAAGGAGGGGCGCATTCCGGTGAGGTCTCATCGAGATGTCGCGACGATCGCGAACAAAGATCATCGAGGTGGTGACGCGCGCCCGGCGCAATCCTTTCGTCCCTGCCCTCCGACGGGCTCCGGCATAGCTCGTGCAGGGCGAAGGCCGTGTCCTCCCTCGACACCTCGCCGTCGCAGTACGTGGTGCGCGTGGATCGGGCGACCGGACGGGAGCTCCCGCGGCCAATTGCACCCGACGAGCTGCTGGTCCATTCCCATCGAGACAGGCATCTCGCTGATCTCGCAGCGCAGCTCCTGGCGAGCCGGCTGGTCACGACCACGGGCAGCGAGTGGCTGGCGCGGCACACCCTGCGGGGGCTGAGCCGGCTG
Organism: Vicinamibacteria bacterium; assembly: GCA_035691285.1. GTDB lineage: Bacteria > Acidobacteriota > Vicinamibacteria > Fen-336 > Fen-336 > DATFEN01. Next base: position 4,335 of record DASSJI010000103.1, on the reverse strand, counting down.
GGTCGTCTCGTCGGCCTCGCGGAGACGAGCGAGCTGTTCCGCTTCCGGCCTTCGGTCGTGGTGGGGGAAGCCGAGGCGGGCCTCAGGGCCGAGACGCTCCGGCGCGAAGCCGGACAGGCGCTGCGCGCGCTCGGGTCGAGCCGCGGCTTCCGAGTGCTGCTGACGGGCGCCACCGGCTTCCTGGGGAAGGAGCTGATGAAGCAGTGTGCGGTCCTGCCGCGCATCGAAGAGGTCGTGTGCCTCGTGCGCACCCGGCGCGTCAAGCGCCCTCGCGACGGCCGCGTGGTCGTGAAGGGGGCGCGCCAGCGTGGGGCAGCCCTGCTCCGCGAGCTACGGATCGCGCGCCGGGCTCGACGCCGCTTCCGGTTCGTGAGCGGCGACGTGGAGAGGCCCGATCTCGGGCTCGGGTCGAGGGAAGCCCGACGCCTCGAGACCATCATCACGCACGTCGTCCACTGCGCCGCGAGCGTGGCGTTCGACGACACCTACGAGCGCTCGTTCCGCGCCAACGTGGTGGGGGCGCGCCACGCCCTGGCCTTCTCGCTGCGCCTCCAGCGTGCGCCGGCCTCGCCCTTCGTGGCGCACGTGGCCATCGAGACGTCCTACGCCCACGGTCGGGACCGCCGGGACGTCGCCCGCGAAGACTGCCTGGACTTCCCGCGGCACTATTACAACAACTTCTACGAGCTGACCAAGGCGATGGCGTCGATGGAGACCGAGCGGGCCATGCTCGAGCGGGGGCTGCGCGTCGCCCAGCTCCTGCCTTCCATCGTCATCGGAAACTCCCGGACCGGCAACAACCACGGCGACACCAAGGTGGTCAACGCTCCGGTCAACGCCTTCGGGCGCATCAAGGAGGCGCTCGAGGGGCTGCGTCCGGGCGGCTGGCGCGACCGTGTCCGTGCCCTGCTCCTGGGGGCGATTGGGCGCTCCTTCCCGGCCGATCCGTCGGCGGAGCTGAACCTCGTTCCAGTGGACCGAGTGGCCAGCGGCATCCTCGCCGCGCTGGAGGTGCCCGAGGCCGTGGGCACCAGGATCCACCTCGCCACCGACCGGCGCATCCGCTCGGCCGAGATGGCCCGGCTGGTGCGGGAGGAGCTGGGCGTCGACGTACGGATGTCCGATCCGACGCTCGCCCGGGTCGTGACGATGCCCCTGGTCACGGCCGCCCTCGAGCGCCTGGGCGAGCCCAAGCTGGCGCGAGCGCTCGGACGGTTGAGCGCCGTCTTCGCCGCCTACAGCGAGTGGGGGCAGCCGGTCCACGGCGTCGGCAACGACGTCACCGTGCTCGGCCTGCCGCAGCTCCGTCCCGATACCGCGCAGGCCTTTCGCATGCTCTGCCGGCACAACCGCTTCGTCCAGGAGTTCGGGAGGATCCAGGACGCGTACGAGATCGCGCGGCGGGAGCGGGTCTGGGAAGAGGCCATCGACGCGCTGGAGTTCGAGATCGGCCGGCCGGCCGCCTCGCTCCCGCCCAGGGCGTTCGAGCGCCTGATCGCGAAGAGGATCGAGCTCCGGCGCTTCCGTCGGCTGGCCGCCTGACCTGGCGCGCCCCTTGCTTCACCGCCTCCGGGAAGTCCTGTCGTGGCCCGCCTGGCGATCACGGGCGCATCCTCATTCATCGGCGCGCGGCTGTTGAGGCGTCTCGTGGAGGCGCGCGGCGCGGAGGCGGTGCTGGTGCTGGACGTCGCGCCCCCGCCGTCGGCCCTGCACGGCGTCCATTACCACCAGGTGGACCTCACGCTTCCGGAGGCCGACCGCAGGCTCCTCGAGATCCTTCGTGATGAGGAGGTCGACACCGTCGTCCACACGGCGTTCTTCACGGATCCGCGTCGCGACGCCGCATACTCTCACGAGCTCGAGTCGATCGGAACGCTGAACCTGATGGCCGCCTGCGCCTCCGCCGGCGTGGCCCACGTCGTACAGCGTTCGTTCACGGCGGTCTACGGGGCGCGGGGGCAGAACCCCAACTTCCTCACGGAAGAGCACACGCCGCGGCCAAATGAGCGCTTCTGGTGGATCAAGGACAAGCTTGAGGCCGAGGTGCACGCGCTCGCGTTCGCGCGGCGCTACCCGCGGATGGCCGTGACCGTGCTGCGGCTCGCTCCCTTGATCGGACCGGGCGTCTACACGTTCTATACGCGTATCTTCGCCAAGCGCGTGGTCTCGGTCGTCATGGGCTACGACCCGCTGCTGCAATTCCTGCACCCCGACGACGCGGTCGCGGGCTTCGACGCGGTTCTCGCTCGAAGGGCACAGGGCATCTTCAACGTCGTGCCGCGCCGCGCGATGACGCTGCTCACCGCGCTGCACCTGGCCGAGAAGGTCACGGTCCCCGTCCCGCATCCCCTCGCCTCGGCCCTCGCAGACGCGCTCTGGTCCGCCGGCCTGAGCGACGCGCCCGGCGGGTTCCTCGACTACGTTCGCTTCCTGTTCGTGGCCGACGGGGCGAAGGCCCGCCGCGAGCTGGGCTTCGAAGCGCGCTACGACAGCCGCGAGGCGCTCATGCAATATCTGCGCTATCGGTACCCGCAGCGCTACCCGCCCGCCACCCGTCCTGAGGAGGCGACGGCGTGAGCGGACCCCTCAGCCGCAGCGGGCGCGCTCCGAGCCCGCGGCGCGGGTCCCGAGCAGCGCGGCCGCACGACCGGGAGGTGGCGCGCCTGGAACGCGAGCTTCAGCGCGTCCGCGACGAGCTTCGCCAGGCGCGCAGCGCTCCGCCGCGCCACGACGGGCTGCTCGTCTCCCTCGCCCGCGTCGTGCAGTCCGGTTTTCGCGGCCTGAGCTGGGAGAGCCTGGCGCGGCTCCAGGCCGCCCTCTATTTCGCCTGGCACGCCGAGGACGTGGACGAGTTCGGACACGATCCCGTGTTCGCGGACACGATCGCGCCCTTCTTCGAGTTCCTGTACTCCACGTGGTGGCGGGTGGAGGCCGACGGCATCCAGAACCTCCCGGACCAGGGGCCGGCCCTCGTCGTCGCCAACCACTCGGGCGTGCTGCCCTACGACGGGGCCATGATCAAGCTCGCCATCCGCCACCAGCACCCGGCGCGGCGCGAGTGCCGCATGCTGATGCTCGACATGTTCGCGCTGCTGCCCTTCCTGGCGCCGGCGCTGACCAAGCACGGCGAGATCCGCGCCAACCCCGACAACGCCGAGCGGGTGCTCGCGAGCGGCGGGCTCGTCGGCGTCTTCCCCGAGGGGATCAAGGGGGTGGGCAAGCGCTTCAAGGACCGCTACCGCCTCGCGCGCTTCGGGCGCGGCGGCTTCGTGCGCATCGCCTTGCGCACCGGAGCCCCGATCATCCCGTGCGCGGTCGTGGGAGCCGAGGAGATCCACCCGATCATCGCCCGCGCGGACTGGATCGGGCGGCCACTCGGCTTCCCCTACTTCCCGCTGACCCCGACCTTCCCCTGGCTCGGTCCCCTGGGCTTCGTGCCGCTGCCCTCGAAGTGGTCGATCGAGTTCGCCGATCCGATCCCGACGGAGGGCTACGGGGAGGAGGCGGCCGACGACCCCATCCTGGTGAACCGCATCTCCGAGGAGACGCGGCGGACGATCCAGAAGATCATCGACGGCCGCCTGGCGCGTCGGCGCTCGGTCTGGTTCGGCTGAAGGCTCAGAACGACAGCCGGTACTGCACGCTGAAGATGTCGACCTTGCCCTCGTAGGTCCCCACCAGCGTCCCCGCCGGGGCGGCCGTGGGAGTGTCCTGGTTCGGCAGGTTGCTGCTCGCATCCTCCACGAACAGGTGCGCGTAGCCGACGTCGATGGCGCCCTTGCCGACGCGGTACTGGAAGCCGGCCGCCGCCCAGATGCGGCTCTGGTCGGGCAGCCGCGGCGTCCGAAACGCGTCCTGCACCGGCGTCACGTCGTAGGCGGTGCCGAAACGGAGCTTCAGGCGGTCGCTCGTCTTGTAGTTGACCCCGAGGCCGACGCGCCAGACGTCGTCGAAGCGGAGCGGCACTTCGCTGACCGCCGGGCCGTCGACCCGCTCGATCGGCAGGCTCTCGATGCTGCTCCAGCCGGTCCAGCTCCAGTCCGCGAGCACGCCGACCCGGTCGCCCTCGTAGGCTGCGGCCACCGAGACGGTGTCGGGAAGCTCCACCTTCGCGGTGACCGGGCCGGACGCAAAGCGGGCGTTCAGCGCACCCCCGAGCGGCGCCAGGGGCCCGGGCAGGGAGAAGCTCGGTGCGCTCGAGAACGTGGCGTCCCCTTCGAGCTCGTGGCTCACTCGAGAGCGATACGCGACCGCCAGACGGCCGGGCTCGCCGACCTTGACGGTGGCGCCGACGTTCCAGCCCCAGGCCCAGTCGTGGCCTTCGATCGTCGCGAC
>DASSJI010000102.1:0-3712 GCA_035691285.1 Vicinamibacteria bacterium | reverse complement strand
AAGGCCGGGGCGTAGCATCGGGGCCGCATGGAGCTTCACCCGGGTTCCCTGCTCGGGCTTCCTCCCGGGGTGCCTCATCCAAGCGACGTGGCGACCTTGCGTTGGGCGTTGTCTTGCCTCGCGCTTGCGTGGGCCGCGGCTGTTGCGCGTCGTTGCGCGCATGGATGGCTCTTGGCGGGGCTGGGGTTCGGCGCGGCCGCCGTCGGTTTCTGGGTGCTGGCGCTCGGCCGACCGTATGGGCTGCTGATCGACCCCGCGTCCACCCGGGCGGCCGCCGACGCCGCGGTGATCGCCGCGACCGGGGACGAGCGGCAGGGCTTCGTGGTCGGAAGCCCGCCCGCGGCGGGGATACAGGCCCGACTCGCGACTCTGGGCCTCGAACCGCCCCTGCTCCTGTTGCTGCCGACCGTGTTGCCGTTCATGGCCTATCTGGCCGTGGCGCTACTGATCGCTTTGTTGCCCTCCGCCGCGCCGCGACCGGCGCTTGCCGCTGGGCTGTGGCTCGCGTTTCCATCCAGTGAGCTCGAGATGCTCCGGGGCGAGGGTTTCCTGGGCGCGCCCTGGCACCGCCCGGAGGCCCTGGCCAGCTTCGCCCCCGTGGTGGGCGCCCTCCTGGTGCTGTCGCGGGCACGTCGCTACCCTTGGCTCGCGCTCAGCGGCGCTGTCGCTCTCGCGGTCGCGTGGGCCGCCCTGCTGGGGCGGCCGGCGACGCCGGAGCGCGGCCTCGTCGGCGCGCTGCTCACCCTGACCCTGGATCAGGGGCCCTTCCTTCTCCTGGGCGCCTGGGGCGTGTCGCGTGGAGCCGGCCTCGCGGCCGGAAGCCTGCTCATGGCGGGCTCGCTGGTCGTGGTCGCTCGGGCCGTCTCGCTTCCCCTCGATCCTTGGTGCGGACAGACGCTCTATCGATTGGGTCTCATGCTGGCGTCCTGCGGCCCGATCGAGGAGCTGGAGCGTCGTGTCGGGACGGCAACGCAGGCCTTCCCGTCGCTCGCCCGTTTCGGGGCCGCCCGAGTCGGCAGGGCCATGCTCGTGGCCGTGACCGTGCCCGCGTCGGCGCTCACATGGTGGAACCCGATCCAAATGGACGGGCCGGTGGCCGAGCGCAGCGTGGAGCCGCTCTCCCCGCCCTTGCTCGAGGCGATGGAGTGGATCCGAACGCGGACCGACGCGCGCGCCGTGTTCGTCGCGAGCCCGGAATACGCACCGGCCGTGGCCGCGGTGGCGGGCCGCCGCGTGCTGCGCGCGCCCACGCTGGCGCAACCGCCCGACACCGTCAGGCGCCGGGCGCAGGCGGCCGCGCTCGAGGGCCGTTCGGACTCGGCGCTGACGAGGCTCGGGGTCGGCCATCTGCTGATCGGCCCCGGCGACGGGGCCCGCTGGGGGATCGCTGGAGACGACGAGCTCGAACGCCGCGGCCTGCGTCGGCTCTTCCGCGGCGCCGGCGGGCACTTCAGCGTTCACGCGCTCGCGGCTCGTTAGCCCGTGGTATCTTCGCCCTCCCCGCCGATGCCGCCCATCGACGACAAGCTGGAGACGCAGAAGCAGTGGAACACGGATCCCTGCGGGGCGGTGACGGCCAAGGGCCTGGAGCCGGGGAGCGCCGCGTTCTACGCGCGTGTCGAAAGCGAGCGCTACGACGTCTACGCTCCCTGGATGCGGGAGACGCTCGGCTTCGACGCGCACGCGGGACGGCGCATTCTCGAGATCGGTCCCGGCCTGGGAACGGACCATGCCCAGTTCGCGCGCGAAGGCGGCCAGATGTTCGCGCTCGACCTGACGTCGGCCCACCTGGAGCACACGCGGCGCCGCTTCGCGATCGAGGGCCTAGTCACTCGGCCCGCCCGTGGTGATGCCGAGTCGTTGCCCTTCCGGGACCGGGCCTTCGACGTCGTCTATTCCTTCGGAGTGATCCATCACACGCCGCGGATGCAAGCCGCGATCGACGAGGTGTGGCGGGTCCTGAAACCCGGCGGCCTCGCGCTCGTGGGCCTCTACCACAAGCACTCGGCGTTCTACTGGATCCACACCATCCTCCTGCGCGGGCTCGTGCTGGGCGGCCTCCTACGCAAGGGCTATCGCCTGCTCCTCTCCGAGATCGAGTACCGCTCGCCGGGCTCCGACGCGGTTCCCCTGGTCCAGGTCGTGACCCGAAAGCAATGCCGCCATCTCTTCGGCCGCTTCGCCGGCGTCACGATCGACACGCGGCACATCGACCTGTCGCATGCCCTTCCCTTCATCCCCGCCTCGCCGGCGAGGACGCGAAGGGTGCTCGAACGAGTCGCCGGGCGGTTCGGCTGGTATCTGATCGTCGCCGCGCGGAAATGAGCGTGGCGCCCTTCAATCCGGCGCGTGGATCCGATAGACGCGGATCGATCGGAAGGTCGGGCCCTCGGAGGCGTAGACCCGTTGGAGGTCGGAGCGCGCGTCGAAGCTCGCCTCCCGGAGCTGCCGCAGCCTCCATGCCGTGAGCAGCCGGGGGGTGACGACGAGGTGCGTTATGCCGTACTCGGCGGCGTTGCGCCGAACCGCCTCGAGATCGGCGCCGGTCAGAAGCATCCGGGCCACCGCGTGCCGCCGCTCCAGGTCCAGGGGCGGCGGAGGTCCCATGCTGAGCAGCGAGCGGCGCCCGGTCAGGGCGGCCGCGTAGCGTGCCAGCCACGGATCGCCGGCCAGTACCGCCGAGGGCGGCGTCTCCCGGAGCAGGAACGTCGCGAAGCTTCGGAGCTCCTCCGGAAGCGGGTCCCGCGACAGGTTGAAGTACCGGTCCATCATCGCCGGGTTCCACCAGTAGGGCAGGCTCCAGGGGAGGCAGACGAGCCCGAGCAGGGTCGCGCGCGTCTGCGGCTCTAGGCCGCGCCGAAACGTCGACGCGAAGCGAGAGGCGAGGTCCCACGCACCGATGCCCGCGCATGTGGCGGCGACGAAGCGCAGCCAGAAGAAGATCTCGTCGGGCTGCTCGAGGACCTCGCCCAGCGGCCCAGGCGGCCTCCATCCGACCGTCGCGAAGCCGGCGTAGCCGAGCCAGATCGTCATGGCCGCGGCGAGCTGCGCCGCCAGGAGGCGGCCGAGGCGTCCGCCCTGGCGCCAGGCGAGCCGAGCGCCCCAGAGCGCCGCCGCGAAGACGAGCCCGTTGCGAAGCGAGGCCTCGAGGAGCATCGGCGATCCGGCGCCCGCGGTCACGATCTCTGCGGGCGCTGCGGCGGGGACGGCCACGCGCGGCGCCCGGACGAGCCAGATCACGTATGGACCGACGATCGCTGCGTTGAGCCCCAGGACAGCCATCGTGTCCACGGCATCGCGTCGCAGCTCGTCTCTCCTGATCAGCGAGAGGAGCAGGAACACCCCGAGCCCGAGAGCGACATAGGCCATGTGCAGTACGAAGGCCCAGGCCAGCAGGTGAAGCAGCAGGCCGGCCACGATGCGGCTGCGCCAGCCTCGAATGTTCGCGAAGGCACGCAGCACGAGGGGGAACAGCACGAGGCCCAGCGCGTGGTTCGGCTTCAGCAGGAACGTCAGGGCCCACGGCACGCCGTACGGACCCAGGAAGTCCGTCGGCGCCGACGCCATCAGCGTGGCGAAGCCGGCGATCGTGGCCCTCTGCCACGGGAACCAGAACCCGCCGTCGGCCGGGCCGAGGCCGAAGTACAGCGCCAGGGCGAAGCCGCACGCCATGAGCAGAGGCAGGACGGCGTATACGCTCGGCAGGCGTGCC
>DASSJI010000101.1:0-5517 GCA_035691285.1 Vicinamibacteria bacterium | reverse complement strand
GCTTCTCGCGGGCGTCGCAGCGGGCGACGAACCCGCGCAGGTCCTTCGTGGTGGCCAGCCGGCGCCCGGCCGCGGCCAGGCGTTCGCGACCCACCTTCCGAAGCCAGGCCGAGAGCGAGAGCCCTTCCGCCTCGGCGCGCCGCCTGAACCTCTCCCGCTCCTCCTCGTCCACCACGACCTGTATGCGAGTGCTCATGAGCAGCTTCCAGCAGTATGGGTAATGATACTACACACTACGCCGCATCACTCAGGACGGCAAGTCGCCGACGCGTGCGGCGACTTGCGCTATCCTTCGCGCGGATGACGCAGGCGCGGGGACGGGTCCTCGTCACGGGCGGCGCCGGCTTCATCGGCTCGCACGTCGTGGACCGGCTGCTCGCCCGGGGCTACGCGGTCCGCGTCCTCGACGCGCTCCTGCCGCAGGTCCACGCCTCGTTCCCGCCGGACTACTTGAACCCGGAGGCGGAGCTCCTGGTCGGCGACGTGCGCGACCGGGCGATGGTGAAGCGCGCGCTCGAGGGCGTGGAGACTTTGCTGCACCTCGCCGCGGCGGTCGGCGTCGGCCAGTCGATGTACCAGATCGAGCACTTCACCTCGGCCAACGTCATGGGCACCGCGACCCTGCTCGAGGCGCTGGTACGGGACCGGCCGCCGCTGCGGCGCATCGTGGTCGCCTCCTCCATGTCGCTCTACGGCGAAGGGCTGTTCGCGTGCCCGGCCGACGGACCCCAGGCGGCGCCGCCGAGACCGGCGGAGCAGCTCGAGAGGCGCGACTGGAGCGTGCACTGCCCCCGCTGCGGGGCCGCAATGGACCCGCGACCCACGCCCGAGACGAAGCCGCTGATCCCCACGTCGATCTACGCGATCAACAAGCGCGACCACGAGGAGATGACCCTGGTCGCGGCGCGAAGCCTGGGAATTTCGGCCGTGGCGCTGCGCTTCTTCAACGTCTACGGCGCGCGGCAGGCGCTGTCGAACCCCTACACGGGCGTGGCGGCCATCTTCTCGAGCGCGCTCCTCAACGGGCAGCGCCCTCTCGTCTTCGAGGATGGCCTGCAGGGCCGCGACTTCGTCCACGTCAGCGACATCGCCGAGGCCTGCGCGCTGGCGGCCGAGCGCACCGACGTGGCCGACGAGGTGCTGAACGTCGGGACCGGCGAGGCCACCGACCTGCTGACGCTGTTCGACCTGCTGCGCCGCGAGATCGCGGGCGCCGCCGGGATCGAGCCGCAGATCCTCGGGAAGTTCCGCGAGGGCGACATCAGGAGCTGCTACGCCGACATCTCGCGCATCCGCGAGCGCCTCGGCTACGAGCCGCGGGTGGCGCTCCGCGACGGCGTGCGGGAGCTGGCCGCCTGGGTCGCGAGCCAGACGAGCCGCAGCCTGTCGGCCCAGGCGTATCAGGAGCTCGAAGCCCATCGCCTCGTGCGCTGACGCGGGAAGCCGGCGGTGACGGACCGCGATCTCTTCGCCGGCGCGGTCCTGGGCGGCGCCGCGCTGCTGTCGGCGCTGTTCGTGCCGCTGTCCCGCCGGCTCGCCCACGCCTCGGGCGTGCTGGATCACCCCGGCCAGCGCAAGATCCACGACCTGCCGATGCCGCGGCTCGGAGGCGTCGCGGTGTTCCTGGCGTTCGTCGTGGTCGTGGGGAGCGGCCACTGGCTCACGCCGCTCCTGGGCGAGTTCGCGAAGACGCAGGAGTGGTTCGCCGGGCCCTTGCGCATGCTGCAGGAAGCGCCCAAGGTCCGCGGCGAGCTGCTCGGCTTGCTCCTGGGCGGGGCGATCGCGTTCCTGGTGGGGCTGCTCGACGACATCTTCGGCGTCCGCTTCCACGTCGGCGCCAAGGCCGCGGGGCAGGTGCTCGCCGCCGCGATCCTGGTGGCGGGCGGGATCCGCACCTCGTTCATGCCGTGGGAGTGGCTCAACGTGGCGGTCACGCTGCTGTGGGTCGTGGGCATCACGAACGCCTTCAACCTCCTCGACAACATGGACGGGCTGTCGGCGGGCGTGGCGCTGGTCGCCTCGGGCGTGCTCTTCGCCAACGCCTGGGCGCACGGCGAGTTCTTCATCGGCCTCGTCCTGGCGGCTTTCATGGGCAGCCTGCTGGGCTTCCTGTTCTTCAACTGGGAGCCGGCCTCGGTGTTCCTGGGCGACTGCGGGAGCCTGTTCATCGGCTTCGTGATGGCGTCGCTGACGCTGCTCGAGCGCTACGTGACGAAGGCCTCGAGCAGCTACTTCCCGGTCCTGCTGCCGGTGTTCGTGCTGGCCGTCCCCCTGATCGACACCTTCACGGTGATCGTGATCCGCGTGCGCCAGCACCGGCCGATCTGGCACGGCGACAATTCGCACTTGTCGCACCGGCTCGTCGCCCTCGGGCTCTCGCGGCGCGCGGCCGTGGGCTTCATCTACCTGGTCACGTTCTGCCTCGGGGCGGGCGCCGTCTCGCTGCGCGACGCGAGCCTCGGCGAGACGCTGCTCCTGCTCGCGCAGTCGTTCGGCTTCGTGGCCCTGCTGCTCCTGCTGCTGTTCGTGGAGCGGGCGAAGCGCGACTGACGGCCTCCCGCTCAGGAGTCGTGGACTCTGCTCCACAGCATGATCCACACTCAAGCCCGGCGCTGCGCGTCCCACGTTGACAGCGCTGACGCCGGACGGCTAGGCTGCCCCAGGGTCATGAAGAACGCCGGCCGCGAGGAGAAGGAGCTGTTCACCGCGTACCTGCGGCGGAACGGCCTGAAGCGCAGCGGCCAGCGCGAGGCGATCCTCGACGCCTTCCTGCGCTCCGACCGGCACCTCTCGGTGGACGACCTGCTGCACCTGGTGTCGCGCAAGCACCCGGAGATCGGCCGCACCACCGTCTATCGCACGCTGAAGCTGCTGCAGCAGGCCGGCCTCGCCAGCTCCCTCGAGGTGCAGGGCCAGTCGCGCTTCGAGCACGAGTTCGGGCGGCAGCACCACGACCACTTCATCTGCAGCTCCTGCGGCGACATCATCGAGTTCTCGAGCCCCGAGATCGAGCGCCAGCAGGACGTGATCGCCGCCGAGCTGGGCTTCGTGATCCAGGGCCACCGCCATCAGATCTACGGTTTGTGCCGGCGCTGCTCGGCCCGAGCAGCGGAGAGCGGCCGGCGTCAGGCCTGATCGCGGGATGCCACTCGAGACGGCCGAGTTGCTCACGCTCCCCGGCGGCGATCTGGTCGCGGCCGGCCTCCAAGACCTCGCTCTCGGGGTCGAATCCAGGGAGTCGCTGCTCGTCGCCAGCTTCGCGGCACGCCTGCGTCGCCTGGGCGTCGAGGTCCCGGCGCACGAGATCGCGGAGCCGGAGCACCGCCTGTACTCGCTGCTGGCTCGAGCCGGCGAAGACAGCGCGCACCGGCGTTACAACGCCTCCGTCCGCCGGCTGGTGAGCTTCACGCGGGCCCTGGCGTCGCTGACGCATGCGTGAGCCCGCCGATGCGACACGCATCCGCGCGCTCATGAGCGCCTTCGGGGAGAGCGCCCGGGGCGAGTGCCGCGTGTACCTGGTCGGCGGCGCGACCGCGGTGCTCGAGGGATGGCGTTCCCAGACGATCGACGCCGACATCGTCGTCGTGCCCGACTCCGATGCGCTGCTCCAGGCAATCCCCCGGATCAAGGAAGCGTTGCGCATCAACGTGGAGCTGGCCTCGCCGGCTCACTTCATACCCGAGCTGCCAGGGTGGCAGGAGCGGAGCCGCTTCATCGAACGCCACGGTCAGGTGTCGTTCTTCCACTACGACTTCTACGCCCAGGCGCTGGCCAAGGTGGAGCGCGGAGAGCAGAAGGACCGCGCCGACGTCGCCGAGATGGCAAAGCGGGGCCTCGTGGAAGCGCGGACTGTCTGGGGGCTCTTCCGGAGGATCGAGCCGCAGCTCTATCGCTACCCCGACCTGGACCCCGCTTCCTTCCGCCGCTCCGTCGAGGAGGCGTTCGGCCCGGAGCCGCGGCCGTGACTTCGCCCTTGCTGCTCGGCCTGGCGTGCGTGGCGGCGGGCGCCGAGCCCGCGCGGGAGATGCGCGTCCTCATGGGCACGACCGCGGAGGTGCAGGTGTGGGGGGCGGCCGCGCCGGCCGCCGCCCTCGACGCGGCCTTCAGCGAGCTCGTCGCCGTGGACGACGCCATGTCCATCTGGAAGGAGACGCCCCTCGTCCGTCTGAACCGCGAGGGCGCGCTGGACGCGCCGCCCGGGCTGCTGGTGGTGCTGCGGACCGCCCTGGACATCGCTCACGCCACGGACGGGGCCTTCGATCCCACCGTCGGCGCGCTGGCGGGCGCCCGCACCGACGCCGAGCGCGCGCGACAGCTCACGCGCGTGGGCTACAGCCGAGTCTGCATCGAAGGACCGCGCGTGTGGCTCGAGCCTGGAACGGCCCTCGACCTCGGCGGGATCGCGAAGGGCTACGCGGCCGACCAGGCCCTGGCCGCGCTGCGGAGCGGGGGGGCGCGCGCCGGCCTCGTAAACCTGGGGACGAGCAGCCTCGGCGTCTTTGGCACGCCACTCGTGGTCGAGGTCCCGGGAGCGGGCGCGCCGCTGGGCTCCTTCCGCGTCGAGGAGGCGGCGGTGTCCTCCTCGGGAGGGTCCGAGAAGCCTGGCCACGTCCTCGACCCGCGCACGGGGCGGCCGGCGGAGGGCGTGGTGCTGGCGACGGTCGTGGCGGCGACCGGCATCGAGGCCGACGCGCTCTCCACCGCGCTCTACGTGCGCGGAGCGGAGGGCCTGGCCCTGCTGCCGGCTCGCGGCGCCGAAGGCTTCGTGCTCGTCCGCGACAGCGACGGGCTGGTGATGCGGACGACGCCCGGCTTCGCCGAGCGTCACGCGCTCGCCCTTGCGCCGGGCGTGAGCCTCCGATGAAGCTCGACCGCATCGAGGTCCGCCACGTCCGGCTGCCCCTCAAGCATCCCTTCGAGACCTCCTTCGGCCGCACGACGGACAAGGAGTTCCTCCTGGTGTGCGCCTCGGCCGGCGGCGTCACGGGCTACGGCGAGTGCGTGGCCGACGCCGACCCCTTCTACCTGCCCGAGACGAGCGGCACCGTGTTCCACGTCCTGCGCGACTTCCTCGCGCCCCTCGCGTTCTCCCTCGAGATCGGCCACCCGCGCGACGTGCTGCCGGCCTTCTCGAGAGTGCGCGGCCACGAGATGGCCAAGGCCTGCCTGGAGATGGCGATCTGGGAGCTCGTCGCGCGGCGGGACGGCCTGCCGCTCCATCGCCTCCTGGGCGGACGAGGCGGACGTATCGACTCGGGCGTCTCGATCGGCCTGCAGAAGGACGAGGGCGCCCTGCTCGAGCGCGTCGAGACCGAGGTCGCCGCGGGCTACCGGCGCATCAAGATCAAGATCAAGCCCGGTCACGACCGCCGGCTGGTGGCCGCGATCCGCGCGCGCTTCCCGCGCATCCGCCTGATGGTGGACGCGAACAGCGCGTACACCCTGGCCGACGCGAGCCTGCTCCGAGAGCTGGACGCCTTCGACCTGATGATGGTGGAGCAGCCGCTCCAGTGGGAC
>DASSJI010000100.1:0-7465 GCA_035691285.1 Vicinamibacteria bacterium | reverse complement strand
TTCGAGCGCGAAGCCAAGCTCCTCGCCGCGCTCAACCATTCGAACATCGCCCACGTCTACGGGTTCGAGGGCACGAAGCTCGAGTCCGGCGCCACCGTCCACTTCCTCGCCATGGAGCTGGTCGAGGGCGAGGATCTTTCGGAGCGGCTGAAGCGCGGCGCGATCCCCGTCGACGAGTCGGTCGGGATCGCGAAACAGATTGCGGAGGCGCTGGAGGAGGCGCACGAGCACGGCATCGTCCACCGGGACCTCAAGCCGGCAAACGTGAAGGTCACGCTGGACGGCAAGGTGAAGGTGCTGGACTTCGGCCTGGCCAAGGCCTTCACGGACGAGCCGGCCCCGTCGGCGTCCGGGGACGTCTCGCATTCACCGACCCTGTCGGCGCAGGGAACACGCGCCGGCGTGATCCTCGGCACGGCGGCCTACATGTCTCCCGAGCAGGCGCGCGGCAAGGCGGTCGACAAGCGGGCGGACATCTGGGCGTTCGGCGTGGTGCTCTTCGAGATGCTGACGGGGAAGCGGCTGTTCAGCGGTGAGACGACGAGCGACGTGCTGGCGGCGGTGCTGACGCGCGACCCCGACTGGGCCGCGCTGCCGGCAGGGACACCGCCCAGGATTCCGCACCTGCTGCGGCGTTGTCTGGAGCGCAATCCCAGGAACCGCCTGCGCGACGTCGGCGACGCGAGGCTCACCCTCGATGACGTGGTCGGTGGCCGCGTCGAGCCTCCCGCATCCGCAGCGGCTGCCGTCCTGAAGTCGCGCGCGCGCCTGCCGTGGGCGATCGCTCTCGTCTCGGCCGGAGTCGCGCTCGCGGTTCTCCTCGTCGCGCGATCGCAGCTGCGCTCCGGTACGGGCTCGCCGGCGGTGCTGCGACTCCCATTCCTGCCGGGGAAGGGCGAGCGGCTCCCCTCGAGCGCGACGGTCCAGAAGAGCACGTTCGCGCTCTCGCCCGACGGCACGAAGCTCGTCTACCTGGTCGAGACGGGAGCCACGACCGAGCTGCGCCTGCGCTCCCTCGACTCGGACGTCTCGACCACCATCCCGGGTGCCGAAGGCGGAGTCGGGCCATTCTTCTCCCCAGATGGCAGGTGGGTCGGCTTCTTCGTCGGCCCGAAACTCGAGAAGGTGGCGCTCGCCGGCGGTGCGCCGATCGCTCTCGCCGATGCGCCCGACCCCCGCGGCGCGGTCTGGGGCGAGGACGGCAACATCTACTTCGTTCCCAACGCGTACGTCCCGGTCACCCGCGTCCCCGCGGCCGGCGGCGCGGCAGTCCCGGTGACGCAGATCCGCAACGCCGAGGGGGAGCTCCAGCACCGCTGGCCGGAGCTTCTGCCCGGCGCGAGGGTCCTGCTGTACGCGATCGGCTACGGCGAGGATTGGGACACGGCCACGATCGTCGCCCAGCGGCTCGACACCGGCGAGCGCACCGTGCTCGTCAAGGGAGGCAGCTCGCCGCGCTACCTGCCGACGGGGCAGCTCGTCTACGCGCGCGCCGGAGGCCTCTACGCGGTCGGGCTCGATCCTCGCACGCTCGCCGTCACTGGGCCTCCGGTCGAGGTGGCGCGCAACGTCTACCGCAGCCCCACCGGCAACGCGACGATGGACGTCTCGCGCACGGGCCTCCTGGTCGCTGCGCCTGCCGACGAGGCCGGCGGAGCGTCGGTGCTGTCCTGGATCGACCGCTCCGGGCGAAGCGATCGGCTGCCTATCGCCGCGGCCGACTACTCAACCATCACCCTGTCGCCGGCGGGCGATCGGGCCGCGCTCGGCGTCGGTAACTCCCTCGGGGTCCTCGATCTCTCGCGGCTCTCTCTCGCACGTCTCTCGCTCTCCAAGCGCGCCGAGTGCCCGGTGTGGTCCCGGGACGGCCGGCGCCTCCTCTTCGGCTACGAGGCGAGCGCCAGTGGCTTCGAACTCCACTCGAAGGCAGCCGACGACAGCGGCGAGCCGATGATCCTGGCACACTCGGGCGCCACGGAGGACCCCTACGGCGTCACCCGGGACGGCTCGTCGCTGGTCTCGATCCGTTTCCCCAGGAACGGCCTGAAAGAGCTCCTTCTCCGGGATGCGCACAAGCCCGAGAGCGAGCCGAAGGTGCTCCTAAGATCCCGCTACTTGCAGTGGCGCTCCGCCCGGCTCTCGCCCGACGACCGTTGGGTCGTCTACGAGTCGACCGAGTCCGGCCGGCCCGAGGTCTACGTGCGCCCCGTCTCGGGCGAGGAGCGCAAGTGGCAGATCTCGGTCGATGGCGGCACGAACCCCGTCTGGTCGCGAGCCGGCGACGAGATCTTCTTCCTCTGCGGCGAGAGGTTCATGGCCGCGCCGGTGCGCGGCAAGGGCGACGATCTCATGGTCGGCACGCCGCAAGTCCTGTTCGAAGGCCACCGGATCGTCACCTTCGATGCCGCGCCCGACGGCCGCCGCTTCCTGGTTGCGGAGAATCCGGCTCCGGGCGCGCAGCACCGGCTCGAGGTCGTCGTCAACTGGTTCGCGGAGGTCCGGCGCAAGGTCGCGGAGGCCCGCGCGCCGTGAGTGTCAAGGCGGCTCGCCCCCCCCAGATTGGGCGGGCGCCCTGACCCGCACTTGAGGCTGAAATACGGGCACATCATGCCTGTATTTCATATATCATCGGGCGATGGTGATCCGGCGGCGGCAGCTCCTCGCGCAGGTCAGGACGGCCCTCCGCCGCTCTCCGGTCGTGTGCATCGTCGGCCCGAGGCAGTGCGGAAAGACGACGCTGGCCCGGCAGTTGTTGCCAGCGCGAGGGAGGAACTACTTCGATCTCGAGGATCCAGTGGCCCTGGAGCGGCTCCAGGAGCCCATCACCGCGCTCTCGGCACTCACCGGGCTCGTCGTGATCGACGAGGTGCAACGCCGGCCTGAGCTCTTCCCGGCGCTCCGCGTCCTCGTCGACCGACGGCCGTCGCCGGCCCGCTTCCTGATCCTCGGCAGCGCTGCGCCAGGCCTGCTCAAGCAGTCCTCCGAATCGCTGGCCGGACGCATCGAGGTCGTACGCATGACGGGCCTGGCCATGAGCGACGTGAGCCAGAAGGCGCTCCCCAGGCACTGGCTGCGCGGGGGCTTCCCACGCTCGTTCCTCGCGCGCTCGGAGCTCGATAGCCTCGCCTGGCGGCGCGAGTTCGTCGCGACCTTCCTGGAACGGGACCTTCCGCAGTTGGCGGCGGTGGTTCCCGCCTCGGCCACGACCCTGCTTCGCTTCTGGAGGATGCTCGCCCACTACCACGGTGGCGTGTGGAAGGCGACGGACTTCGCGGGGTCGCTCGGCGTGGACGCGAAGACCGTGCGGCGCTACCTCGACACCTTCACGGACCTCTTCATGGTGCGGCAGCTCCCGCCCTGGCACGAGAACGTCGACAAACGACAGGTCAAGGCCCCGAAGGTCTACATCCGAGACAGCGGACTGCTGCACTATCTCCTCGGAGGGGTGACCGGCGAAGAGGACCTCCTCAGCCACCCCAAGTGCGGCGCTTCCTGGGAGGGCTACGCGATCGAAGAAGTGCTCAAGGCCGTGGAACCCGACGAAGCATGCTTCTGGGCGGTCCACAGCGGACCGGAGCTCGACCTGCTGTTGCTGGTGGGCGGGCGGAAGTACGGGCTGGAGATCAAGCGATCAGACGCTCCGAGGCTCGAGGCGTCGATGCGCGCGGCTATCGAAACCTTGAAGCTGGACCACATGCTCGTCCTCTACCCTGGTGCGAGGCGCTACGCCCTGTCCAACTCCGTGACGGTTGTCCCCCTCGCGGAAGTCAAGGAATCCCGGCGACTGCTGCGCGGGTCGGCATAGAATAGCCGCCGTCGCCCCCAGAACAAGGAAGCTGGAGACGGATGGTCGGCGCCACTCTCGGCCATTACAGGATCACTGCCGCGCTCGGGGCTGGCGGCATGGGGGAGGTGTACCGGGCGACGGACACGAAGCTCGGACGCGACGTGGCGATCAAGGTGCTGCCGGCCGAGCTGGCTGCGGACCCGGAACGCCTCACGCGCTTCGAGCGCGAGGCGAAGCTGCTCGCCTCGCTCAACCACCCGAACATCGCCCACGTCTACGGCTTCGAGAGCGCTTTGCCCGAAGACGGCTCGACCACGCACTTCCTGGCGATGGAGCTCGTCGAAGGCGAAGACCTCGCCGAGCGGCTGAAGCACGGGCCGATCCCCGTCGACGAGGCGCTGCCCCTTGCGCGGCAGATCGCGGCGGCGCTCGAGGAAGCGCACGAGAAGGGCATCGTCCACCGCGACTTGAAGCCCGCCAACGTCAAGCTGACGCTGGACGGCAAGGTCAAGGTGCTGGACTTCGGCCTGGCCAAGGCCTACGCGGGCGACGCGGTACCGGGCTCGTCGGCCGAGCTGTCACAGTCTCCAACCCTCGCCCACACCGGCACGCAGGCGGGCGTCATCCTCGGCACCGCCGCCTACATGTCGCCCGAGCAGGCGCGCGGAAAGCCGGTCGACAAGCGAGCGGACATCTGGGCCTTCGGCGTCGTGCTGTTCGAGATGCTCACGGCCAGGCGCCTGTTCACCGGCGAAACGACCAGTGACGTGCTGGCCGGCGTCCTGAAGACGGAGATCGATCTCGCCGCGTTGCCAACGTCGACACCTCCGGCAGTTCACCGTCTGCTGCGCGGTTGCCTCGAAAGGAACCCGACGAACCGGCTGCACGACATCGCCGACGCGCGGATCGCGATCGACGACCTGCTGCGAGGGCCGGACCGCGACGAACGCCCCGAGGCCGTCGTGGCGAGGCCGCGCTGGTCGCGCCGCCAGTTGATCGGAGTTGCGTGCGCCGGGCTGGTTGTCGGAGGCCTCGCGGGACACCGGGCGGCGCGGCCGAGTGGACCTGGAGAGGCACCCGCGCTCGGCTTCGAGCGCCTGACATTCCGCTTCGGCCACTTCGTCAACGCCCGCTTCGCCCCCGACGGGCAGGCCGTCTTCTACGCTGCGGCCTGGGAAGGGAGGCCGCGCGAGCTCTTCCAGGCGCGGCCCGGCAGCGGGGGCGAGCTGTCGCTCGGCCAGGTGGGTGCCGACCTCCTCGCCGTCTCGCCCACCGGCGAGCTCGCGATCCTGATTCCCACGCTGCACGGCTCCAACTCCTACCTGAAGTCGGGCACGCTCGCCCTGCTCCCGGCGAGCGGAGGGACGCCCCGCGAACTGGCGGAGGACGTGGTCTGGGCGGACTGGGCCCCGGACGGGAAGACGCTGGCCGTGATCCGGAAGGTCGGCGGCGGTCGCGTTCTCGAATACCCGCTCGGCACCGTCCTCTACCGTGTCCCACACGAGCACCTGATCTGGCCGCGGGTTTCGCCGGACGGCGCCCGGGTCGCTGTCTTCGAAAAGGAGAAGGGCGGCTTCTCGGTCGTCGTGATCGACCGCTCCGGCGCGCGACGACGGCTTTCGGCCGGATGGGTCGACTGGTGGAACCTGGCCTGGTCGCCTCGGGGCGACGAGGTGTGGTTCGGAGGAACCCGGGAAGGACTGGCTTCGGCTCTGTACGCGGTGGGTCTCCTTGGGAGGGAGCGCTCGCTGATGGAGGCGCCGGGAACGCTCGAGATCCACGACGTCCGGCCGGACGGCCGCGCGCTCGTGGCGAACGTGAGGGCCCGCGGCCACATGTTCGGACGGGAGCCAGGCGCTGCGAAGGAGAAGAACCTGGCCTGGCTCGAGACCTCGACCGTCGCCGATCTCTCCGACGACGGCCGCCGCCTGCTCTTCAAGGAGTACTCGGAGCGTGAGGGTGGGAAGATCGGGGCCTATCTGAGGGACCTCAGCGGTACGGCCGCGATCCGCCTGGGAGAAGGGGATGCCCAGGACCTGTCGCCTGACGGGAAGTGGGCGCTCGCCCTGCGCGAGGGTGAGATCGCGGCGCTTCCGACCGGCGCCGGCGCGCCGCGCGTGCGCCGGCTGCCGTTCAGCGAGCTCGCGACGGCGCGCTTCCTGCCGGACGGGGACCGGGTCGTTCTGGTGGCTCGCGAGGGCGACGGACCGCGGCGCCTGTTCATCGCCGGTCTTGGAGCAGAGCCACTGCGTGCACTCGGGCCGGAGATCCGCCTGCGCGGGCGCAGCAACCGGGACAGCCAATCGCCTCTGGTCTCGCCCGACGGACGGCTCGTCGCGTACCCCGAGGCGGCGGGCGGAATCGCGATCGTCCCGATCGAGGGCGGGAACGAACTCCGGGTCCCGGACGTGGGCGTGAACGAGCTGCCGATCCAGTGGACCGCGGACGGTCGGCGCCTCTACATCTTCGACCCGGGCCAGCTCCCGGCTCGCGTGTTCACGGTCGACATCGAGCGCGGCGAGCGGCGCCCGGTGCGTGAGATCGAGCTCCGAGACCCGGCGGGCGTCACCGGCGTCGACGCGATCGTCATGACCAGGGACGGACAGTCGTACGCCTACTCCTACCAGCAGTCCTTCTCCGACCTCTTCCTGGTCGCGGGCCTGCGATGAGAACGCATGAAACGTAGCCACACGTCATCGCGATGGTCTTCCGCCCTGGCGGGTCTGGCCACGGCGCTGGCCGCGGGGGCCGCGCCCCCCGCAGAGGTGCACGTGATGGTCTCCGCCGGGTTCTACCAGGCCTATTCCGAACTGGGCCCGGCCTTCGAGCGGAGCACCGGTCACCGGCTCGTGACCACGCGTGGCCCGTCCCTCGGGGATTCCCCGGAAGCGATTCCCAACCGTCTCGAGCGAGGCGAGCCGGCCGACGTCGTGATCGCCGTCGGGGCGTCGATCGACGATCTCGACCGCCGGGGACTGGTGCGGTCGGGCAGCAAGCTCGACCTCGCGCGCTCGCAGATCGGCATGGTCGTCCGCGCCGGGGCAGGGATACCGGACATCGGCACCGTGGACGCATTCAGGCGCGCGCTGCTGAGCGCGAAGTCCATCGCCTACTCGGACAGTGCGAGCGGCATCTACCTGTCCACGACGCTCTTCGCGAAGCTGGGCGTGGCCGATCAGCTGGCGGACAAGACTCACAAGGTGAGGGGACCGCCCTCCGGCGAGCCGGTGGCCGCCGTGGTGGCCCGCGGCGACGCGGAGATCGGCTTCCAGCAGGTCAGTGAGCTGTTGCACGTGCCCGGGGTCAGCTTCGTCGGGCCGATCCCGGCCGAGCTGCAGCCGGACACCTTCTTCTCCGCGGCGCTCGGCCGTGTGGCCAGACAGCCGGAAGCGGCCGAGGCGTTGCTACGCTTTCTCGCATCCCCCGAGGCTGTCCCCGCCATCTCGAACGCTGGGCTCCTGCCGCTCTCAGGACGCTAGGCTGAACTCTAGACGTCCTCCGCAATGTCGCTCAGCCGCAGCCACTCGAGCGCAGACAGACCCGGTGCGTCCACCGCGAGATCGACGTCCGCTCGGGGCTGGAATCGCCCCGTCGTAACGGCCAACTGCTTCGCGTCGGGGAAAACAGGGCCACCCGTCGCACGGGAAAGAATAATGAAGCGTGAGTCCGCGGGAGATC
>DASSJI010000099.1:0-11287 GCA_035691285.1 Vicinamibacteria bacterium | reverse complement strand
ATTCAACCTCTACGCGTTCTACACCTGGGAGGACGGCGACATCCTGCAGAACGGGCGGCAGAGCGGGAGCAGCCTGAACTTCGCGGTCAACGACGTGTGGACCGCGAACATCACGACGAAGGGCAACACCTTCGGCGGCGGCGCGGACTTCACCCTGGTCCCCGAGAAGTGGTTCCTGAAGCTCTTCGCGCGCTACCAGGACATCGACGGCAACAACCTGGTCTCGCTGCTTCCGGGCTACAGCACCTCCATCTACGGCACGAACCCCGCGCTCCAGCAGTGCACGGGCGGCGGCGGCGGGACGCCCTGCGAGATCACGGCCTTCGACGACACCCAGCTCACCTACGTATGGGCCTCGCTCAAGTACAAGTTCGCCAAGCAATGGAGCGCGGGCGCGGGCATCGGCTTCGAGGACTACCAGATCGACGACGCCCAGACGGACAACACCTTGAACTACATGCCCGCCTCCTTCTTCCTGCAGGCCGACAACCGCGACTACCAGGCGTGGGTGGGCTACGTGAACCTGACCTACTCGTTCGAGTGACGTGGCATGATTGAGGGAAGGAGATGCGCATGAAGCTCTGGAAGCTGGCTCCCGCGGCGGCCGCCCTGGCCGGGCTCGGGATCCTCGTCGGCGCGGGTCCCGCGTTCGCGACCATGCCGATGGGGAAGAAGGCCAAGGAGGCCGGCTTCGCCGACGCGGCGAAGTGCACCTACTGCCACGGCGAGGCGCTGCCGAAGAAGGGCGCCGTCACCTTGAACGAGCGCGGCAAGTGGCTCGTGGCCGAGAAGGACAAGCGCAAGGCCGCCGAAGTCGACGCCGCCTGGCTGAAGGAGTACAAGGAGCCCGAGAAGAAGTAGTCGATAGCGCCCCCGCTCGAGACACGGCCGCCGAGCCAAAGGCGCGTCGGCTTCGGGCGGGGGCGTCGTGTGTGAGGCCAGCGGCCTCGCCAGGGGGACGAGATGGCGGACCTGACGCTCCGCGAGCGCGTCACGCTTCTGACGCGCCTCGTGTTCTTCCTCGGCAACAACCGGGTCACGGCCGCGGGCGCGGTCCTCACCACGGCCTCCGGCCTCACGATGGTTGGCTTCTGGGCCCTGGAGGTCCTGCAGCTCCGCCACGTCCACCCCTACGCCGGCATCATCCTGTTCCTGGTGCTGCCCGGCGTGTTCGTGGCGGGCCTCGTCCTGATGCCCCTCGGTGTGCTGCTGCGCCGGCGGCGGCTGCGGGCCAAGGGCGCGCTGCCCCAGGCGTACCCTCGGATCGACCTCCACGAGCCCGCCTGGCGTCACGGCCTCGCCCTCGTGGGCGTGGCCACCCTCGCCAACGTCGCGATCCTCAGCACGGCCTCGTACAAGGGCGTCGAGCACATGGACTCGACGCAGTTCTGCGGTCTCACCTGCCACAGCGTGATGGCGCCCGAGTACACCGCCTACCTCGAGTCGCCCCACTCGCGGGTGACCTGCGTCGAGTGCCACATCGGCCCGGGCGCCGACTGGTTCGTGCGCAGCAAGCTCTCGGGCACGCGCCAGGTGTTCGCGGTCGCCTTCGACACGCACTCGCGCCCGATTCCCTCTCCGGTCCAGCACCTGCGCCCCGCTCGCGAGACCTGCGAGCAGTGCCACTGGCCCCAGAAGTTTCACGGGGACAAGTTCCTGGTGCGGACGAAGTTCGCCGACGACGAGGCCAACACGAAGACCACCACCGTGCTGGTGCTCAAGGTCGGCGGGCGGGCCTTCAACGGCGCCACTGGCATCCACGGCCGCCACCTGGACGAGAAGTCGCGGATCGAGTACGTGGCGATCGACGACAAGCGCCAGGTCATCGCGCAGGTGTCGTACGTGAACGACCGCGGGGAGCGGGAGCTCTACGAGTCGGCCGAGGTCAAGGCCACGCCGGAGCAGATCGCGAAGGGCGAGCGGCGCTCGATGGACTGCATGGATTGCCACAACCGGCCCAGCCACACGTTCGAGCTGCCGGAGCGCGCCGTGGACCAGGCGATGGCCGAGGGCAGCATCAGCCCCGCCCTGCCCTTTGCGAAGAAGAAGGCCGTGGAGCTGCTGAGGGCCGAGTACCCGGATCGGGACACGGCGGTGCGGCGCATCCGCGAGGGCTTCACGGAGTACTACCGGGCGTCGCACCCCCAGGCGTACGCGGGCCACCGCGCGCTCGTGGAGACGTCCGCCGAGCGGCTCGCCGCCATCTACCTGAAGAACGTGTTCCCGGCGATGAAGGTGAGCTGGGGCACCTACCCGAACAACATCGGCCACGAGGACTTCCTGGGCTGCTTCCGCTGCCACGACGAGAGCCACAAGACCCGCGACGGCCGCACCATCTCCCAGGACTGCAGCGCCTGCCACTCGATCCTCGCGATGGAGGAGCCGAACCCGAAGGTGCTGGCCGACCTCGGACTCCAGTAACGCCGTGGGACCTGGGCAGCGCCTTTCGCCGCGGGTCCCCTCCCCGGGGCTGATGCTGCTGCTCGTCTTCCTGGCGGCGCCGACCGCTCGCGCCCAGGAGAACTCGGACTGCCTCGTCTGCCACGAAGACGCCGTGCGCGAGAAGGCATTCGCCGCCTCGGTGCACGGGAGCGCGCAGTGCGTGGCTTGCCACGCCGAGCTTCTGGGCAAGGAGCTTCCCCACGACGTCCCGGTCCGCCCGGCGGAGTGCGGCGCGTGTCACGCCGCCGAGGAAGAGCGTCATGCCCGCTCGCTCCATGGCAGGGCGATCGCCCGCGGCGATCCGCTGGCGCCGCGCTGCCAGGACTGCCACGGTCGGCACGACATCCTTCCGGTGGCCGACCCGCGCTCGGCGGTGGCCCCGCTGCAGGTCCCGTTCGTGTGCGGGCGCTGCCACCGCGAGGGAACGCCCGTCCAGCGCAACCGCAACATCCACCAGGAGAGCATCCTCGAGAACTACTCGGAGAGCATCCACGGCGAAGGGCTGCTCAGGAAAGGCCTGGTGGTGGCTCCGAACTGCGCGTCCTGCCACACCGCCCACTCCATCCTGCCGCACACGGATCCGAGCTCCTCGATCTCGCGTGGCAACATAGCGGCCACCTGTTCACGCTGCCACGCCCAGATCAAGTCGGTCCACCGAAAGGTGATCCGGGGCGAGCTGTGGGAGAAGGAGGCCCACGTCCTTCCGGCCTGCGTCGACTGCCACCAACCCCACAAGGTCCGCAAGGTCTTCTACACCCAGGGCATGGCCGACGCCGACTGCCAGCGCTGCCACGCCGCGAAGGACATCCGGTCCGGGGACGGCCGCACGCTCCACGTCGATGGGGAGGCGCTCGCCGGCTCGCGGCACGCGCGGGTGGCCTGCTCGCAATGCCACTCCCAGGTCAACGCCTCGCGCCGGCGGCCGTGTGAGACGATCACACAGAAGGTGGACTGCACCGCCTGCCACGCCGAGGTCGGCCAGCAGTACGCGCGCTCCACACACGGCCAGCTCCAGGCCAGGAGCGATCCCAACGCGCCGAGCTGCAAGGAGTGCCACGGCGACCACCGCGTGCTGGGGCGCCACGACCCGGCAGCGCCCAGCTTCGCCTCCAACGTGCCGGCGCTGTGCGCGCGCTGCCACAGGGAGGGGGAGCGGGCGGCCGTGCGCTACGCGGGTCCGGAGCGCGAGATCATCGAGCACTACACCGAGAGCATCCACGGCAAGGGGCTGCTCAAGAGCGGCCTCACCGTGACGGCCAACTGCGCGAGCTGCCACACGGCCCACAGCGTACTGCCCGGCAAAGACCCCGCCTCCAGCGTCAACCCGGCCAACGTGCCCGCGACCTGCGGCCGCTGCCACCACGGCATCCAGGAGCAGTTCGAGAAGAGCATCCACGCCAGGCGCGTGGGCGCGAACGAGAAGCCGCGGCCGGTCTGCAGCGACTGCCACTCTGCCCACACCATCCGCCGAGCCGACGAGGCCGGCTTCAAGCTCGACATCATGCAGAAGTGCGGGCGCTGCCACGAGGAGATCGCCAGGACCTACTTCGACACCTACCACGGGAAGGTCTCGCAACTCGGCTACGTGAAGACGGCCAAGTGCTACGACTGCCACGGCGCCCACGACATCCTGCCGGTGAGCGACTCGCGCTCGCACCTGTCGCGCCAGAACGTTGTGCAGACCTGCCGGAAGTGCCACGCCGGCGCGACGCGACGCTTCGCCGGCTACCTGACCCACGCCACGCACCACGATCCGCACAAGTACCCCTTCTTGTACTGGACCTTCTGGGGGATGACGTCGCTGCTCGTCGGGACGTTCCTGGTGGGTGGCCTCCACACGCTGCTCTGGATCCCGCGTGCGCTCCAGATGCGCCGCGAGCTCCGGGCCGAGAAGGGCGACGATGGACGCGCCTCCTAGGCAGCTCCAGCGCTTCACGCGCCTGGAGCGCACGCTCCACATCGTGATGATCGTGAGCTTCATGGCGCTGGCACTGACCGGCATGACCCTGAAGTTCTCCTACACGGGCTGGGCGGTGCTGGTCTCACGCCTGCTCGGCGGCTTCGAGACCGCAGGGTACATTCACCGCTTCGCCGCCGTGCTGATGGTGGGCGTGTTCCTCGTCCATCTCGCGGACCTGGATCGGCGCCGCCGCAAGGAGTACGGCTCCTGGCGCGCCCTGCTCCTCGGTCCCCACACCATGCTGCCCACGCGTCGCGATCTGCGCGAGTTCTTCGGCACGATCCGCTGGTTCATCGGGCTCGGCCCGCGCCCGCGCTACGGCCGCTGGACCTATTGGGAGAAGTTCGACTACTTCGCGGTGTTCTGGGGCATCGCCGTGATCGGCTCGACCGGCGCCCTGCTCTGGTTCTCCGAGCTGTTCACCCGCGTGCTGCCGGGCTGGATGCTGAACGTCGCCACCATCATCCACTCCGACGAGGCGCTGCTCGCCACCGGCTTCATCTTCACGGTCCACTTCTTCAACACCCACCTGCGGCCCGAGAAGTTCCCCATGGACATCGTGATCTTCACCGGCCGCATGGACCTCGATGAGTTCCGACGCGACAAGCCTGCGGAGTACGAGGCGCTCGTGGCCGAGGGGACGCTCGAACGGCACCTCGTCGAGCCGTATCCGCCCATCGTCGTGCGCACCTTCCGCGCGATCGCGTGGACGTTCCTCGCCGTGGGCTTCTTCATGGTGGTCTGGATCATCTACGCGATGCTCTTCGCCTACCGCTGACATGAGCCCGCTCGCCCTCGCCCTGCTCGTGGCCCTCGCCGGTCCGGCGCCCACGAACGAGGACTGCCTCGCCTGCCACTCGGACCCCGAGCTGAGGTCGAGCGCCGGCGCACGCCTGTTCGTGGACGCGCAGGCCTTCGGCCGCGGGGTCCACGGCGCCTTCGGCTGCGCCGACTGCCACGCCGGTATCTCCGAGCTGCCCCATCCGGAGGGGCTGCCGAAGGTCGACTGCGCGAGCTGCCACGATGACGTCGGGAGGGAGTACGCGGAGAGCGTTCACGGACTCGCCGCCAAGGCCGGCAGCGGCGACGCGGCGAGCTGTCGCTCTTGCCATGGCCCCGTCCACGACGTCGTGCCGCGGGGGGATCGCGGCTCCAAGGTGAACAAGCGCAACTTGCCGGCGACCTGCGGGGCCTGCCATGCCGATCCGGAGTTCCTCGTGCACCACCGGATCCCGTTCGCGAAGCCGGTCGAGGCCTACCGGCTCAGCGTCCACGGCCGGGCCGTGGAGAGGGGGGATCCCAAGGCCGCCTCCTGCTCCGACTGCCACGGCAGCCACGGCATCCAGCCGGCCCGGAGCCCGCAGTCGAAGATCAACCACTTCCGCGTCGCGACGACCTGCGGGAGCTGCCACGGCCAGATCGCCGCGACGTTCGGGGACAGCGTTCACGGCCAGGCCGTGAAGGCGGGGGCCCGCGATGCCCCCGTCTGCACCGACTGCCACGGCGAGCACACGATCCTGGCGCCCTCCGAGGCCGGCTCCCTCGTCAACCCCGCGCGCGTCTCGAGCGCCACGTGCGGCCACTGCCACGGCGACGAGCGGCTGACCGACCGCTACAACCTGCCGAAGGACAAGGTGCCGGCCTTCGCGGACAGCTTCCACGGCCTCGCGGGGCGCGCCGGCTCCCAGACCGTCGCGAACTGCGCCTCGTGCCACGGCGTCCACAACATCCTCCCCTCGAGAGATCCGCGCTCGACGGTGCATCCGGCGAACCTGGCGAAGACCTGCGGCGCGTGCCATCCGGGCGCGGGCCAGCGCTTCGCGATCGGCCCGGTCCACGTGACGCGCGCCACCGAGACCGAGCACGCCCTCGTGCGCTTCGTCCGCGTCGCGTACCTGATCCTCATTCCCGCCACGCTGGGCTTCATGCTGCTGCACAACGCCCTGGACTTCCTGCGCAAGCTCGTGCGGGGTCCGCGCTCCCATGCCTCGGGCCTGTCCCTGCCCCGCATGAACCTCCACTTCAGGGTCGCGCACTGGCTCGTGATGCTGAGCTTCCCGACGCTGGTCGTGACCGGCTTCGCGCTCAAGTACCCCGAGGCCTTCTGGGCCGCGCCCCTCGTCGCGTTCGAGGAGGACCTGGCCTTCCGCGGCTCCGTCCATCGCATCGCGGCGGTCCTCCTGTGCGCGGCGTGCCTGTACCACGTGGTCCACCTGCTGGCCGTGCGCCGCGACCGCCGGGTGCTGCGGCGGCTGCTGCCGCGGGCCAGGGACGCGGGCGACGTGGCCGCGTTCTTCCGCTGGGCCCTCGGCAGGCGCTCCCGCCGGCCCAGCTTCGGTGTCTTCAGCTACGCGGAGAAGATGGAGTACTGGGCCTTCGTCTGGGGCACGGCGGTGATGGCGGTGTCGGGCTTCCTGCTGTGGTTCGAGAACTGGAGCCTCGCCTTCTTCCCGACATGGGTGACCGACGCCGCCACGGCGATCCACTGGTACGAAGCGATCCTGGCGACCCTCGCGATCCTCGTCTGGCATCTCTATCTCGTGATCTTCGATCCCGACGTCTACCCCATGGACCTCGCCTGGCTTTCGGGCCGCGCCTCCGCAGACCACCTGCGGGCGCTGCGGCCGGCCTACGACCGCCTGCTGCGGCGCCAGGGCTCCGGGGATTCCGGCGAGGAAGGCTGAAGCGTCTTCCGCCGCGCCTGGCGTGGCTCTTGCACCGACATGGGGCGGAGGAGCCCCGTGCCCCCATCTCGCTTGAAGGCAAAGCCCGTCCTCGCCACGGAATACTGCAAGGGTTGCGGCCGCTGCGTCGATGCTTGCGCTCACCACTGCATCGAGCCGGGCCACGAGATCAACCCCGCGACCGGGCTGATCCCCGTGGTGCTCCACCTCGAGGCGTGCACCGGCTGCGCGCTCTGCTTCGATGCCTGCCCGGAGCCTTACGGACTGCGGCCCGAGGGGGTCGACGAGGAGCCCACCCCGCGCGCGGCTCCCGCCGTGGAGCCCATCCCCGAAACGAGGCTCGCGCTCCCCGAGAGCCGGCCGCTCGTGATGAAGGGGACGCACGCGTCCGCGATCGGCGCGCTGCTCGCCGGCTGCCGCCACTTCTTCGGCTATCCCATCACGCCCTCGACGGAGGGCGCGGAGCTGATGGCGAAGCTGATGCCGAAGCTCGACGGCGTCTTCCTCCAGGCCGTGAGCGAGGTCGCCACGGTGAACCTGATGTACGGCTGCGGCGCGGCCGGCCTGCCGTCGCTGACCTTCACGTCCTCGCCCGGCTTCAGCCTGATGCTCGAGGGGCTCTCCTACATGATCGCCGCCGAGCTGCCGGGCGTGTTCGTGGACGTGATGCGCGGCGGCCCCGGCCTCGGCAACATCGCCCCCGAGCAGTCCGACATCAAGCTCGCCTGCCGCGGCCTGGGCCACGGCAACACCCACGCGATCGTGCTGGCGCCCGCGTCGCCCCAGGAGATGCTCGACCTCACGATGCTGGCGTTCGAGCTGTCGTTCAAGCACCGCACGCCGGTCATCGTCCTCGCCGACGGTTATCTGGGGCAGGTCACCGGCAAGGTGTCGGTGCCGCAGGCGATGGTCCGCCCCGGCCTCCCGGGCTGGGCCGTGTGGGGCGACGCGAGCCACCGCAAGAACCTGGTCTCCTCGATCCACCTGAGCGAGGCGGAGCTGGAGGCGCACAACCTCCGTCTGATCGAGAAGTACTCGGCCATGACGCGGATGGAGCAACGAGCGGATCTCTTCCACTGTGACGACGCCGAGGTGGTCTTGATCGCCTGCAACACGCCGGCCCGCATGGCGAAGGGCGCAGTGCGCGCCCTGCGCGCGCAGGGCGTGCGCGCGGGCCTGCTGCGCCCGCAGACGCTGTGGCCGTTCCCGGTCCGCTTCGTGCTCCCCCTGCTGGATCGCGCGCGCCGCCTGATCGTCGTGGAGGCCAGCCACGGCCAGCTCGAGGACGAGCTGCGGCTCGCCCTGAGCCGGGCCGACGCCGGGCATCCGCGGATCGAGTCGGTGCGGCACTACGGGGGCGTGCTGCCGGACGAGCGGGAGATCATCGGCGCCGTCCTCGCCGGAGCCGGCGTGGAGGCGCAGGGGGTGCCGGCATGAGCGTCTTCTACGAGCGCTTCGAACGCCACGCCCGGGGCGAAGGGCTCAAGGGCCGGAGCACCCACTACTGCCCCGGCTGCGGCCACGGCCTCGTCCACAAGTACCTCGCCGACGCCATCGAGGAGCTCGGCGTCCAGGACCGCACCGTCGCGATCTCGCCGGTGGGCTGCAGCGTGTTCCTCCACTACTACCTCGACGTCGGGAACACGCAGGCGGCTCACGGCCGTGCGCCGGCCGTGGCCCTCGGCCACAAGCTCGCCAACCCGGACGCCGTGGTGATCAGCTACCAGGGAGACGGAGACCTCGCCTCGATCGGCCTGGCCGAGGTGATCCACGCCTCGCAGGTGGGGATCCCGCTCACGATCGTGTTCGTCAACAACGCGGTGTTCGGCATGACGGGCGGGCAGATGGCGCCGACCACGCTGATGGGCCAGCGCACCACCACGTCCCCCGAGGGCCGCGGGCGGCTCATGGGCGAGCCGCTCAAGATGGCGGAGCTGGTCGCGCAGCTCGACGGGACGCTCTACGTCGAGCGCGTGGCCCTGTACGACGCCAAGCAGCGGGTCAAGGCCCAGAAGGCGATCCGCAAGGCCGTCGCGCTCCAGGTGGAGAACCGCGGCCTGGCCTTCGTGGAGGTGCTCTCCGAGTGCCCGCTCCACCTGGGCCAGACGCCCCACGAGGCCGAGCGCTGGGTGAAGGAGCAGATGAGCCGGGTCTTCCCCCTGGGCGTGAAGAAGGACGTGGCGGGGACGCCCTGGCCCGAGTGGCGCCGGCCGAGCTTCGAGCCCGGGACGATGAGCGCCGCGCTGGGCCTGGACGCGCAGCCGACGCCGCGCTTCTGCCACGGATTCCCGCGGCACCGCTACGGCGCCGACGTGGCGTTCAAGCTCGCAGGCGCCGGCGGTGACGGTGCCCAGACCGCCGCCATGCTCATCGCGCGCGCCGCGATCAACGAGGGCTTCGACGCCACCCACATCCCGAGCTACGGCCCGGAGTCGCGGGGCGGCACGTCGTACGCCGACGTGCGCGTCGCCGAGGTCGAGGTGCTGTCGCCGGCGGCGCCGTCGCCCCACGCCCTCGTCGCGTTCAACGCGCCGAGCCTGGCCAAGTTCGGACCAGCGGTCGTCCCGGGCGGGGTCGTGGTCTACGACCGCTCGGTCGTCACCGACGCGCCCGCCCTCGATCCGAGGATTCGCTGTCTGGCGATCCCGTGCTCGGCGCTGGCCCAGGAGCTCGGCGGCGTGATGGTGAAGAACGTCGTTGCGCTCGGGGCGCTGCACGAGGCCACCGCGCTGTTCCCGGCGGAGACCTACCTCGCGGCGCTACGGCAGGCGCTCCGCCACAAGCCGGAGCTCCTGGCGCTCGACGAGCGCGCCTTCGCCGCCGGCGCGCGTGCGGTGCGGGAGGCCCTGGATCCCCTCGACGGCCCGACCTGCGCCGAGGCCCAGGCGGATGGAGTGCCGTGCGCCACCGCGAGGAACGACTGCGAGGTCTGCCCCGAGGCGGCGAAGACAGGGGGGAAGCCATGAGCGCGACGACCGTCGCCGCCGCCGAGATCCGCTGGAGCGACCGCTTCGCGGGACGCACGCGCCGGATGACCAGCTCGGCCATCCGCGAGCTGCTCAAGCTGACCGAGCAGCCCGAGATCATCTCCTTCGCCGGGGGGCTGCCGGCGCCGGAGGTCTTCCCGGTGGCCGAGGTGGCCGCGGCGGCCCAGCGCGCGATCGCCGAACACGGCGCCCTGGCGCTCCAGTACGGCACCACCGAGGGCTACCTGCCGCTGCGGGAGATGCTGGTGCGCCACATGGCCCGTTATGGGATCCGCGTCACGCCGGCCAACGTCCTCGTCACGTCGGGCGCCCAGCAGGCCCTCGACCTCATCGGCAAGGTGCTGCTGGATCCGGGGGACCACGTCGTCACCGAGCAGCCCACCTTCCTCGGGGCGCTGCAGGCGTTCACCGCGTACGAAGCGCGCTACCGACCGGTGCCCATCGACGACGACGGGATGCAGGTGGACCGGCTCGAGGAGGCGCTCGAGGCCGGAGCGAAGTTCGTCTACGTGCTCCCGAACTTCCAGAACCCCGGCGGCGTGACCCTGAGCCTGGCGCGCCGGCTGCGCCTGGTCGAGCTGGCTTCGCGCTACGGCGTCCCGATCGTCGAGGACGACCCGTACGGCCAGCTGCGCTACGAGGGTCGCCACCTGCCGCCGCTCGTGAAGCTCGACGCCGAGCACCACGGCTGCGCCAACGGCGAGCGGTCGCTCCGCGGCGGCGTCCTCTACCTCGGCTCGCTCTCCAAGACGCTGGCGCCGGGCTTCCGGCTCGGCTGGATCGTGGCTCCGGAGGAGGTCATCGCGCGCCTGGTGCAGGCGAAGCAGGGCGCCGATCTCCACACCAGCAGCTTCTGTCAGCACGTCGCGTACGAGGCCGCGCGGGGCGGCTTCCTCGACCGCCACGTGCAGACGATCCGCAGGGTGTACGGGGAGCGGCGCGACGCCATGTTGCGTGCCCTGGACGCCCACTTCCCGCCCTCGGCGCGCTGGACGCGTCCCCAGGGCGGGCTGTTCCTGTGGGTCACCCTGCCCGCGGGAGTCGACTCCGAGGAGCTGCTTGAGGACGCGCTCGAGGAGAAGGTCGCCTTCGTCCCCGGGCGATCGTTCTTCCCCGACGGCGACGGTGCGTCGACGTTCCGCTTGAACTACTCTTACTGCACGCCCGCCCGCATCGAGGAGGGGATCAGGCGCCTGGGCCGGGTGCTCCGGCGG
>DASSJI010000098.1:0-8905 GCA_035691285.1 Vicinamibacteria bacterium | reverse complement strand
ATCAGCGTCGAGGTCCTCGACCTTCGGAGCCTGTCGCCGTACGACTGGGAGGCGGTCGCCGCGAGCGTGCGGAGGACCGGCCGCGTGATCGTGGCGCAGGAGGACGCGCTGTCCTGGGGCTACACCGCCGAGATCGCCGCGCGCATCGCCGAGGAGCTCTTCGAGTACCTCGACGCCCCGGTCAGGCGCATCGGCGCCCTGGACACCTTCGTCGGCTACGCGCCGGTCCTCGAGAACGCGATCCTGCCCCAGGTCGACGACATCCTGCAGGCGATCCGGGAGCTCAGGGCGTACTGAAGCGCGGGCGGCTCGGCCCGCTACGGCTTGCTCGTCCCGACCCTTCCGTAGCGGTCCTCCAGGCGAACCACGTCGTCCAGCTCCGGCGTCGACACCTCGACGATGTCGCAGTCGGTGATGCCGGTCATGCGGTGGACGGTGCCCGGAGTGATGTGGAACACGTCGCCAGGCTTGAGCTCGTGGCGCTGGAGCGGCGCCGTCGCCTCCCCGGCGGGCCTCGTCTCGAACAGGAGGGTGCCCGACTGGATCATGATCGTCTCGTCCTTGACGTTGTGGTACTGGAGCGAGAGGCTCTCGCCGCGCCGCACGTGGAGGATCTTGCCCACGTAGCGGTCGGTGCGCGCCCACCAGATCTCGTAGCCCCAGGGCTTGTCCACCTTCTTCGGAGTCTCGGCCACTCGCGTTTCCCTCCCGCCGTTCACGACGGCACGACCACGCCGGTCCCCGAGGCGAGCCCGAGGGCGCGGCGCAGATGATCCTCGATCTCCTCCGCCGTGGCCATGTCCAGGCAGGCGGCGGCCGCCGACCGCGCCGACGCGGCCGTGGCAGCGCGCACCGCCGCCTTCACGCGGGGGATCGCCGCCGGGCTCATGCTCAGCTCGCGGACGCCGAGCCCGATCAGCACCAGCGCCTGGAGGGGATCGGCCGCCATCTCCCCGCACACCGACACCGGCCGACCCGCGGCGTCCGCGGCGTCCACCACGCGCTTGACGGCGCGCAGCACCGCGGGGTGCAGCGGCTCGTAGAGTGGGGCGACGCGAGGGTCCATCCTGTCCACCGCCAGCAGGTACTGGATCAGGTCGTTCGTGCCGACGCTGAAGAAGTCCGCTTCGCGCGCCAGGAGGTCGGCGGTCAGCGCGGCGCTCGGAAGCTCGAGGGTGAGGCCGACGGGGACGTCGGCCCGGAACGGCAGGCCCTCTCGGGCCAGCTCCCCGACCGCGCGGCCGACCAGCTCCCGGGCGAGGCGCAGGTCCCGAGGCCCTCCCACGAAGGGGAACATCATCCGGATCGGGCCGTGGGCCGCGGCGCGCAGCAGCGCCCGCACCTGGGCGAGGAACGGGGCGGGATCGCGGGCCAGGAGCCGGAGCGCGCGTTCGCCGAGCGCCGGGTTCGGGCTCGACGGCCCGCCCGGAGCGAGGTCCTCCCGCCCCACGTCCCAGGTGCGGATCGTGACCGGGAAGGGGGACACGGCGTCCAGTAGCCCCTGGTACACCTCCACCTGGCGCTCCTCGCTCGGCCACGTCAGCGCGCGGCCCAGCAGGTACTCGGAGCGGAACAGCCCGATGCCCTCGGCGCCGTAGAGCGCCGCCGTGCGGGCCTCCTCGGGGAACTCGGCGTTGGCCAGCAGGCGCACGCCCACCCCGTCCCGGGTCGCCGCCTTCAGCGCGCGCGTGCCCTGGAGGCGCTCCTCCTCGACGCGGGCGCGCTCCTGCGCCGCGCGATACCCGGCCAGGGCCGGCTGGGACGGCTCGACCTCCACGCGGCCGCGCTCGCCGTCGACCACGACGAGGGCCCCCGCCGGGATGCGGCGCGTGGCGTCGCGCAGCCCGACCACGGCGGGCACACCGCGCGAGCGGGCCAGGATCGCCGTGTGGGACGTCGCCGAGCCGCCGTCGGTGATGACGGCGAGGATGTTCTCCCAGTCCAGCTCCGCGGCCTCGGACGGCGGGATCTCCTCGGCCACGAGCACGTGTGGGCGCGGCAGGCGCGAGAGCGACGGCGCGCCCGGGGTGCCCGCGAGGTTGAGCTGGATCCGGCCCAGGACGTCGTCGAGGTCCGTGCGGCGCTCCTTCAGGTAGGCGTCGCTGAACTCCTCGAAGAGCGCCTGCAGCCGCTCGGCGACCGTGCGCAGCGCCCACGCCGCGTTCAAGTGCTCCTCCCGGATCACGGCCACCGTCCGGTCGAGGAGCATCGGGTCCTCGAGCATCAGCAGCTGCGCGTCGAACAGGTACGCGTGGGGGCTGCCGATCTGGCGGGCGAGGCGCTCCTTGATCGCCTGGAGCTGCTCCCGCGACGCCTCCACCGCACGGCGCAGGCGCTGCACCTCGCCTTCGAGCTCGCCGGGCGGCAGGAGCAGGCGGAACACGGCGATCGCCTCGCGCTCCACGAGGAGCGCCTCCCCTACCGCGATGCCCGGCGAGACACCGACGCCCGCGAGTTCCATTACGCCTCTCCGAAGCCGCCCTCGACCAGCTCCGCCAGGGCCGTCACGCACTCCTTCTCGTCGGCGCCCTGCGCCTGGAGGACGAGGCGCGTGCCCTGGCAGGCCGCCAGCAGCAGGATGCCCAGGATCGACTTGCCGTCCATGGTTCGCTCGCCGCGCGTGACCGTCACGGCGGCGCGGAAGCCCGCCGCGGTGTGGACGAAGCGCGCCGCTGCGCGGGCGTGGAGCCCGAGCCGGTTGCGGATCTCGACCTCGCGCCGGATCACGACGGCCTCTTCTCCAAGAGCTCGCTGGCCACGTAGATGGCGCCCTTGCCCTGGTCCCGCACGACCCGGGCGACCTCGAGCAGCTCTCCCTCGCGCAGGCTGATCAGCTTGATCAGCATGGGCAGGTTGACTCCCGTGACGATCTCGACTCCTTCGGCCAGGAGCGGAAGGCTCACGTTCGTCGGGGTTCCGCCGAACATGTCCGTCAGCACCAGGGCCGGGGCGCCGCCGACCTCCGCCAGCGCGCGCCGCACGGCCGTCGTGGCGTCGCTCACGTCGTCGCTCCACCCCACCGACACCGCCGCGATCTGCGGGATCTCCCCGACGATCCCGCGGGCCGCCTTCACGAGCTCGACGGCCACCTGGCCATGCCCGACGACCACGATCCCGATCATCAGCGGAGCCCCAGGTCGCGATGCCGGACCTTCGCCGCAAGCCGCCTGGCCGCCAGGTCGTCCCGCACCGCGTTCGCGATCATCACCGAGCGATGACGCCCGCCGGTGCAGCCGATGGCGATCGTGAGGTAGCTCTTGCCCTCCCGGACATAGCGCGGGACCACGAAGCGCAGGAAGCCCAGCAGGCGGCGCAGGAACGCCCGCAGCTCCGGCTGCGCCTTCATGTAGCGCACCACCGCGGGATGGCTGCCCGTCAGCCGCTTCAGGCGGGGCACGAAGTTCGGGTTCGGCAGGAAGCGCACGTCGAAGACCAGGTCGGCCTCGGCCGGGATCCCGTACTTGAAGCCGAAGGACACGACGCTGATCACCGTCACCGCGCCGTCCCCGCCCCCGTACTGCTCGCGCACCTGCGCCCGGAGCTGGTGGACCGTGAGGGTCGAGGTGTCCAGGATGCGGTCGGCCATCTTGCGGATCGGCCGCAGCGCCTCGCGCTCGTCGCGGACCGCGTCGACGACGGGCTCGTTCTCGGCCATCGGGTGCGGGCGCCGGGTCTCGCTGAAGCGGCGCAGCAGCACCTTCTCCTCGGCCTCCAGGAACAGGAGCGTGGCCCTCACGCCCCCCCGCTCCTTCACCTGGCGATAGGCGGCCGGGAAGCGCGACAGGAAGTCCGGCTCCCGGACGTCGGCCACCACCGCGCAGCGCCGCAGCTCGGCGGAGCTCCCGACGAGCTCCACGAAGCGCGGCACGAGCGCGGTCGGCAGGTTGTCGACGCAGAACCAGCCGAGGTCCTCGAGGGCCCGCAGCACGTGGCTCTTCCCCGAGCCCGACAGGCCCGTGATCACGACGATCTCGGGGACGCTGCGCGACGCGCGTCGCCTCGGGGCCGTGGGCTTCACGCGGGCTCCTCGCCGCTTCCGACCAGGGCGTCGACCCGGGCGGTGAGCCGCCGGGCGGCGTCGTAGCCGCGCGCCTTCAGGAGCTGGCTCCGCGAGGCCACCTCGATCAGCAGGGCGATGTTGCGCCCCGGAGCCACGGGCATGCGGACGAGCGGCACCTCCACGCCCAGGATGGTCTCCGTCTCGGCGCTGAGGCCGAGACGGTCGTACTGCCTTCCCGGCGCCCAGCGCTCGAGGTTCACGACCAGCTCGATGCGCTTGGAGTGCCGCATGGCGGACACGCCGTAGAGCCCCCGCACGTCCAGGATCCCCAGCCCG
This sequence comes from Vicinamibacteria bacterium, assembly GCA_035691285.1. Classification (GTDB taxonomy): domain Bacteria; phylum Acidobacteriota; class Vicinamibacteria; order Fen-336; family Fen-336; genus DATFEN01. The sequence goes on along the minus strand of DASSJI010000098.1, from coordinate 4,569 downwards.
CGCAGCTCCATGTGGTCCCGGGTCAGCTCCGGGGCGTCGCCCACCAGGTTGTTGCCGAGGCGCTTGATCACCACGACGTCATCGGCGACGAGCCGGTGGCCGCGGTCCACGAGCTCGAGGGCACACTCCGACTTCCCGATCCCGCTCTGCCCGGCGATCAGCACGCCCAGCCCGAAGACGTCCACCAGCACGGCGTGCCGCTGCACGCTGGCGGCGAGGCGCGGCTCGAGGAAGCGCGTGAGCTGCTTGAGGAAGGCCGTGGACTCCAGACGGGTCGCGAGCAGCGGGATGCCCCGCGCCTCGCTCGCCCGCACCAGCTCCACTGGCGGCCGCATGGCCTTGGTCACCACGAGGCAGGTCAGCCGGCGGCGCAGGAGGCGCGCCACCGCCTGGGCCCGCAGCGGCGGCTTCAGCTTGCGCAGGTACCCCATCTCGCTGCCGCCGATGATCTGGACGCGCCCGTAGTGCACGTAGCCCGTGTGCCCCGCCAGCGCCAGCCCGGGACGCTGCACGCGGGCCAGGAGCACCTCCCGGCGCAGGCCCTTGCGGCCGGCCAGGAGGCGGAGGCCCAGAGCCGAGGCCTCGCGCGCCAGGAGCTCGGCGACGGCGACCGCCGGCCGGCGGCGCCTAGCCTTCCGGCTCGATGAGGCCGAGGTTGCCGTCACGCCGCTTGTAGAGGACGTTGACGCGGGCCGTCGCCGCGTTCCGGAACACCACGACCCCGTCGTCGTTGCCGCCGACCTCGAGCACCGCCTCGTCCACCGTCATCGGCTTCACGACGAAGCGCCGGCTGCGGATCACCCGCGGGCCCCGCAGCGGCTCCACGGCCGCCAGGATCCCGCTCCACAGCGCCGTGGCCCGCGACGGCCCGCGGCGCTTGCGCTCGATGCGCTTGCCCATGTGCCGCTGCGCCTGGCGCGTCAGCTTCTCGAGTACGGTGCTGAGGGAGGCGCCCGCGTCGGTGCTCTCGTCGGCGGCGGTCAGCGTGAGGTGGGGCGAGTGGACGCTCACCTCGGCGATCTGACGGTGCTTGTCGGCCTCGAGCACCACGTGGACGTCGCTGATGCCGTGCAGCACCCGTTCGAGCTTCCTGAGCTTGCGCTCGGTCAGGGCGCGCAGCTCGGGAGACACCTCGGTCTGGCGGCCCGTGAACTCGATCCTCATCGCGTCCCTCCGATCAGTGCACCGACTTCCGAAGGTTAGAGGGCGGGATGCGCAGCTCCTCGCGATACTTGGCCACGGTGCGGCGAGCCAGGGGCAGGCCCTCCCGGGCCAGGGCGTCGGCGATCTGGGAGTCCGAGAGGGGCCGGGTCGGCGCCTCGCCCTCGATCATCTTCCGGATGCGGTCCTTGATCGTGACCGAGCTGACGGCCTCGCCCATGGACGACGTGATCCCGCTGTGGAAGAAGAAGCGCATCTCGTAGACGCCCCGGGGCGTGTGCATGTACTTGTTCGCCACCACCCGGGACACCGTCGACTCGTGCATGCCGATGTCCGTGGCCACGTCGCGCAGCACGAGGGGCCGCAGGTGCTCGATGCCGTGATCCAGGAACCCGCGCTGGTGCTTGACGATCGACTCGGCCACCTTGTAGATCGTCCGCTGCCGCTGGTCGACGCTCTTGAGCAGCCAGAGGGCGCTGCGCAGCTTGTCCTTCACGTAGCTGCGCGTCTCCTCGGTGCCGGCCTCGCGGTTGTCGAGCATGCGCCGGTAGGTGGGGCTGATGCGGAGCTTCGGCAGCCCGTCGTCGTTGAGGACGATCTTGTAGGCCTCTCCCTCCTTCACCACGAAGACGTCGGGCAGGATGTAGGTCGAGCGGTCCGGGCTGTACTTCAGCCCCGGCTTGGGGTCCAGGTGCCGGATGATCTCGAGGTGATGCGAGACCTCCTCGGGCGTCAGCCCCATCTGCTTCGAAAGGTCAGCGTACTGGTGGGTCTGGAGCTGTCTCAGGTAGTCGCGCACCATCACGTCGGTGGCCGAGCCTTCGAGGCCCAGGTGCCGGAGCTGGAGGCGCAGGCACTCGCGCAGGTCCCGGGCCGCGACCCCCGGCGGGTCGAGCGCCTGGACCACGGCCAGGGCCTTCTCCACCTCGGGCAGCGGGAACGGCCCCATGTTCGCGATCTCCTCGACCGAGGCGCGCAGCATCCCGTCCTCGTCCAGGTTGTGGATGATCGCGTCGCCGATCTCCAGGACCAGCTCGTCGGACACCGTCATGCGGAGCTGCCACGACAGGTGATCGTAGAGGTCCGGCGACTCGGTCAGGGTGTTCTCGATGGGCGGCGCCTCGGGCACCTCGGCGCTCCGGGTGCGGCGAAAGCCGCCGTCGTCTTCCAGGTAGTCCTCGAAGAACTTCTCGACGTCGATGTCCTTTAGCGGATCGTCCTTCTCGGCCTTCTCCTTGGCCTCCTGGCTGGCGATCTCCTCCTGGGACAGGTTCTCCTGTTGGGGCACCTCCTCGAGCAGCGGGTTCTCCATCACCTCCTGCTCGAGCACCTCGGCCAGCTCCAGGGTGGTGAGGGGCAGGAGCTTGATGGCCTGCTGCAGCGACGGCGTCAGGATGAGCCGCTGGGACAGCCGTGTCGAGAGCCCGAGTTTCTGCTGGATGGCCACGCGGCTTAGAGATCCTCGTCCCTCTTGTCGAGCCGGAAGCCCTCGCCGAGGTACACGCGCCGGACCTCCTCGTCGGAGGCCAGCTCGACGGGAGTCCCGGAGCGGAACACCTCGCCGCCCGTCAGGATATAGGCGCGGTCGGTGATTTTCAAGGTTTCCCGGACGTTGTGGTCGGTGATCAGGATCCCGATCCCCCGCCGCCTCAGGTGGGCGATGATGGCCTGGATGTCGATGACGGCGATCGGGTCGATGCCCGCGAAGGGCTCGTCGAGCAGGATGAAGCCGGGCGTCGTGGCCAGGGAGCGGGCGATCTCCAGCCGCCGGCGTTCGCCCCCCGAGAGCGTGTAGGCGGGCTGGCGGGCCACGGCCTCGATGCCGAGCTCGACGAGGAGCTGGTGTGCGCGCTGCCGCTGTTCCCGGGGCGGCATGCCCAGCGTCTCGAGGATGGCCAGGATGTTGCCCTCGGCCGTCAGCTTGCGGAACACGCTGGCTTCCTGGGGCAGATAGCCGATCCCGGCGCGCGCCCGCTGGTACATGGGAAGCGCCGTGATGTCCCGCTCCCCGAGAAACACCTGCCCGCTGTCCGGCCGCGTCAGGCCGACGACCATGTAGAAGGTGGTGGTCTTGCCGGCGCCGTTCGGGCCCAGCAGCCCGACCACCTCGCCCTCGCGCACGTGGAGGTCCACGTGCTTCACGACCGTCCGCCTTCCGTAGGATTTGGTGAGTGCTCGGGCCTCGAGGAGGCTCACGGTGGTGGCGACGGCTCTTTCTTCAAGATGGTCTCGGTGCGACCCTCCTCGCGGCCGTCGACGAGGATCGTATCGTCGCCCACGTGGAAGGTCAACGAACGCCCGCGCGTGGTGCGCAGGCCGTCCACGAGCTCGACGGCGTCCCCGGTGAGCACCATGGTCTCGTTCCCCGGAGTGTAGACGGCCTGCTTCCCGGTCGCCTTCCTGTTCGTCTGCTGCACCTCCACCGGCTCGCCCGCCACCAGCCTCTCCACGCCGCGCCCGTCGGGCGTGAGGGTCACGGTGGCCGTGGGGCTGCGCGTCTGTATGTCGCCCTGCTTCAGGGACACGTCCCCCGTGTACACGAGCCGGCCCGCGGCCTCCTCGTAGACCATCGTCTCGCTTCGACCTTCGACCTTCGCGGGCTCCTTGTCCCCTGCGTTCGCCGCCCGGGGATGGAGCAAGGAGACGATCCCCCCGCTCGCGGTGAGCCTCCGGGCGCCCCTGGCGTCCTCCTCGACGACCAGCACGGGCGCGCGCACCTCGTCCTTTCCGGCCCGCAGCAGCGCCTCGTCCTCGTACGTCGCGGTCTTCGAGGCCGACACGTACTTCATCTCGCGGCTGGTGATGAGCGTGGGCGCCTCCCCGCCGCCGAGGAGCCCGGGCCGCGACGCGGCCTTCTGGCCGCGCAGCACGTGGCGCACGTCGCGGCGCGCCTCCACGTCGCCGGACTCGGTGCCGATGTTGATCGCCCAGGCCGTGAGCTGGCTGCCCTCCTGGGCGAGCTGCGGGCTCTCGGACAGGTGCAGCGTCGAGGTGCGCCCGATGAAGCGCCCGCGTTGCGCCGTGGCCTTCTGCCCGCCGCGCTCGAAGGACACGTTCCCATCGAAGAGTATGTTGTCCACCTCGCCGCGCTCGGGAACGAGGCGGGCCTTGTAGCGGTCGGACTTCACCGTGAGGACCCCGCCCTTGCCCTTGTCGAGGGGCTCGACGACCATGGACGCGTCCTGCCGGCCCGTGGCCCTTTCCGCGCGCCCCTGGGCATCGAAGCGGAAGTCCATGACGTTGGCCCGCAGCCGGCGCTTCCTGCGCTCCTCCCCGGGCCCTGGCAACAGGGTGATGTCGCCCTCGCCGACCACCGCGGCGGCCTCCAGGGTCCGGTCGGGCCGGTAGCGGAGGTCGAGCCTCTTCGAGCGCAGGAGCCGCGGCCCGCGGCCCGAGCCGAGCGCCGCC
>DASSJI010000097.1:0-63709 GCA_035691285.1 Vicinamibacteria bacterium | reverse complement strand
TCGTCGAGGACCAGCACCTCGAGGCCCTGCAGGCTCGCGTAGCGCTGCCGGAAATGGTCGAGCAGGCGACCCGGCGTCGCCACGATCACGTCCACCCCGCTCCGGAACGCGTGCTCCTGCGGCCCCATCCCGACTCCGCCGAACACCGCGGCGCCCGTGAGCGGCGTGTGGACCGCGAGCTCGTCGAGGTGCTGCGCGATCTGGGCGGCCAGCTCGCGGGTCGGCGTCAGCACCAGCGCCCGCGTGGTGCGGCGCGGCTTGTCCGCGAGGCGCTGGAGGATGGGCAGGAGGAAGGCCGCGGTCTTGCCGCTGCCGGTCATGGCACAGGCGAGCACGTCGCGCCCCTCGAGGGCCGGCGGAATGGCCTCGGTCTGGATCGGCGTGGGTCGCGTGAAGCCGAGCTCGCGGACGCCCTGGAGAAGCTCGGCCCGGAGGCCGAAGGAGGAGAAAGGCATGGACGTTCGTGTCCCCTTATGGGTGCTTGCCGGCGTCGGATCTTCTTGAACGGGGGACTTGCCGGAAATGCCGCCGTCTGCGCGGCTCCCGTCTGGAGCGCGAAGGACCCTCAGTCTCTCACGAAAGGCGTCCGCACGCGAATCAGGCCGGCCCGGTCTGCCGCGCGAGGTGCCTCAGGAACTGCGCGCGCGTCCGCGGGCCGTAGGTCAGGCCGCTGGGCCGCGGGTCGTTCGCGTAGTCGGCCCGGGCCTGGGCGACGCGGTCGCCACGCAGCCGCCGCCTCACGTCCGCGACGTCCAGCCCGAAGAGCCGCGCGGCGGAGAGCCCGAAAACCTTGGCCTTGAGCTCGCGCGTCAGCTCGGGATAGCCGTGGGCCTCGCGCAGCTCCGGCGCGATCTGGAACGCGCGGAAGGCCTGGATCTGGTCCTGCGGCGAGCCGTACCACACGCAGTCGGTCCCCCAGAGAACGCGGTCCTCCCCGACGAACTTGAGCAGCTTGCCGAGGGCGTGGGCCGCCGGCGTGGGATGCCCCAGCACGACGCGCCAGGTCGTGCCCAGCTCGGCCCACACGTTCGTGTTGGGCCGGATGCCGCTGTCGTGCAGTGAGCGGACGAGCGAGCTGATCCCGCCTTCGGCCTTCGGGTCGTGCGCGCCCTCCTCGAACGGGAAGTCGAAGCCCGAGTGGTACACCACGAACTGCACGTCCGGGAACATCTTCGCCACCGGCCCGACGTCCCGGCAGCCCGCATAGAGCGGGTCGAAGCCCAGGAGCGAGAGGCCCTTGTGGATGCAGATGACGTTCGCTCCGAGCTTCCGCGCCTTCTCGATCATCGGGATCCCGGTCTTCGGGTCGTCCAGCCAGAAGCCCTTCCCGTTCGGGCCCCACTGCGTGTAGACCTTCCAGGCGCGGACGCCCTCGTCCTCCACGAGGCGCTGCATGCCGTCGAGCTGGGCCTCGAGCGGCGCCAGGTTCGGGAGCACCTGCCCGAGCACGCGGAGCCGCGGCCAGCCTTCGAGCATCTCGACCACGCGCCGGGTCTCGTCCATCTCCTTCTGGGTTACCGGCGTGGTCATGGGGGCGGCCGGGAGACCCGAGAGGACCGCGACGTCGGTGTCGCTGTCCATGAAGATCTCCTTGACGAAGTGATGGCGCGAGTAGCAGCGGAGCGGGTCGCTCTCGCTGCAGCGGCCCTGCGGCAGCTTGTTGAGGAAGTCGAAATGCGGGTTCTCGGGCAGCCAGGAGCGGTCGGGGCTGACGTGGTGCGTCTGCACGTCGAAGACGAACTCGTCGCCCGCCAGGACCGTGCGCGCAGCCGCCGGGTCCTGGGCCATCGCCGGGCTGACGGCGAAGTAGCCGCCGGGCCGGGTGCCGGCCCACACGCGGTTCACGGCGATGAGCGTCGTCGCAGCGCCGGCGGCGCTCTCGAGGAACGCGCGCCGGGAGACGCCGAGGCGCCACGCGTGACGGGCAGCCTCCGCGCGGGCCAGCTCCTGCGCGGCGCGAAGCCGCGGGCTCGCCGCCGGCAGCACCTCGCCGTTCGACACCGGGTCGAGGCGAACGGGCAGAGCGGGCTCCCGATTCGAATCCTTGAACATCTGGCCTCCGCTGAGAGCCCGAATCTCGCGCCTGCGCGTACCCCCTGTCAACGCTCCCGGCCGCGAGCGACGCGGTCGCGTACTTCAGCTTCGAGTAGTCCCGTTCTCCCGGGGGAGCGCCAGCCACGGCGCTCCCCCGGGTCCCGCCTGCGGGTCGCGGGACATCGGCCGAGGGGCGCTATCATTAGCGCCTCACTCCCTCTGCTCCGAGAAGACCACGCAGAAGCTCGGCAAGTTCGAGATCGTCGCCAGCCTCGGCCACGGGGCGATGGGACACGTCTACCGCGCCCGCGACCCGATCCTCGACCGGGAGCTGGCGCTCAAGACGGTCGCGCCCGAGCTGCTCGCCAAGGCGGACACGATGGCGCGCTTCCAGCGCGAGGCCCGGGCGGCGGCGCGGCTCCAGCACCCCAACATCGTCACGATCTACGAGCTGGGCGAGGTGGACGGCACGCTCTTCATCGCCATGGAGCTCCTCGAGGGCATGGACCTCGCCCAGGCCATGACCCCGCCCGGCCGCCTCGGCACCGCCCAGAAGATCCGCATCGTCGTCGACATCTGCCGCGCCCTGGACTTCGCCCACAAGCGCGGCGTGTTCCACCGCGACGTGAAGCCGGCCAACATCCGCCTGCTGAACGACGGCACGGTGAAGATCGTGGACTTCGGCATCGCGCGGCTCGAGGACTCCTCGATGACCCGCACCGGCCTCGTGCTCGGCACCCCCAGCTACATGGCGCCCGAGGTGCTGCGGGGCGGGCGCGTGGACCATCGCGCGGACATGTGGGCCACCGGCATCGTGCTGTACGAGCTGCTGAAGGGAGAGCGCCCCTTCGACGCGCCGACGATCGCCGCCCTCGTCTACAAGATCGTGCACGAGCCGCCCCCGCCCCTCGACGCCGTGGCCCTGGGCCTGCAGCCCGGAGTGGCGGCGATCGTGGAGCGGGCCCTCGCCAAGGACCCGGCGGCGCGATTCCGCGACTGCGCGGAGATGGCCGACGCGCTGCAGGTGATGTTGGGCTTGACGCCTTCGGGAGAGCGGCCGCTCACGTCCGAGGCACGTGAGAGCGCCTACAGTAGCGCGCTGGAGGACGCGCGCTCGCTGTTCGCCCGTGAGGACCTCGAAGGGGCCATGAGCGCCGCGCGCCGCGCCCAGGCCCTCGAGCCGTCGCGCCCCGAGCTGGTGGCCCTGGTGCGCGAGCTGGAAGAGCGCCTGAGCGAGGCGCCGACGGTCGGGCGCGGGTCGCCCCCGGCCCCCTCGCCACAGGCGGCCGTGCCGACGCGGCCAGCGGCTTCAGCCCCGATGCCGTCCACCGTCCTCTCGGTCGCCACCGGCGCGGCGCTTCCGGCGGCCGCGATGCTCACGCCTCCGCCGCGGCTGGCGACGGGCTTCTTCGAGCTGCTGGCCGAGCGCGGCGCCGCGCTGTTCCGCGAGGTGGCGCTCTTCGGCGAGCCGCCGGGCTCCGCCACGGCCCTGGTCGCCCCGGGCCGCGACGCGCTCGTCGTGTCGGGGACCGACGGGGCGATCCGCGTCTGGGACCTGCGCTCGCGAGTGAAGAGGTTGACGCTCCGCTCCGGGATGCACCGACGCACCGGCCACGACGCGGCGGGCCTCGCCCTCGCGCTCTCCGCTGACGGGCGCTGGCTCGCCTCGGGCCACGTGGACGGAGCCGTGCACGTGTGGGACATGGAGAAGGGCATGGAGGTCCCCCTCAAGCTGCGTCACGAGAGCTCCGTCGGCGCCCTGGCCTTCTCGCCGGACGGCTCGACGCTGGCCAGCGGGGGCATGGACTCGAACCTCAAGCTCTGGAGCCTGGCCGCCGCCCGCGAGGGCGAGTCGCGCCGCGAGCTGCACCGGCAGCCGGCGGGCGTGACGGCGATGACCTACGCGGGCCCGGGTGGCGCCTGGCTCCTCACCGGCCATGCCAACAAGGTGCTGCGCCTGGCCGACGCGCGCACCTGTCGGCTCGTGGGATCGATCCGCGGCCCCGAGGCCCAGATCAGCCTCCTGCTCCTCGCGCCCGACGGGAAGCGCGTCGCCGCCGCGAGTCACGACCGCAGCATCCGCGTCTACGACGTGGAGAGCCGGGAGCTGGTCTTCACGGCGCAGCCCAGCCGCACGAAGCCCACCGTCTCGATGGCGTTCTTCCCGGACGGACGGCACCTCGCGACGGTCGCGCAGGACAACGCGGTCCACATCTGGGACGTGACGTCGTCGGCCGCCTCGGTGGTCCTCTGGGGGCCGTCGGGAGAGAACTACGCGGCGGTAGGTCTATACGGCGCCAGCGACCACGTGGTCGCGGCCCTCTCCGACGGCCGCATCCGCCTCTGGGCCCCCGCGTTGTGAAAGTCGTTCTCGCGGTCCTCCTGGCGGGGACAGCCGCCCTGTCCTTCGGCGACCTCGAGACGCGCTTCCTCGAGCTGCGCGAGATCCACGATCGACGCCGGATCGCGGCGGGACGAGGCCTGCGCCAGGGCGCCGAGGCCGATCGCTACGCAACCCTGTACCGCGAGGTCGCGGACGGCCTCGCCGAGAGCGACGAGGGCGCGCTCAGCCCGGACGATCGCCGCGCGCGGCAGGCGATGCTCCGGCTCCTCGGGGAAGGCACGCCGCCGGAGCCGCAAGCCCTCCGCGCGACGCCCGCTCCCGCCGGTCCGCCGGACTGCAGCTACGAACCGAGCGCGCTGGCGGAAGGCCAGGACGCCCTCGAGCGCATCCAGGAGCGCCTTTACGCCTGCTACAGTCGGGCCGCAAGCGACGTGCGCTTCGAGGGCGCAAGCTACGACCGCCTCAGCGTCCTCGAGATGGTCGCCCGCGCCGACGACCCCGCTCGGCGCAAGGCCGCCTTCCTGGCCCTGGCGCCCGTGTTCCGCAGCGTCAACGGCGACGGCGGATCGAAGAGTCCCTACCGCGTGATGCTGCCCCTGTCGGCGGCACGCTGGCAGGCCAAGGGCTCACCCATCGACCGGAACCTGAACGCCCTCGGCATCCCGCCCGAGAAACTGGAGCCGTGGCTGGTCGCGATCCTCGAGGCCTGGCGCGACCTCGAGCCGGGCGCTGACCTGGAGCCGTGGGACTACGAGCATGCCGGGAATGCCGCGGGCCGGTCGCTCGCCGACGCCCTGCCGCGCGAGCGCCTGCGGCCCCTGAACGACGAGTTCTACAGATCGCTCGGCGCCGACGTCGCCGCGCTCAACATCCGCTACGACCTCGACCCGCGCGAGGGGAAGACCGCCGTCGCCTTCACCGACTTCGGCGCGCGACCCCGGCTTCGCTCGGGCGGCTGGATCACCGGCGAGCCGTGGGTCTTCGCCACGTACCGCGTCGGCGGCCTCGGCAGCCTCGGAGAGCTGCTCCACGAGACGGGCCACGCGATCCACGTCGCGGCGATCCGCACCCGGCCGGCGTACGCGGACTGGCCCGACAGCGACACCTTCACGGAGGCGCTCGCCGACCTCGTCGCCCTCGAAGCCTTCGAGCCCGAATGGCAGCGGCGCTGGCTCGGGCGAGCGGCGAGCCTCGAGGACAGCCTGTGGACGAAGTACGCGGGCATCGTCCTGGACGTCGCCTGGGGGCTCTTCGAGCTGAGGCTGCACCGCGAACCGGCCGCCGACCCCGACACGGTCTGGACCGGGCTGACGAGCCGCTACCTCCACGTGCGTCCCCATCCCGAGCTGTCCTGGTGGGCGCGGCGCGGGCAGCTCGTGCATTCGCCGGGTTACATGATGAACTACGCCCTGGGAGCGATCCTGGTGGCGGACATGCGTGCCCGCTGCCGCGAGCTGCGCGGGCCGTTCACGCGCCCGGACCCCGGCTACTACGAGTGGCTCGCGGAGCGGCTCTACCGGTTTGGCCTCGAAAGGCCGTCAGGGGACGTGATCCGGGACCTCCTGGGCCGGCCTCCGAGCCCGGACGCATTGCTGGCCGACCTGCGCCGCCGCTGACCGGGCACGGCACGTCCCACCTCGCGGTGCCGGAAGCACCCGATCAGGTGGTCGTTCACCATCCCCGCGGCCTGCATGAACGCGTAGCAGATCGTGGGGCCGACGAACGTGAAGCCGCGCTTCCGCAGCGCCTTGCTCATCGCGCGGGACTCGTCGCTCTCGGGCGGGACCTGCCGCAGCGAGCGGAAGCGATTCGGCTTCGGCCGCCCGCCGACGAAGCTCCAGAGGTACCGGTGGAAGGAGCCCGTCTCGTCCACGAGCTGCAGGAACGCACGGGCGTTCCGCACCGTCCCGAGGACCTTGGCGCGGTTGCGGACGATGCCCGGATCGCGGAGCAGGGCCGCGACCTTGCGGCGGTCGTAGCGCGCGATCCGCTCGGGGTCGAAGCCGTCGAAGGCGGCTCGATACGCCTCGCGCTTCCGCAGGATCGTGATCCAGGCGAGGCCGGCCTGCGCGCCCTCGAGCGTCAAGAGCTCGAAGAGCGCGCGGTCGTCGCGGAGCGGCACGCCCCATTCCTCGTCGTGGTAGGCGACGTAGAGCGGGTCGCTTCCGGCCCAGGGACAGCGCCTCCGGCCCAGACCCATCGAGCGCCCATCTTAGCCGTAACCTGCGGTCATTTCGGCGACGTCCTGGTGCCTTGCGTCGGCCCCTTGAGCCCGCATACCATCGCGCCTTCAGACACATCCGCGGAGGGCCGACGGGGGCAATGACCAAGGTTCGCAATCTTCACGACGGGCGCGCGGACGGCCTCGTGCCGCTGGAGAGCCTTGACCTGGACAAGGTCGCGGGGTTCGCCTCGCTGCTCAAGGCAATGTCGAGGACGGCCTTCGGCGGCCGCGCCCTCGGCGAGGCCTTCGACGTCACCGTCGCGATGGTCAAGGACCGCGACTGCAAGATCGTGCTCACGCTCTCGGGCGCCATGACCATCGCGAAGATGGGCACGGTGATACAGAAGATGATCGAGGCCGGGATGGTGCACGCCATCGTCTCGACGGGCGCCCTCATGGCCCACGGCCTCTCCGAGGCCGTGGGCCTCGTCCACTACCGGCACGACCCTCGCATGTCCGACGAGGAGCTGTTCGACAAGGGTTACAACCGCGTCTACGACACCCTCGAGATGGAAGCGAACCTCAACTACGTCGAGGAGTTCTCGGCCAGGGCCATCGACGCCCTCGGGGAGGAGCGCGAGCTCTCGAGCGAGATCGTCTGCCGCGCCCTCGGCAAGGTGCTCGCCGAGGATCCCGCGGGCCAGGGCGTGCTGCGCAGCGCGTACCTCAAGGGCGTCCCGGTGTACGTGCCGGCCTTCACCGATTCCGAGCTCGGCCTCGACCTCTCGACCTGGGCGATGAAGCGGGCGCAGGCCCGGGGCGAGCGGGACGCGCTGAGGCTGCTCGACGCCGTGCCGCGCTACAACCCGTTCCTGGACCTGAACAGCTACACGAAGTTCTGCCTGGGCGCCAAGCGGCTCGGCATCTTCACGATCGGCGGGGGGGTGCCACGCAACTGGGCCCAGGAGGTCGCCCCGTACGTCGACATCGCCAACCACCGCCTGGGGCTGAGCTTCCCGCCGCCACGCTACCACTACGCGGTCCGCATCTGCCCCGAGCCCGTGCACTGGGGCGGGCTGTCGGGGTGCACGTATTCCGAGGGCGTGTCCTGGGGCAAGTTCGTGCCGCCCGCCGAGGGCGGGCGCTTCGCCGAGGTCTACGCGGACGCCACCACCGTGTGGCCGCTGCTGATCAAGGGCGTCCTCGAAGAGCTCGAGAAGGGGGCCTAGGAATGGCCCGGAAGTACGACGTCGTGATCGTGGGCGGCGGCCACAACGGCCTCGTCGCCGCGGCCTACCTGGCCAAGGCCGGCAAGAAGGTCGTGGTGCTCGAGCGGCGCCACGTGCTGGGCGGCGCCGCCGTGACCGAGGAGGTCTTCCCCGGCTTCAAGGTCTCGGTCTGCTCCTACGTGGTGTCGCTGCTGCGCCCCGAGATCATCCGCGACCTGGACCTCCCGCGCCACGGCCTGGAGATCCTGCCGCTCGACGGCACCTTCACGCCCCTCGACGGCGACCACCTGTGGCGAATGAACGACCACGCGCGCACACGCCGCGAGATCTACCGCTTTTCGCCCACCGACGCCGAGGCCTACGACGAGTACTCGAAGTCGATGGCCGAGATGGCCCAGTTCGTGAAGCCGATCCTGTCGATGGTGCCGCCGGACCCGATGTGCTTCGACATCCCGGGCTTCATCAAGCTCGCTGGCCTCGGCAAGCGCTTCCACCAGCTGTCGCGGGCCAACCAGCACAACCTCGTCCAGCTCATGACCATGAGCGCGGCGGACATGCTCGACCAGTGGTTCGAGACCGACCCGCTCAAGGCCACCATGTCCGCCTCGGGGATCATCGGCACCTACCTCGGCGTGCGCTCGCCGGGCACCGCCTACGTCCTGCTCCACCACTACATGGGCGAGATCGACGGCGCGTTCCGCTCCTGGGGCTTCTCCCGCGGCGGCACCGGGCAGATCAGCCTCTCGATCGCCGGCGCGGCGCAGGAGGCTGGCGTCGAGATCCGCACCAAGGCGCCCATCGCGCGCATCAAGGTCAAGGGCGGGCGGGCCACCGGGGTCGCCCTCGAGAACGGCGACGAGGTCGACGCCTCCCTGGTGGTGTCCAGCGTGGACCCCAACCGCACGTTCCTGAAGCTCATCGAGCCGGGCGTCGTCGACGAGCCGTTCCTCGACGAGGTCCGGCGCTACAAGCTGCGGGGCAGCTCGGGCAAGGTGAACCTCGCGCTCGACGCACTGCCCGACTTCACGTGCATGCCGGGTCCGGGAGCGCACCTGCGCGGCGCCATCTCGATCTCCCCGAGCGTCGAGTACATGGAGCGCGCCTACGACGACGCCAAGTACGGCGACTTCTCGCGTCACCCGTACATCGACATGGTGATCCCGTCGCTCACCGATCCGTCGGTGTCGCCGCCGGGCAAGCACATCCTCTCCTGCTTCGTCCAGTACGCGCCCTTCAAGCTGCGCGAGGGAACCTGGGACGAGAAGCGCGACGCCTTCGGGGAGGCCGTGATCTCCACCATCGAGCGGTTCGCTCCCAACATCCGCAAGATCATCCTGCACAAGCAGGTCGTGACGCCGCTCGACCTCGAGCGCGAGTGGGGCCTCACGGAGGGCAACATCTTCCAGGGCGAGCTGAGCCTGGAGCAGCTCTTCTTCTTGCGGCCGGTGCCGGGCTGGGCCCGCTTCCGCACTCCGGTCCGCAACCTCTACATGTGCGGCTCCTGCACGCACCCCGGCGGGGGCATCATGGGCGCCAACGGCCGCCTCGCGGCCCTCGAGATCCTCAAGGACGTCGACGGAGGCGCGCAGTGAAGCACGACGTCGTCGTCGTCGGGGGCGGCCACAACGGGCTGATCGCGGCGGCGCTGCTCGCCCGGGCCGGCCGCAAGCCGCTGGTGCTGGAGCGGCGGGAGCTCGTGGGCGGCGCCGCAGTCACCGAGGAGTTCCATCCGGGCTTCCGGGCCTCGACGCTCGCCCACACCGCCGGGCCGCTGCGCGCCTCGCTGATCGCGGATCTGGGCTTGAAGTTCGAGAGCGTCGAGCCGGAGCCGCGCGTGGTGGCGCCCCAGCCGGACGGCCGCTGCCTCGGGCTCTACGGCGACCCCGCGAAGAGCTCCGCCTCCATCGCTGCCTTCTCGCCGAAGGACGCTCAGCGCTACCCCGCCTTCCACGCCACGCTCCAGCGCGTCTCGAAGGTGCTCGCGCAGCTCCTGGAAGCCACGCCGCCCGACCTGGAGAAGCCGCGGCTCGGGGACGCCTGGCCGATGGGGAGACTCGGCCTGGCCGTGCGCGGCCTCGGCCGCCACGACGCCCAGTCCCTGCTCCGGTGGGGGCCGATGGCCGTGGCCGACTTCGTCAACGAGTGGTTCGAGGCCGAGCCGCTCCGGGCCGTGCTCGCGGCCCGTGGCATCGCAGGCACCTGGGCGGGCCCATGGTCCGCCGGCACCGCAGCGAACTTCCTGCTCCACGCGGCCGCTTCCGGCGGCAACGGCGCCGGCTCGACCGTCATCGTCAAGGGCGGCCTCGGCGCCGTCACGCACGCCCTGGCCGACGCGGCGCGGCGTTTCGGCGCCGAGATACGCACCGGAGCCGAGGTGGTGCGACTCGTCACCAGCGACGGGCGCGTCACGGGCGCCGTCCTGGCCGGAGGCGAGGAGATCGAGGCGAAGGCCGTCGTGTCGGGAACCGATCCGCAGCGCACGTTCCTGAAGCTGCTGGATCCCGCCCTGCTCGACCCGGAGGACGTGAGGCGCCTCCGCAACTACCGGCAGAAGGGCATGGCCTCCAAGGTCAACCTCGCGCTCTCGAGCCTGCCCGCCTTCAAGGCCGTCTCCGACGCGGCGCTGCTCCAGGGACGGATCCACATCGGCCCCTCCCTCGACGACCTGGAGCGCGCCTTCGACGCGTCGAAGTACGGCGAGATCTCGGCGCGTCCCTGGCTCGACGTCACGATCCCGACGCTGACGGATGCGTCCCTGGCGCCCGCCGGCCAGCACGTGCTGTCGGTGTACGTCCAGTACACGCCGTACGCGCTGAAGACCGGTGGCTGGGACGCGCGTCGGGTCGAGGTCGGCGACGTCGTGTTGCGGCTGCTGGAGGAGTACGCCCCTGGGCTGTCCGCCCGCGTCGTCGGCCGCCAGGTGTTGACGCCCCTGGACCTCGAGCGGACCTACGGCCTGACGGGCGGCCACCCGTCCCACGGCGAGCCGTCGCTGAACCAGCTCTTCACCATGCGACCGGCGCTGGGTTGGGCGCGCTATCGGGCGCGCGTGCCCGGCCTCTATCTGTGCGGCGCGGGCGCCCACCCCGGCGGCGGCGTCACCGGCGCCCCCGGCGCCAACGCGGCCCGGGAGATCCTCAGGGACCTGTGAGGTCGGCAACACTCGTCGCGGCGCCCCCGATCGTTGACACCCCCGGGAGGCGTCACTAGAATTCCTTGCTCGGTCCCACCGATCTCTGCGCCGGAGTGGTGGAATTGGCAGACACGCACGTTTGAGGGGCGTGTGGGGAAACCCATGCGGGTTCGAGTCCCGCCTCCGGCACCATCCGACGGCCGTCGGCCTCTCCTACGTCGCGTGGATGCGCCGGCTGCGCAAGGCGACGCCCGCCGCGAGCAGGGACAGGAGCGCTGACAGCGACGCCAGCGTGTAGGGAGCCCCGAAGGCGCGCACGAAGAAGCCGGCGGCCAGGCTGCCGAGCGGCATGCCGCCCCGGAAGCACAGACCGTAGATGCCGACCACACGGCCGCGGAACTCCTGAGGCGCGGACTCCTGCACGAGCGAGTTCAGGATGGAGAAGGACGTGACCAGGCTCACCCCTGACACGAACAAGAGCGCCATCGCCACGAGCTGCGAGGCCGCGAGGACGGCGGCGAGGGTCGCCAGACCGTAGGCGGCGAAGCCCGCGAGCAGCGCGCGACCCCGGGCCGGAGCGGCGCCGCGGTGGGCGGTCACGAGCGCCCCCAGGATCGCGCCGCAGCCGAAGGCGGCCAGGAGCTGGCTGTACCCGCGCGCGCCGGTCCTCAGCACGTCGCCCGCGATCACGGGCAGATAGGTGATGAGGGGAAACGCCAGGAAGCTGCCCGCGCCGGCGAGGGCCATGTAGAGCCGTAGCTGCGGATCCCGGCCGACGTGCCGAAAGCCCGCGAGGAGCGTCGCCGCCAGCTTCTCCTTGCGGGCGAGGCCCGGCGACGGGATCTCGATGCCCCGGAGCGCGACGATCACCGCCAGGAAGGACAGCACGTTGACCGTGAAGCACCAGCCGGCGCCGGCCTGGACCAGGAGGATGCCGGCCAGCACCGGGCCGATCGTCCGCGACAGGTTGAACTGGAGGGAGTTCAGCGCCACCGCGCTCGGGATCTGCGCGGGCGGCACGAGCGTGGTCAGGACCGCCTGATAGGTGGGCGCCGACTGGGATTGAGCGAGGCCGGTGAGAAAGGCGAAGAGGACGATCGGGAAGACGCTCAGGCGGCCCGCTCCGTAGAGCAGGCCCAGGGCGGCGGCGAACGACATCTGCAGCACCTGGGACGCGATCAGGATGCGCCTGCGGTCGATGCGGTCCGCCGCGGCGCCCCCCAGCACCATGAACGCGATGAGCGGCGCGTCCGCTGCGAACGAGCGGTAGCCGAGGTAGCGCGGGTCGAGGAAGCGTTCGTGGATCAGCCAGTTGAGCGCGACGTCCTGCGTCCAGGTCCCGACGGACGAGAGGAAGGCGCCCGTCCACAGGACGCGGTAGCCCCGGAAGCCGAAGGCGGACAGGAATCCGGGCAGCGCTCGCGCCGGGGCGGCGGCTTCCATGGCGGGCGACGGGCGGCGGGCGTCGGCGCGCCGCCCTTCGCGCTACTTCTTGGGCTTCTTCGCCGCCGCGGCCACGGCGGCCCGCTTGCGCTCCTTCAGCCTGCCCGTGCGCCGCTTCCGTCTCCGGCGTAGCTCCTTCTTTCGTTCGCTCATCGACTTAGATCCTCTCCCTATCCCTCCCCCTGAAGGGGGAGGGGAGTGGCTTTGAACGCGCAGCGTCCTTCGCCCTCGCTGGAAGCGAGCGTCGAAGCACGCGGGTTGATTGGCTCAGCTTCCCGAACGCGGTCTTTGGCGTCACTGCTTTGTCAGGTCCGTCCTGGCGTCGCGCGCATCGGCGATCCGCCTGCGAATGATCCGCAGGTACGCCCGGGCCGCCTTCTGCACGAGCGCGAGCAGCTCGCCTATGTCGCCCCGGACGTTGCCGCCGGGACCGCCGTCCCCGTAGACGAGGTTCACGACACGCCCGCGCACGAGGATCGGAAAGACGGCCGCGGTCCCGAGCCGCTTGCCCACCTCCTTGAGGAAGCGACGGTTCTCCTCCTCCGACCCGATGCGACCGATGAAGACCGACTTGTCGCGGACGACGTCCCGGAAGACCGAGGGCCGGTCGAGAGGGACGCGAAGGCTCGCCGCGAACCCCCGTTCCAGGCCCTCACCGATCCCGGCCCAGCCCAGGAGCCACGGCTCCCGCACGATGAAGAACGCGACGCGCTTGAAGTAGTTGAGGCACAGCGAGAGCACGGCCTCGACGACCTCGTCCCGGGTGCTGGCCCACTCGAGGCGCTCCAGGGCCTCCCGCGGCGTGGCCGGAACGGGCTCGAAGGCCGGCGGCCGGTAGGTGTCGTCGAAGCGCCAGCGCTCGTCGACGCCGTAGTGGTCGCGCAGCAGCTGGACCATCCGGAACTCGGGCACGACCAGCGGCTTGACGATGTAGCCCTGCGAGAGCGAGATGCGCGCCACTGCCGCGTGGTCGTGGGGATCCATCATCAAGAGGAACAGCGTCTTGCCCTTGAGCTTCCACGGGAAGACCTTGAAGCGGGCCGCCAGGGACTTGGGGAGCAGCGCGACCGTCGAAGGCGTGATCTCCCGAGGGTCGACGGTCGCCCCCGGCACGCCGTAGAAGCGGGACAGGCCCTGCAGCAAGCCGTCCTCGGTGATGAAACCGAGCTCCAGCAGGCTCGTTCCGAGGCGCCCGCCGTACAGGACCTGGTGCTGGATGGCCCGCTCGAGCTGCTCCTCGCCGACGAGACCGCGCTCCCTCAGGATGCGCGCCAGGATGGGCACGGGTCGCCTCGCATGGGCCCCGCCATTCTAGTATCATGCCGGCTTCCTCGCCCCTAGAGTGGCCATGGCGCTCCGGCTCAACAGCCTCAAGACGCGCACCGCCGTCGCCCTCTCGTCGGTGATCGTCGCGGTCCTCACGATCAACGCGGTCTACCTGATCCTGACGAAACGCGGCGAGCTGCGGCGCGACATCGAGAACCGGGCCGAGCTGTTCGCGAGCCTCACCGCCAAGCCCATCTGCGTGGGCTACGAAACCTACTACGCCTCGGGCTTCTACAAGTTCCAGGAGCTGATCGGCTACTACCTGGCCCTCGAGCCCGACCTCGAGCGCGTCCGCATCATCAACGTCAACGGCAAGATCCTGTTCGACTCCGCCGAGCTGCAGGAGGGCGCTGGCCAGCGCGAGGGTCGGGACCCCGAGCGCTGGATCGAGGGCGCCGAGCGCCTCGAGGCCATCAAGCGCCTCGAGCTCACGCCGCTTCCGGCGCGCGACGCAGCCGGGAACGAGGTGCTCGAGGTCATCGCACCCTACATCGAGGACTGGGGTCGCCACCGCCTCTCGGTGTCCTACACCGTCCACTACAGGAACCTGCGCCCGAACATCAGCCGGCTCATCGGCACCACCGTCGGCCTCACGGTCGCGTCTATGCTGGTATCGGTGCTGATCGCCGTGGCGCTCTCGACCCGCATCACGCGCCCGCTCGAAGAGCTGACCGCGGGGGCCAAGGGCCTGGCCGAAGGCCACTTCGACCGGCGCCTCGCGATCCGCTCGGGCGGCGACGAGCTCACGCTGCTGGCCGAGACCTTCAACCACATGACGGAGCGCCTCAAGCACAACGTCGAGCAGCTCGAGGAGTCGAACAAGAAGCTGGCCGCCGTCAACGAGGAGCTCAAGGAGCTGGACCGGATGAAGTCCGACCTGCTGGCCAACGTGAGCCACGAGCTGCGCACGCCCCTCACGGCCATCAAGGGCTACACGGACTACATCCTCGACGGCAAGCTCGGCGCGGTGACCGAGAAGCAGGAGCGGGGCCTCGTCGTGGTCCAGCGGAACCTGGAGCGGCTCTCGAAGTCGATCAACGCGCTGCTCGACTTCTCGCGCATGGACGCAGGGCGCATCGCCCTGAGCATCCAGCCGTTCAGCCTGCTGCAGCTGGTCGAGCAGATCCACGGCACCCTGCGCTCCGAGCTCGAGAAGAAGCGGGTCTCCTTCCAGCTCGACGTGCCCGCCGAGCTGCCCCCTGTCATCGGCGACCGCGACAAGCTCTCGCAGGTGATCGAGAACCTGGTCATCAACGCCATCAAGTTCACTCCCGAGGGCGGGCGCATCGGCGTCGGCGCCGTGCGCACCGAGGGCAAGGGCCGGGCGGCGGCGGAGGTCTCCGTGACCGACACCGGCATCGGCATCCCGGAGGCCCAGCTCGGCAAGATCTTCAGCCGCTTCCATCAAGTGGACGGCACCACCACGCGCCGCTTCGGAGGCGTCGGCCTAGGCCTCGCCATCGTCAAGAGCATCCTGGACGCCCACGGTGCGGCGATCCGGGTGGAGAGCGAGGTCGGCCGCGGCACGTCGTTCCGCTTCGTGCTTCCCGTTCTCGAGCGCGGCGCCGAGGCGGCCGAGGCGCGTCCCGAGGCGGTCCGGGCCAGCCCGCGCTCCTCCGAGGCGCTGGTCCTGGTCGTGGACGACGATCCCGAGATGCAGCGCGCGACCCGCGAGAGCCTGGAGCGGGAGGGCTTCGCGGTGGTGACGGCCTCCACGGCCCAGGAGGGCGCCAGCCTCGCAGCGCGCCGCCGTCCCGACGTGATCCTGCTCGATCTGCTGCTCCCCGACCGCAACGGCCTCGAGCTGTTGCAGTCCCTGAAGACGGATCCCGCCACCCAGGAGATTCCCGTCCTGGTCGTGTCGATCACGAAGGACAGCGTCAAGGCGCTCTCCCTGGGCGCGGCCGAGTGCCTGGTCAAGCCGGTGGACGGCGCCGCCATCGTCCCGATGGTCCGGCGGCTCCTGGATGGCTCCTTTCACGGGGCCACGGTCCTCGTCGTCGACGACGAGACCGACACCGCCGACTTCATCCGCGAGACGCTCAAGACCGAAGGGCTGCGCGTGCTGGTCGCCCACGACGGCCGCCAGGCGATCGAGGTGCTGGAGCGGCGGCGGCCCGACCTCGTGCTCCTCGACATCATGATGCCGGAGCTCTCCGGCTTCGAGGTGCTCGAGGCGATCGCCAGCAACCCGGCCACCGCCGGGACCCCGGTCATCGTCCTCACGGCGCGCGGTGACGAGGGAGACGCGAAGCGAGGCCTCGCCCTCGGGGCGCGCCGCTACATGAGCAAGCCGTTCGACGTGCGCGACCTGATCGCCGAGGTGCTCCGGCAGGTCGGGTCGCGAACCGGCGAGGGAAGGAGCGGTGGCGCCGCGCTATGAAGCCATGAAGAAGAAGATCCTGGTCGTGGACGACGAGGACGACATCCTCAACTTCCTCGAGCTCGTCCTGTCCGAGAAGGGCTACGCGGTGGCCACGGCCTCCGGCGGGCAGGAGGCCTTGACCAAGGCCCAGCTCGAGCGCCCGGACCTCGTGCTCCTCGACATCATGATGCCGCAGATGGACGGCTGGGAAGTGCTCAAGCTGCTGCGCGTCGACGAGGACACCGCGGAGGTGCCCGTCGCCATGCTGTCGGCCCGCACCGAGGCCCGCGACCGCGTCCAGGGGCTCCAGGAGGGCGCGATCGACTACATCTGCAAGCCGTTCTCCCTCGCCGAGCTCCTCGGCAAGATCGAGGCCATCTTCAGCCAGACCGGCGCGGCGGCATCGCCCTCGGCCAAGCCATGAGCACGGGGGCCGCGGCGGGCCGGGACTACTTCCGGCTGCGGGCGGAGTGGCTCCGTTTCAAGAACAACGTCTTCGACGCCAACACGGAGCTGCCCACGCTCGCCGCGGTCCTCGACGACGTACGACGGCTGGTGGAGGACCGGGGAGCCGTAGGCCTCGTCTACCTCGACCTCGGCGGCGATCCGCAGGTCGAGGCGTACCACGGCTGGCTCGCCTACGACGAGCTGCTCCGCACCTTCGTCCGCAAGCTCGAAGGCCTCACGGCCGAGGGCCTGCTGAGCCCCCGGGACCGCATCGCCGCCGTCTCGGTGCGCAGCGACAAGTTCCTGGTCTTCCTGGGCGGGACCAGCGGCGCGCCCCTCGACCTCCCTGCGGTGTCCGCCCTGGCGGCCCGCCTGCGGGAGAGGCTGACCACGGCGCTCGCCGGCTACACGGCGCTGCCGGCGACGTTCCACGACGGCCATGCGCTGCTCCAGCGCGACCCGATGGCGCGCACGGAGCGCCTCATCCATCGGGCGCTGGACGAAGCCATGTTGATGAGCCTGCGGCGGCGCTCGAGCGAGGAGGACCGGCGCGCCCAGGGCCTCGACGCCCTGATTCGAAGCGGGCAGGTCAGCACCTTCTTCCAGCCGATCGTGGACCTCCGCAGCCGGGAGGTGATCGGCCACGAGGTCTTCAACCGGGGGCCGGCAGGCGGTCCTTTCGAGGACGCCGACGGCCTGTTCGCCCTCGCGGAACGGACCGGGCGCCTCGTCGACTTCGAGCGCCTCTGCCGCAGCCGCTCGATCGGCGGCGCCCGCCGCCATCTCCACGCAGGCCAGAAGCTGTTCCTGAACACCTCGGCGCGGGCCCTCAGCGACTCCGACGTGGCGGGCCGGGGATTCGTGAGCCTCGTGGAGCACGAGGGCCTGGCCCATGGCGACGTGGTCCTCGAGATCAACGAGCGGATGGCCTCCGAGGCCCGGACCGACTACGGGACCGTGCTCCGCGACCTGAAGCACGAGGGCTTCCGCCTGGCCATCGACGACATGGGCGCGGGCTACTCGAGCCTGAACGCGGTGGTCGAGATGGAGCCGGACTACGTCAAGTTCGACGTCTCCCTCGTCCGCAACATCGACCGCAGCCTGATCAAGCGCAGCCTGCTCGAGACGCTGGTCGAGCTGGCCGCCAAGATCCACGCCGAGGTGATCGCCGAGGGCATCGAGGGCGCGCACGAGCTCGACGCCGTCCGCGAGATGGGCGTCCGCTTCGGGCAAGGCCGTTTCCTCGCCGCGCCCGCCCCCGTCCCCGCCGCGTAGCCCGAAGGATCCATGAGCCACAGCCTTCCGACCTACCACGAATGCATGCCGGACCTGCAGGCGCAGCTCGCCGAGCGGGGCAACCTCGGCCTCGTGGTCATCGACGCGTCGGCGATGGCCGAGATCGAGGGAGAGTACGGCGCCGAGGCCGACGAGGAGGTGCGCCAGCGCCTGTTCCGCATCCTCGCCGAGGGCCGCGGCAAGGACTACCGGAACGAGGATCTCGTCACCCTCGACGCGCCGCGCGGCCTCCGTTTCGTGGTGATCCTGGACCGCAAGCGCCGGCGGAGCATGCCGATCGGGAGCGCGGACCTGCGGGCGGTGCGGACGCGCCTCGTGGCGGGGCTCGTGCCGGGCCTGGGACGCGCCGTGTTCCCCTACCTGAAGACCTCGCCGGAGCTCGAGGTCGGCACGGGCCTCGTCATCCACAACCCGCTCGTGCACACGGCCCGCCTCATGGATCGGGCCCTCCAGGACGCCCTTGCCCACGCGAACCACGAGCGCCAGGCCGGCCGGATCGCCAGCCGCGAGCGGCTCCAGGACCTGATCGTGCGCGGCCGCGTCGTGACCGCCTACCAGGCGATCCTGCTGCTCAAGGACCGCTCGCTGCTCGGCTTCGAGGCGTTGTCCCGCGGGGCCAAGGGCTCGGGCCTGGAGACCGCCGACGTGCTGTTCGGCTCGGCCGACGCCCACGACCTGCTCATCGAGCTCGACCGCCTGTGCCGGCAGCGCGCGCTGCTCTCGTCGGGCCGCATCCCGTCGAACGCGCGCATCTTCGTGAACACGCTGCCCGCGACGATCCGCGACCCGCAGTTCCGGGGGAGGGCGCTCATCGAGTTCCTCGACAAGGCGCAGGTCTCGCCCGAGCGCATCGTCATCGAGATCACCGAGAAGCTGGTGATCGAGAACTACAACCTGTTCCGCGAGACGATGGCCTACTTCACCGACCTCGGCATGTCGTTCGCCGTCGACGACGTGGGGGCCGGATACTCGGGCCTGGAGGCCATCGCGCGCCTGAAGCCCCACTTCCTGAAGATCGACACGGCGCTCGTCCGCGACGTGCACGAGAGCCGCGTGAACCGCGAGATGGTCAAGGCGATCATCTCCCTGGGCCACGGCATCGGCTCCACGGTGGTCGCGGAGGGCATCCAGACCCAGGAGGAGACCGACGCCCTGGTGGCCATGGGCGTCGACTACGGCCAGGGCTATTTCCTGGCGCGCCCCGACGCCGGGCCCGAGTGAGCCGGGCGGCGCCCGGGGCCGCCCGCCGCCCGGCCGCTCCCTTCTTCGCCTCGCTCGCCGCCGGCGTGCTGCTGCTGGCGTGGTGCTACGCGGAGGCGCTGCCGCTCCGAGCCGGCGTCGCCTTCCACCACGTCGCCAGCGTGCGGGAGCTGGCCAAGGGCGAGTTCCCGCCCGCCAACAACCTCGTGCCCGGACGCACTCCGGTGGGGCACTACGGCCCCTACCTTGTGGCGCTCGGATGGCTCGCGCGCCTGTCGGGCCTCGACCCTTTCGTGGTGCTGGAGTGCGCGGGCCTCCTCCTGCTCGCCGTGTTCCTCCTGGCCTTCCGGGCCCTCGCGGCGCGCCTCGTCTCGCCGGCCGCAGCGGAGTGGAGCGTCCCCGCCGCGCTGCTGCTCTGGGGCCCGTGGCCGGGGCCGGACATGCCCTGGGTCGCGTGGGGATGGCCGGGCACGACGTCCCCCGCCGATGCCCAGAACTTCTTCTATCCCCAGCACGCCGCGCTGACGCTCCTCGTCGCCCTCCTGCTCGTCGCCGTGGGCGGGCCAACCGGGGGCCGCCGGCTCGCGCTGCTGGCGCTGCTCGCGACGCTCTTGATCACGACGCACCCGTACTCGGGACTGGCCCTGGCGCCGGCCGTCGCCAGCCTGGCATGCGCCTGGGCGCTCCGCCGCGAGCGGCCCCTTTGGTCCGCGCTGGCGCTGCTGCTCGTGCCGGCGGCGGGCATGATGCTCGCCGTCCTCTGGCCCTACTACCCCGTGTGGAGGTTGCTCGAGGCGTTCGCCGATCCCAACTTCCGGCAGCCCCTGCCACCCGCGACTGCCGCGACTGTGTCCGCGGGCTCTGTCGGCGTTGAGGCGGCGGGCCTGCCGGCATGGCACGTCCTGGGGCCGGCGCTGCTCGGGCTCGTCGGGGCGGTCCAGCTCGCACGCCGGGGACGGCCGTTCCTCCTCCTGTGGAGCGTCGCGGCGCTGTTCCTCGCCTTCTTCCCGCTGGTGCCGCTGCGCGAGCGCCTCGTCACGTTCGCGGCGTTGCCCTTGCAGATGGCGGCCACGGGGCTCCTCGCCGCCCTGTGGGCCGGGCCGCGGGCCGGCCGCGCCGCCCTCGCGCTGCTCCTCGCAGCCACGGGATTCGCGACCTGGAGACGGATCGAGGTCGTTCGCGACATGGAAGCGCTCGACCTCGGGTTCGTGGCGCGGAGCACGCCCGACGAGGCGGTGGTCCTGGCGAGCGACCTGCTGTCGAACGCCGTGGCGGGCCTCACGGGCCGGAAGGTCGTCTGCCCCGAGGGTCCCGACCTGTTCCTGATCATGGCCGGCGGTGCCGCGCGAATGCGCGATCAAGACGTCTTCTTCCGGCCCGGCACGCCCCCCGAGGAACGGGCACGCATCCTGAAGAGGTGGAAGGCGACTCACGTCCTCGTGGACCGCCTGGGCCCGAGGCCCGTGCGCCTCCCTTATCCCGTCGTCGCCGAGCGGGATGCGCTCGTGCTCTACGACGCGCGCGTCGTGGGAGCCGAGAGGTGAGCACGGCGGAGGGCGTGGCATACTCCTCGTCGTGGCTCGCGTCCGCGGAAGGGACTTCATCGACGCCCTCGCCTTCGTCCGCGAAACCTACGGAGCCGAGGCGGTAGAGAGGGCCGTCTCGCGCCTCGGGGCGCCGGAGCGGTCACGCTTCGAAGCGGCGTTCCGCGAGGTCGAGTGGTACCCCCTGGACCTGCTCGTCGCATTCCTGAGGGCCGCCCAGGCGGCCTTGGCCCCGGGAGACCCGACCTTCTTCGAACGCCAGGGCCGCTACGCCGCGCAGCGCCAGAAGGAGAGCTTCCTCAGCGTCATGGTCGGCTCGGCCGAGGCACGGGTGGCGACGGCGCCCACGATCTGGCGGATGTTCTACGACGTGGGCCGCCTCGAAGTGGTCGGCGAGGATCCCGTCACGGCGGTGAGCCGGATCCACGACTTTCCGGCGACGCCCGAGCTGTGCCGGCGCTTCCGCGGCATCTGGGAGGGAATGGCCAGCACGCCGGCTCACCCCGCCGCGGCCGAGGAGACGAGATGCGTCCTGCGGGGCGATCCTTTCTGCGAGTTCAGCCTGTCCCACGAGGCCTGACCTGACCGGTTCAGCCTATGATGTCGGGAGGAGGTCGATCGTGGTCCCTCTCTCCCCCATGGCCCTCGCCCTGGCCCTCGCGGCCTCGGGGTCCGCCGCGCCCGCCCCGGCCCAGGAGCCCGCGCCGCCGCACGCCCTCGTCGCAGGCGACACGCTTCCAGCGTTCGAGGCCGAGGGACTCAACGGCGTGACCTACACGATCGACTTTCCAAAGAACGGTCCGACCACGGTGCTGCTCGTCTTCCTCGCCAGCTGCCCGCATTGCCGCGCGATGCTGCCGGTGTGGAGTCAGGCGTTCGACAAGAAGCCTGACGGCCTCAAGGTCCAGGCGATCATGCTGGACCGGGCCCCGCCTGGGTTCTTCTCCTTCCACAAGGTGTCCTTCCCGGTCCTCATGGCGCTGGACCGCCGCGACGTCAGCCAGAAGCTGAAGGCCAACCGCGTGCCGATGACGGTGCGCGTCAAGCCCGGCGGGATCGTGGAAGACGTCGGCCAGGGCGAGCTCGACGCCGAGCGGCTGTCCCAGCTCTTCAAGGCCTCGAGGGGCTGAGCTCAGCCCGCCGAAGCCTCCTGCGCCTGCCTCAGCGCGACCCCGGATTCCGCGATGAGGCGGCGATACACGTCCTCCAGCTCGGGCCCGTAGCCGAACGGCTCGGCGAAGACCAGCTCGCGCAGGCCCGCCTGGATGGCCTCCTTCGCGCACCCGAAGCACGGCCTGAGCGTCGTGTACAGCAGCCCGCCGTTCGTGGCGTTGCCGTGGCGCGCCGCGAGCACGATGGCGTTCTGCTCGGCGTGGACACAGATGCACGCGTCGTAGCCCGCCCCCGGGGGCGCTTCCGAGGCGCAGCGCGGACAGCCGCCTTCGGCGCAGTTGCGCACGCCCAGGGGCGTGCCGTTGTAGCCGGTGGCGATGATGGCCTTGTCCACGACGATCACGGCGCCCACCCGCCGGCGCACGCAGTTGGAGCGAGCCGACACCGTCCGAGCGATCGAGAGGTAGTACGCGTCCCAGCCAGGCCGACCGCTCACACGCCGCCCGCGACCACGTCGGGCCCCGCGTCGACCAGGAACTGGCACGTCGCGCGGGCGAAGCGCAGCTCGTCGCCGTGGCGCAGCGCCCGCTCGGCCACCACCTCGCCGTTCACCCGCGTGAGGTTCGTCGAGCCCAGGTCCAGGACGACCCAGAGGTCTCCACGCTGCTCGAGGCGCGCGTGGCTGCGGGACACGAGCCCCTCGGTGAGCGCGATGTCCGCTTCGGCCTCACGGCCCACGAGCATCACCGGCTTCGAGAGCCGGAACTCCACCGTGGTGCCGTCGGCCCGCTTCCACACGAGCCGGGCCGACAGGGGCGACACGCGCCGGCTCAGTTCCCGGCGCGCCGCGCCGCCAGGGGCGCGACGGCCGGCCCGTCGTTGTTGAATATCGTCGCGTCCTTGAAGGCCGCGGCGGCGCGGTAGGCCTCGGCCGCCTCGCGCCGGTACTCCGGGCCCAGGTTCTCGAGGGACAGGCCCAGGTAGTAGAGGGCCGTTCCCTGGGACAGCCCGGGCCGCTGGGGCAGGATCGCCTTCGCCTGCATGAGGTAGTCGTGGGCCGCGGCGTAGTCGCCGAAGTGCATCGCACAGAGGGCCAGGTTGAGCTGCGCGAAGGCGGCAGCCTCGGTGCCGGGATAGCCCACGGCCTGTTGCCGGAGATCCATCATGATCTTGTTGTAGAGCAGGGTCGGGTCGTTCAGCGCGATCTCCTGCGGCGTCTGGGCCAGCTCGAGGTCCACCGACCGCGTGGCGGCGCCGCTGCGCATGTGGAGCGACAGCCGCTCTCCCCCCTTCTTGCCTTCGAGCGCCGCCAGGAGATCTCCGGTCCGCTTCACGGCCTTGCCCTCGGCGGCATAGATCACGTCGCCGGGCTTGATGCCGGCCTTTTCGGCAGGGCTTTGGGGCACGACGCGCAGCACCGGCACCCCGTCGTGGAGCAGCGTGTCCACGGAGATCACGCCGGTCCAGGGCCGGTAGAGCGTGGCCTTCTGGTCCACAGCCGACACGAAGCGCAGGTACGACGCGGCCTCGGCCCACGTCACCTCCCACGGATCCGCCGTCGCGTTGCCGGCCGCCAGGAGGTGAAGCACCGCCGTGCGTTGCAGGCGCTCCTCGGGCAGCACCGCCACCAGGAAGCCATCCACTTCGAGGGCCGCGGCCAGCTTCTCCGTCACGCGGCGCACGACGTCGCCCTCGGCGCGCGTCGCCGACACCAGCCCCTTCCGGGTCAGCTTCTCCGACTCCAGGATGCGGTCCACCGTCTCGCGCGCCGCCGGGAACACGTTCAGGCTCGAGATGCCCCTGGACAGGTTCTGGATCAGGCCCTCCTCGACCACGGCCACGTTGCGCTCGGCGGCGGCGCTCTCGGCCACCACGCCCAGGAGCGCGAGGCTCGGCCGGATCGGGCAGTCGAGGCTCAGGTTCTCGTCTCGGGCCAGCACGATGTCCTTGAGGAACCTCCCCGCCGCGTGCTTGACCTCCAGCCGATGCTTGCCCGAGCAGACTCCCTCGATCTCGCGGGGCGTGACTCCGAGGGCCTCGTTGTCCAGGAAGATCCGCGCGCCGGGCGGCTCGGACGTCAGGCTCAGGGAGGCGAGGGACTCCTCCATCCGCACCGGCTCCAGGTCGTAGTCGCGCGGCTCCGGGACGTCCAGGGACAGCTTGACGGTCTCGTGGCACTTCCGCTTCAGCTCCACCACGTGGGTGCCCAGGGAGATGTTCGCGATCTCGGTCCGCTCCGAGGCGCGCGCCGGGTCGATGCCCTTGGCGCGGACGTAGTCGAAGCGGTCTGGGGCGAGGGAGCCGGTGGTCGTGGCCGCGAGCGCGCCGTCCAGCCAGATCTCGACGCCCGGCGGGTCCGTCACGAAAAAGGCGCTGGCGGCGGTGCGCTGGAGCTCGATCTCCAGGGTCTCGGTGGCCCGTGGGGCGACGCTGAGGCTCCGGCTCTCGGTCCGGTAGCCCTCCCGGGAGACCTCGACGAGGTATTCCCCGGCGAGCACCTCGAGCGGGAAGAAGTCGGTCAGGCTGAGGAACTCGCCGTTCAGCGTGACCCGGGCGCCAGCGGGCTTCGAGGAGACGGCCAGGTAGCCGACGAGGGCCTTCTTGACCGAGTTGAAGAAGTCCACGATCTTGGGCGACACCTTCTCCTTGCTCATCGCGTAGCCGGGCTGGAGCTGGATCAGGGAGCGGAAGCTGTCCGAGGCCTTCTCCTGCAAGCCGATGTTGTAGTAGGCCCGCCCGCGCAGCTCGAACGACTGCGCGAGGATCTCGCGGCCACGCGGCGGCAAGGCGCCCTGCCGCAGCAGCGTCTCGAGGCGCGTGATGATCTCGTCGAACAGCACGATGGACCGGCTCTGCTGAGCCCCGTCGAACTCCGCGACCGCGCGCGCCAGCAGGTCCTGGACCTGCGTCATCTCGCGCTGGGCGGCCTCGGAGAGGACCGGCGTCGACTGCCGCGCACGCGCGACCGGCGCCAGCAGCAGCACGGCGAGACACGCCGAGGCGATGGCGGATCTCATTGGAACCGCACCACTCGCTCGGAGCGCTCGTCGTAGACGAGGACGGCGCCCTCCACGTCGAGGGCGACCGCCCTCGGTCGGCGCGCCTCCGGGGCTGCGATCGTGGCCAGGAGCTGGCCCGAGGGCGCGAAGACCAGCACGCCCAGCTCCGCGTCTGCGACATACAGGTTCCGGAACGGGTCCACGGCGACGTCGACGGGCTTCTTCAGTTCGTAGCCGGCGCCGCGGGCGGCGAGCCCGCGCAGGGGCTTGCCGGCCTCGTCGAAGACGAGAACCGCCTTCGCGTCCGCATCGAGGAGCACGATGCCTCCCTCGCCGTCCGCCAACAGGCGGATCACCTCCCGCTCGCGGGCGTCGGGAAAGGTGCCGCCGAAGCTGAGCTCGGCCGTCTGGTACTTGTAGACGCGCTTGCGCTTGGAGTCGGCCACGAGCACGCTGCCGAGGGGCGTGACGACCGCCGCCTCGATCTTCTCGAGGGGCTCGAGGACGCCGGGCTTGTCGGTCGGCGCCGCGAAGGACTTGATGTCCCTGGGGCCGATCCGTACGGCCATCTTGGCGGAGACCACGATCTCGCCTCGCGGTCCGAGGGAGAGGCTGCGCGGTTCCTCGACCGTGAGGGAGGCGCCGCGGCTGCCGTCCCTCGCGAAGGCCAGGGCGCTCTTCACCTTGTTCGAGGCCAGCCACAGCGTGCGGTCCGGCGTCATGAGCAGCGCGCGCACGTCCTTGAGGGCCTCGCCCGCCGCGAGCGCGAACGTCCCGTCGACGCTGAAGACCGGCTTCCCCGAGCCGTGGAGCCGGTAGAGGGCCGTGGTCCGCTGCAGCGCGGTCTCGGCCCAGGGGCTGTCCGGGAAGCGGTTGCGGACCTGCTGGAACTCCTCCATCGCTTCCCGCGACGCTCCCTGCAGGGCCAGGGAATGGCCGATCTGGAACTGGGCCGCGGGCGCCACGTCGCTCGTCGGATGCTCGAGGGAGACGCGGCGCTCGGCCTCGACGGCCTCGGCGTAGCGCCCGGCCTTGCGATGGGCGAGGCCCGAGGCGTAGAGAGCGCGCGGCACCCACTCGCTGCGCGGGTACAGACGCTGCACGCGAGTGAACTGCGCCAGGGCGTCGTCCAGCTCGGCGGGCTGCAGGGCGCGGTTGAGCGCCAGCAGGCCGAGGTAGTAGTAGGCACCCGGCGCCCCGTCGCTCTGCGGGTAGCGCTTGGCGACCTGGTCGAAGGCCTCGCGCGCCTTCTCGACGTCGTCGTCCACTTCGAGCCGATAGCGGCCGATCTCGAGCAGGGCGTCGTCGACGGAGTTGGTCTGGCCGAAGCCGGTGACGATGGTGTTGAAGTTGTCGAGGGCCTGCTTGTACTGCTTCTTCGCCATGTAGCCGCGGCCGTCCTCGAGGAGGCCCTTGGCCTGGCTCTCGGGAGACGTCTGGCCCCAGGCGGCGCCGGCGAGGAGCAGGGACAGCGCTGCGGCGGCCCTCGCCATCAGTCCTTCTTGCCCACCACGTATGCGAGCGCGTTCTTCGGCACCTCGACCTGCTCCTCGCGGCGCGTTCCGTCCGGCCACTTGAAGCCGACCGTGCGCAGGCCGGCGGCCACCGGCCGGTCCAGGATCGGCGGGTAGTCGGCGAAGATCCCGTCGATCGAGACTTCGCAGTTGTCGGGCATGGCGCGGATGCTCACCCGGCCCAGGGCCGGAGCCTCGACGCCCGTGGTCTCGCCAGGCTTGACGTCGACGTTCACGGTCGCGCGCAGGAAGTACTTCTCCGCGAGGAGCGTGAGCGTCTGGCGGCCCGAGGGCAGCTCCACGCGAGCCGCCGTCTCGCCCTTCAGCAGCGCGCGGCCCTTGAAGAGGACGTCCACTGGATAGGGCGCGGTCACCGCGACGGCCCCCGGGGGGGACGCCGCCTCGAGGCTCAGCCGCAGCTCGGCGGGGACGTTCCCCGGCGCCACGCGCGCTTCGGCCGCCCCGAAGCCGCCCTTGATCGCGCGGACCACATGCTCGCGGCCGGGAGCCAGCGTCAGCTCGAGAGGCGTCGCGCCGGGCACGGGTGCGCCGTCCAGCGACACCGTGGCGCCGGCCGGATCCGTCACGACCCGGACGCGATTTGGGGCCGGGGCCGGGGCCTCCGTCGCGGCGGAACCAGGCGTCGCGGCGGGAGCAACTTCGGTCCTGGGGACGGCGGCGTCGCGGCCGCCACGGAGCAACAGGAGCGAGGCGGTCCCGGCGACAGCCAGCGCCAGGCCTGCGCCCACGAAGACGCTGCGCCCCCTGCCTGCCACGGGCGCAGCGGGCGCCGGCGCCGCGGGCGGGGACGAGACCCCAGCCGGCGGAACGGCCACTGTCGGAGGCGCGGCCGCGACCAGCGTCTCCGGTTGCCGCGTCGTCGCAGGGGCCTGGTGGGTCGCGTCGAGCTCCGGGAAGTCGTCGGGCTCGTGGGCCGCGGGACGGGCGAGGCGCGCCCGCTCGCGCGCCACCGCCCGCGCCAGGCGCCGTCCGTCGAGAAGCTCGGGACTGCGCTGCACGACGGTCGCGACGTGGCGCTCGGCGTCCTCGAGGCGGCCCTCCTTGATCAGGCGGCGCGCGGTCAAGAGCGCCTCGGCGTCGCTCGGCGCGCTGGCGATCGGATGTGCGGCCAGCTGGTCGCGCAGCAGCTCCGAGAGGGCGTCGGCCATCGCGCCCGCCGATGCGTACCGCTGCGCGGGGTCCTTGGCCAGCGCCTTCGCCACGATGCCCTGGAGCCTGGCGCCGGAGCCGCCCAGGGCCTCGGCGGACAACGGCTCGGGCTCGGCGTGGGCGATCTTGTAGAGCACGTCGGTCGCGGCCTCGCCCGCGAAGGGGCGCCGTCCGGCGAGCAGCTCGTACAGGATCACGCCCACCGAGAACACGTCGCTGCGCCCGTCGAGGCGCTGGGCCCGCACCTGCTCCGGGCTCATGTAGTGGACCGTGCCGACCATGTAGCCGGTGCGGGTCAGGTTCGTGCCGCCCAGCTTGGCGATCCCGAAGTCCATGATCTTGGCGGTGCCGTCGTCGAGCAGGCGGATGTTCGAGGGCTTGATGTCCCGGTGGACGATGCCGTGCTCGTGGGCGTAGGCGAGCCCGCGCAGCACCTGGACCACCACCTCGAGCCGCTCGCGCAGCGGCATCGGCTCCCCGGAGCGCAGCAGGCTCTCGAGGTCGGCCCCCGGCAGGAGCTCCATCGCAATGAAGGGCATGCCGCGGTCCTCGCCCAGCTCGAAGACCGTGAGGATGTTCGGGTGCTGGAGTCGGGCCGCGGCCTTGGCTTCGACCTCGAAGCGCCGACGGCTCTCGGCATCGAGGACGCCTTCGGCGGTCAGGGTCTTGATGGCGACCTCGCGGTCGAGGACCTCGTCCCGGCCCCGATACACCATGCCCATGCCGCCGCGGCCCATCCTGCCGGTCACGAGGTAGCGCCCGATGCGGCGCTTCGGCCGGTTGCCGGTCTCGTTCACCGGGAGCACGCGCTTCCTATTCGCGGAAGTGCAGGAGCATGACCGTGATGTTGTCCTCGCCGCCGCGGGCGTTGGCCTCGGCCACGAGCGCCTCGGCGCCCTTCTCGACGTCCCCCTGCGCGTCGTGAAGGAGGCGGGCGATGTGCTCGTCTGGCACCATGGTCGTGAGGCCGTCGGAGCACAGCAGCAGGGTGTCCTCGGCCCTGAGGTCGTGGGCGGCCATGTCCACCTGCAGGTCGGCACGCCCGCCGAGGGCCCGGGTCACGACGTTGCGCAGGGGATGGGTGCGGGCCTGCTCGGGGCTGATGATCCCGCTCTGGAGCTGCTCGTTGACCCACGAGTGGTCGCTCGTGAGCTGGCTCAGCTCGCCGTCCCGGAACAGGTAGATGCGGCTGTCGCCCACGTGGGCCAGGTTCGCGGTCTGCTCGTCCACGAGCACGGCGGCCACCGTGGTGGCCATGCCCTCGTACTCCGTCTTCTCCTTCGTGGCGTCGAGCACCTTGCGGTTGGCGAAGCGGACCGCGGTCTTCAGCCGGTTCCCGTCGTACGACATGCTGTCGTCGAGCCCGAAGGGCCAGGTGATCTCCTCGTCCCCGCCGGTGAGCTGGACGAACTCGTTGATGGAATCCACGGCCACCTTCGAAGCCACCTCGCCGGCGGCATGCCCACCCATCCCGTCGGCCACCACGAAGAGGCGCTGCTCAGGGTTGGCGATCAGGCTGTCCTCGTTCCCCTTCCGCTTGCGCCCCACGTCGGTGATGGCCTTCCAGAGGATGTTCATGGCGCGCAAGTATCCCTTACGACCTGCCGCGGCTGCCACCGGCCCCGCCGGACTTCAAGGACATGAGCAGCGTGGTCACGGTGAGGTTCATGGGGTCGATGGCCGCGGCGGCTTCGGCCGCCCGCCGCGCGCGCAGCGCCAGCCCCTGGTTCTGGAACGCCACGGCGAGCTCGACGTGGGCCTGCAGGTTGCGCGGGTCGGTCCGGATGACGTCCTCGAGCACCTGGACGCCCTCGTGCGACGTCTTGGGGTGCTTCGCGAGCAGGTGCCCCAGCAGGACGCGGTGCCCGATCTCCTGGGGCTGGAGGTAGATCGCCTGACGGACACGGTCGATGGCGTGGCCAAGCTCTCCCGACTTCAGCAGCTCCTTGGCCTCCGCGACCAGGAACACGACACGCTCCTCGGGCGTCGCCTTCGGTCGATCGAGCTCGGCGTCGTACTCCGCGCGGGTCTGGGGATTCAGCAGCGTGTTGAACGCGGCGGTGGCGTCCTTGAAGAACTCGTGGGCCCGCTCCTTCTCGACGGGATCGGAGAAGCGGTCCGGGTGCCGGTCGCGCGCGATGCCCGCGTACGCCTTGCGGATCTCCGTGGTCGACGCGTTCCGCTGGACGCCGAGGATCTCGTAGTAGTCGGCCATCTCAGTGCTTGCCGCCGGGCCCCTTCTCCGGGCCCCTCACGAAACGCTGCGCCTGCTTCCGGATCACTTCGGGGACGTTCTTGTCCACGGCGATCGCCTTGAGGTCGCGGGGGTTGAGGCGCGAGACCATGCCCAGCGAGATCGCGAGGGGCGTGCGGGGGTTGCGCACCAGGCTCGAGATCACGCCGTAGCGCTTCGACCAGTCCTTGTTGGCGCCGATGATGCGCAGCACCTCTCCGGAGACGTTCTTCATCGCTGCGAAGGACTCGACCTCGGCATCGGTCAGGCGCGGGCTGCCGAGCACGGCCGTGGCGACGATGCGGTTGGGATCGCGCACCAGCACCGCGCGCTCCTCGCGGTTGCCCTTGAGCGCGGTCACGACCTTCTCGGCGGTGTTGAGCCGATACAGCCGTTGCACGGCGCTGACACGCTCCTCCTGGCCCTGCTCCTCCTCGGTCAGATAGCGGACGACGGCCTCGCTGTCGGTCGCCGGAGGGGGCTCCTCCGGAACCTCGGGCTCCGGGGCGGGGGGCGGCGGCGGCGGCGCCTCGGCGACCGGAGCCGGCGCGCCGGGCGGCTTGGCCTCCTCGACGCCGATCTTGAAGGTCTCCCGCAGCTCGCGCAGGCGGCGCTTCTGGTCGTTGCTGAGGTTCGGGTTCGACTCGATCGCCTCCAGCAGCGGCGTCGAGCGCAGCAGGCGCTGCTGGTTGATGACGATCAGCTCGGCGAGCTCCGTGGGCAGGCCCGGGGCCAGCGCCCGCAGGTCCTCGTCGGTGGCGCTCGGGTTCTGGATCGCGGCCTCGCGGGCCTCCTTCTCGGTCCTCTCGGCGATGACCCAGCGCAGCACGTCGGGCGGCGTTCCCTTGTCCTTGCACAGGGCCAGCAGGCCGTCCGCCGGCAGCTCGCGCAGGGCCTTGTCGGCTGCCGCGCGAACCTCGTCGTCCCCGTCGGCCAGCAGGAAGACCAGGAGCTCCGCCAGGTCGACCGGCTTGAGGGGCAGCGCGCCCTGGGCGGCCATGAGCCGCAGGTCTCGCGGGATGCCCCCGCGGCGGAACTGGTCGACGAGGGGGTTGCTGGTTCGGGCTTCGGCCATCCGGGATCAGCCGCTGGGCGGCGCGTCCGAGGGGTCTTGCTCGACGAGGGAGGGCAGGCTCTGCCGGGTGATGACGATGTTCTTCTTGACCTCGCCGCTCTTGCCGAGGGGGACGCCGGGCCGGTCGTTGACGCGGAAGCTGACGCCACCGGCGTTGCCGACCGACAGCACGATCTCGCCCTCGGCTGCCAGCGTCCGCTGCTCGCCCGCAGTGAGGACCCGGTCGAGCACGGTCTCGCCGTCGACGGTCACCTGGACCCAGCAGTCCTGCTGTGCGCTCAAGGACAGCGTGAGGGCGTCCGCGTCCGCCGCGGTCACCGCGGCGGGCTGGACCGCGGGCTGCGGCGTGGGCGCCGCCGGGGGATATACGTACTCGCGGGGCACGGTCGTCGACGGCGCGAGGGACGCCGCCTCGTCGTCGCGGGCCGCGCGGGTCAGCGGATAGGCCAGCCAGATGCCGAGCAGCACCAGAGCGAGGGCCGAGAGGGCTCCCTGGGGCACCGCGAAGCGGCGCCGCGCCGCCACGGTCTCGGGCGGCTCCTCGCCGTGGGCGTACAGGAACTCCGCGACCATCCGCTCCGGGTCCAGGCCGACGTGCTTCGCGTACTGCCGCACGAACGTGCGACGGAAGAGCCCGCCCGGCAGGACGTCGAGGCGATCCGTCTCCAGCGCCTGGAGGAAGCGCACGCTGATCTTGGTCGCATCCGCGATCTCGCGGAGGCTGATGCCGCGGAGCTCTCGCTCCCGACGCAGGTTTTCGCCAAAGCTGGCCATGGGCCGGTGAGGCGGCATTCTAGCGCCGGCGGCCCTCGGCTGCCACCCGCCGAGCGGCCTCCCGGACGACAGGCCTGAGGCCGGGGTGGCCGGCGATCCGGCGCAGGTCGCTCTCGACGAGCGACGTCAACTGGCCCAGGGCGAGGCCGGCCGGCGTGCGGGGCTGGAGCACCAGCGCCAGCCTGACCGCGTAGCTCGACCGCCACCGCGACGACAGCCCCACGGCCTCGAGGAGAGCCGGCGTCGCCAGCCCCGACTGCACGAGCCCGACCAGGTCCGACTCCGTGAGCCGGGGATTCTGCAAGGCCGCCTCCACGATCTTGGAATCCGCCTCCTGGAGGAGCAGCCGCAGCAGGGCGGGCGTCGCCAGACGGGCGAGCGTGATCTTCTCTCCCAGCCGGAGCTCCGCCACGCGCTCCCTGAGCAGCGCCTCGGCCCGAGCCCGCACGCCGCCCTCGACACGCGGGCTCGTGGCCAGGTCCGCCAGGTCGCGCCAGTAGAGGACCGGCAGCAGCCGCTGGGCGAGGGCCCGCGGCGCCTTGGGGTTGAGGCACACGGCGCCCAGCACGCGCGGTCGTTCGGACCAGGGCGGCGTCGAGGCGACCGCCTCGAGAAAGGAGGCCGGCACGGCCAGGTGGAGGAGGCCGACGAGCCGGCTCTCGTCCAGCTCCCGTTCGGAGAGGAACGCCCGCGCCCCCGCCGCACCGTGGCCGGTCCGGAGCAGCTCGGCCAGCAGCGCCTCGCTCGAGCCCGCCTCCCCGCGCATCGCTGTGGTAGCGTAACGCGATGCTGAAGGAGTTCGTCGCGTTCTTGAAGGAATACGGCGTGATCGGGCTGGCCATGG
This sequence comes from Vicinamibacteria bacterium, assembly GCA_035691285.1. Lineage (GTDB taxonomy): Bacteria > Acidobacteriota > Vicinamibacteria > Fen-336 > Fen-336 > DATFEN01. The sequence continues at coordinate 31,462 of DASSJI010000097.1, read as the reverse complement.
CGGTGATCATCGGCGGCAAGCTGAACGACCTCGTGGGCTCGCTGGTCAACGACCTCGTGATGCCGCTCCTGCTGAAGCCGGCGCTCGAGGCGGCCCAGGTGGGCGACATCCGACAGCTCTCCGCCGGCGGGATCCTCTACGGAAAGGTGCTGGGCGCCGGCATCGACTTCCTGGTGGTCGCGTTCCTCGTGTTCCTGTTCGCGAAGGTCGTGCTGAAGGAAGACAAGGTCGCCAAGAAGTAATGGCGATCCTCAAGGTCGCCCGCATTGGACACCCGGCGGTGCGCGCCGGGGCCCGTGACCTCAGCGGCGCCGAGATCGGCTCGGCGGAGATCCAGCGCCTGATCGACGACATGGTGGAGACGATGCACGAGTACGACGGCGTCGGGCTGGCGGCGCCCCAGGTGCACGTGGCGCTGCGCCTGGCCGTGATCGAGGTGCCGGCCCACGACGAGCGGGCCGAGGACGAGGTGCCCCTGACGGTCCTCGCGAACCCGCGCGTCACGCTGCTCGGCAGCGACACCCTGAGCGGCTTCGAGGGCTGCCTGTCGATCCCGGGCCTGCGCGGAGAGGTCCCGCGCCACGCCCGCCTGAGGCTCGAGGCCCTGGACCGCCAGGGGAAGCCCTATGCCATCGAGGCGGAGGGCTTCTTCGCCCGGGTGATCCAGCACGAGTGCGACCATCTCGAGGGCGACGTCTACCTCGACCGCATGCACGGGATGCGCTCGCTCTCGTTCATCGAGGAGTTCGAGAAGCACCGCCGGGGCTCCGGCGAGGAATGAGCGAGGCCCTGGTCACGGGGCCGCCGGTCGTCACGCTGAGGCAGGCGCCGGCGCGCCCCTACGACTCGGCGATCGCGGCCGCGCGCACCTGCTATTCACCCGGCGTCGTCAGCGCGGACGAGGTCACGCCGGCCCAGCGCGACACGATCGGGCCGCTGACCTTCGACGCCGGCCACCACACCGTCTACCAGCACGCCCACTTCGAGTTCGGCCTCGAGAACGTCAGCCGCCAGTTCGTCTGGTCGTTCCTGCACTCCCACCCCTTCTACAACTCCGAGCAGTCGAGCCAGCGCTTCGTCCGCCTCGACGAAGCCCGCGCCCACGTGCCCGACGGCCTGCCCGCCGCGGCGCGCGGCGTGTACGAGGATGCGGTCCTCGCCGCCTGGCGGGCCTACCGCGAGCTGAACGCGATCCTCAAGGAGGACACGCTCCGGATCGTCGGAGAGATACGGCACCTGACGCCGAACGCCTCCGACAAGCGCCGCAAGAAGGTCGCTCGCGAGGCCGAGAAGAAGGCCATCGAGCTGGCGCGCTACGTCATTCCCGTCGCCGCCTTCACCTCCATGGTGCACACCCTCTCCGGCATCGTCCTCCACCGGCTGTGGCGCATGATGCGCACGGGCGACGCGCCCGCCGAGGCCGAGCGGGTCGTCTCGGCGATGGTGGCCAGGGTGAGGGAGCTCGATCCGCTCTACTTCGAGCGGGTCGGCGAGGGGCCGCTCGGCGCCGAAGACGTGGTCGAGGCCCGGCTGCCGCGCGCCGAGGGCGGCGGCGACGCCCTGGCGGCCGAGCTGGACGCGCGCCTCGGGACACGGGTCTCGTTGCTCGTCGACGCGTCGCCCCGGGCCGAGTCGACCGCCGCCGATGCCGTCCGCGCGGTGCTCGGCTCCGCTGCGGCGACGCTGTCCGACGACGAGGCCCTCGCGCGGCTGCTCGACCCGGGCCGCAACCGCTACCGGCTCGAGACGCTGCAGCTCTCGGTCCACTCGCCCCTGGGGCGAGCGATGCATCACGCGACGTACACGTTCCTGAAGCGGCTGTCCCACACCGCCGACAGCCAGGACCAGCGCCACCGCATGGTGCCGGCCTCGCGTCCCCTGATGGTCCTCACCGACACGCAGCGGCCCGACTTCGTCACGCCTCCCCTCGTCGCCCGGAACCAGCGCGCCCACGAGGTCTACGCGGCGGCGATGGACGCAGCGTGGTCGGCGAAGAACCGGCTCCTCGACATGGGCGTGCCGCTGGAGAGCGCCCTCTACCTGCTGCCCAACGCCAAGGCGCTGCGCTTCTACGAGACGGGGAGCCTGCTGTACCTCGCCCACAAGTGGGTCATGCGGACCTGCTTCAACGCCCAGGAGGAGATCTACCAGGCCTCGATGGACGAGCTGGAACAGGTGCGTCTCATGCACCCGCGCCTGGCCCGGCACATGGGCCCGCCGTGCGTCCTGCGTCATGGACGCATCACCCCCACGTGCACCGAAGGCGAGCATTTCTGCGGGATCCCGGTGTGGCGGAAGTTTCCGGACGTCGAGCGGAGCATTTGACGCCGCGAGGCGCTTGACCGGGGCGCGTCGATCCGGCACCCTAGGGGGAACAGGAAGCCCGTTGAAACCGTCGGACGAGGCGGCGCGGCTCGCCGAGCTGCGCCGCTACGCGGTCCTCGACACCCCTCCCGAGCCCGCCTTCGACGAGCTCACGGGACTGGCTTCCCGTGTCTGCTCCACTCCCATGGCCCTGCTGTCCCTCGTGGACCAGGACCGCCAGTGGTTCAAGGCGGCCCACGGCTTCGTCGGCGTGCGCGAGACGCCTCGCGACGCCTCCTTCTGCAGCCACGCCATCCAGGATCGCAAGCCCCTGGTGGTGGCCGACGCGCTGGCGGACGAGCGCTTCCGCGAGAACCCCTTCGTCCTGGGCGCGCCTCACGTGCGGTTCTACGCCGGCGCGCCCCTGGTGACGCCCGCGGGCTACGCCCTCGGCACGCTGTGCGTGGCCGATTCGACGCCGCGCAGCCTGCTGCCCCACGAGCTCGACGGCCTCGAGGCGCTGTCGCGCCAGGCGATGGCGCTGCTGGAGCTGCGCCGGCGCTCGCTCGACCTGGCGCGCACCGAGGAGCGCTTCAAGCTGCTCGTCGAGCTGGGCGCCGACGCGCTCGCCGTGATCGACGCCTCCGGCCACGTCCGCTACGCGAGCCCGTCGACGCGGCGCGTGCTCGGCCGGACGCCGCGACAGCTCCTGGGCCGCGGCGTGTTCGAGCGCATGCATCCCGACGACGTCGCCCCGGCGCGGGCGCTCCTCGCCCAGTGCGTCGAGCGTCCTGGCCGGCCGCTGCGCGCCGAGTTCCGCCTGCAAAACGACGACGGCTCGTGGCGCTGGATCGAGTCAGAGGTCGTGAACCGCCTGGAAGCGCCGGGCGTCTTCGGCCTGGTGGCGAGCTATCGCGACGTCAGCGCGCGTCGCGAGCTGGAACAGGCCCTGCGCGACCGCGAGGAGCGCTTCCGCGCCCTGGCGGAGACCGCCCGCGACGCCATCGTCTCGGCCGACGACGAGGGGAGCATGACGTACCTCAACACGGCGGCCGAGCGCATGTTCGGCTTCGCCCCGGGCGAGGCGCACGGCCGCCCGCTGACCGAGCTCATGCCCGAGCGCTTCCAGGAGGCGCACCGGCGGGGCCTCGCGCGCTTCCTCGCCACCGGCGAGGCCCGCGCGATCGGCCGGAGCCTGGAGCTGATCGGGCGGCGTCGGGGCGGCCGCGAGTTCCCGATCGAGCTGTCGCTGGCCTCCGGTCACGCCGCCGGGCGGCGCTTCTTCACGGCCATCATCCGCGACCTCGAGGAACGCAGGCGCATCGAGGAGGCGCAGCTCGCGGTCGATGGGGAGCCGCGCGTCGATCTCACCCACGCCCTCGTCCACGACCTGCGGGCGCCCCTGACCGCCATCCTGGGCTCCCTCGAGTACCTCGAGGCGGCCCGCGACGAGACAGGCCGCAGGCCCCTCCTGCGAACGGTGCGGTCCAACGCGGAGCGACTGCTCAAGCTCGTGACTTCCCTGCTCCAGATCGGGCGCCTGGAGGCCAGCGAGATGCCCATCGAGCGCCGGATGGTTCGACTCGAGGAGGTCCTGCGGGACGCCGCCGACGCCCAGGCGCCGCTGGCGCGAGCCGCCGGCGTCCGCATCGACCTCGAGCTCGACGCGCTGCCCGAGATCCACGCCGACCCGGCTCTCGTCGAACGCGTCGTCCAGAACCTCCTCGACAACGCGATCAAGTTCACGCCGGCCGGAGGCTCGGTCCACGTCGTCGCCCACGACCGTGGCGACCGGGTCGAGGTCGAGGTCGCCGACACGGGCGAGGGCGTCCCCGCCGAGGTGGAAACCCAGCTCTTCAAGAAGTTCGCGCGCGGCCCGCAGAAGCAGCGCGGGAGCGGCCTCGGCCTGGCGTTCTGCCGCCTGGCCGTCGAGGCGCACGGCGGCGCGATCGCCTGCCGGAACGAGGCCGGCCGCGGAGCGGTCTTCTCCTTCACGCTTCCCCGGAGCTGACCGCCGGCCGGAACGCGCGCCGCAGCACGAGGTGGGTCAGGGGATACACCCCGAGCACCAGCGCGCCGGCGACCACGGCCAGGTGGATGGGTGGCGGTCCCCACACGCGGCGGAACATCGGGTCGGCGAAGGCGCCGTTGATGTTCGCGTCGGGCCCGAACAGGCGTCCCAGGAGCACGCCGGCGACCGCGAGGGCCGACTGCAGGGGGTAGCCGCGCGCGTCGTAGCCCAGGCGCCGCAGGCCGTGCAGCAGCACGAGGGGCGCGGCCACGTGGTAGAGGGAGAGGGCCCGGGCGAACGCCGGCCATTTCGAGTCCCACATGTACTCCGTGCCGCCGATCCAGTGGGCGCCCGTGGCGAGCCGCGACGAGAAGTCGGCCGTCCAAACGAGGCTCACCGCCAGGAGGCCCACCGCCTGGCTCGACAGGAGCATCGCGTCGCCGCGCCACAGACCGGCGGCAACGAGGAACACGGCGAGGTTGCAGAGGAACAGGAAGTTCGCGGGGCCGTAGGCCCAGGCGTAGCACGGCACGTAGATCGCGAGCCACGCGAGGGCCATCCACCGCAACACCGGGAACGCCGGCCGGCCGGCCGTCACGGCCGGTCCTCCTCGACGGCGCGCGCCGCGGCGCGGCCGCTGCGCACCGCGCCCTCGATCGTCGCGGGCAGGCCGGTCGCGGTCCAATCTCCCGCGAGGTAGAGGCCGCGGACGGGCGTGCGCGCGGCCGGCCTCGAGGCTTCGGCCTCGGGATCCGAGGCGAACGTCGCCTCGGGCTCGCGCAGGACGTGGGAGCGCGTCACCACGGCGCCCTCCATTCCGGGAAAGAAGCGGCGCAGCGCCGCTTCGGCCGCCGCTGCCAAATCCGCGTTCGCGCGAGCCAGGCTCCGCCTGGCCGCGCTGATGATGAACGCCAGGTGCTGCGGCGCGCCCCGACGCCCGTAGAGTCGTCCCTTGTCGAAGACCCACTCCACCTCGCAGTCGCGGAGGCCGACCATGGGGCGCTCGACGACCACGCGGTCGAGCCACAACTCCACCGACACGATCGGCGAGCCGGCGAGGCGCGCCAGCGAGGCGAAGGGCGGCGCGCCCCGCAGCCCCTCGGGCAGGAGCGCGGGCAGCGCGCTCCAAGGCACCGCGGCGATCACGGCGTCGGCGGCCACGCGCTCCGACGAGGCCGGCGCCCCCGCCTGGATCGCCTCCCGCGACCGGGCCCGCTGCGCGTAGCTCACGGCAATGGCGCGTCCGGCCTCGATCTCGATCGCCTCGACCAGCGCCCTGCGGCGGACTGCGCCCCCGCGGCTCTCGAGGTAGCCGCCCAGGCGCTCGTGGAGGACGCCGTAGCCGCGGCGCAGGAAGACGAGGCGCGACGCCGCGTGGCTGCGAAGAAACGCCTCGCGGTAGACGTTGTAGAAGAGCACGGCCGCGGCCCGTTCGGGAGTCTCGTTGAGGATCGCCGTGGCGAGCGGGTCCCAGAGCAGCCGGCGCGCGTCCTCGCCTTGGCCGCAGCGCGCGAGGTACTCGGCGAGGGTGAGGCCGTGGGGCGGGGAGCCGAAGCGGACGGCGAGTCCCAGGCGCAGCGCCTGGCAACGCACGCGCCATGGAAGGCGCAGGCCGACCAGGCCGAGGAGCAGGTGCAGAGGTGCGACCACGGGGGGACACAGGAGCGCCGTCGGCCCCCGGTCGTCGACGTAGTCGATGCGGAGCTCGTCCTGCGCGAGGAGCAGGTCCTCGGCGCCGCAGCGGCGGACGAGGTCGAGGGTCGCCTCGTAGCCGGCGATCATCAGGTGCGTGCCGTTGTCCACGTCCTCTCCGGAGAGGGCGTCTCGGAAGGACGTCGCGCGCCCGCCGAGAACCCCGCGTCGCTCGAGCAGCACCACCTCGTGGCGTCGCTCCTGCAGCTCGATGGCCGCGGCGAGCCCGGCGAAGCCGCCTCCGACGACTGCAACCTTCATCCGGCGGCGACCGTCCGGAAGGCCGCCCACAGCTTGCGCCAGCGCGGCAGCCTCACGCGTCCGACGGCGAGGGGGATGCGGCGCCTCACGATCTCCTCGAGGAGCTCGCGGTACACGGCGCCCATGATGCGCGCGGACAGCATGGCGCGCCGGTCCTCGGCGGGCAGCAGCTCGGCCGCCCGCTCGTGATGGCGCCGGGCCCGCGCCGCGTGGAAGGCCAGGAGCTCCTGCATCGCCAAAGGCGCGTGCCCGTCGCGTGCCGCGCTCAGGAACGCGTCCTCCGACACGCCGAAGCGCGCCAGGTCCTCGAGGGGCAGGTAGATCCTGTCCTTGGATGCGTCGACCGACACGTCGCGCAGGATGTTCGTGAGCTGCAGCGCCAGGCCGAGCTCCCGGGCGTACTCCCGCGTGAGGGGGCTCTTGTAGCCGAAGATCTCGATGGAGGCGAGGCCCACGGCCGAGGCGACCCGCGAGCAGTAGACGCGAAGATCCTCGAAGGTTGGATAGCGCCGGTGCGTGAGGTCCATCCGACAACCGGCCACGATCTCCTCGAAGAGCGCCCGCGGGATCGGGAAGCGCGCCACGGCCCAGGCCAGATCCCGACCCACGGGGGTCTCGGCGCGGCCGTGATAGCCCCGGTCCACTTCCTCGAGCCAGTAGCGCAGTCCCGCCTCGCCGCCGCCGCCATCCTCGTCGACGCAGTCGTCGACAATCCGGCAGAAAGAGTAGAGGGCGAAGATCGCGCGGCGCTTCTCCTCGGGCAGGATGCGGAACGCGTAGTAGAAGCTCGTGCCGCTCTTCCGCGTGAGGCGTGCGGAGGCGGTCTCCACGCCTCTCAGGCCACGGACGCGGACGCCCGGCGCCAGCTTCGCGCGGCCTCGCCCATGAGCACCAGGGCGAGCCCGAGCAGGGCGGCGGAGACGACGCCGTTGGTGACGCTCGTGGCCGTCCCGGCGCCGCGGAGCGCCGCGCCGGCCTGCACCGCCAGCGACCAGAGCGTGGTGAGCGCGACGAAGCCCATGGGCAGCAGCGTGAAGAACGCCGGCTTGCCTTTGCGGTGCAGCCACACCGAGAGCGCGAGCAGCGTGAGGGCCGCCAGGAGCTGGTTCGAGGTCCCGAACAGCGTCCAGAAGGCGCGGTAGGACTCCTCGCCGGCGAGCAGGAGTATCGCGAGCGGCACGGCCGTGGTGATGCCCGTGGCGAGGAGCGCGCCCCTCCGGTCGCCCCACGAGAAGAGCTCCTGGAGGATGTAGCGGCCGAGCCGGGTCGAAACATCGAGGGTGTCGAAGACGAACGTCGAGAAGGCCATCGCGCCGAAGGTGGTCGCGAAGAGCAGGTGCTGCTCGCCGATGAGCACCGCGAGGTAGCGCCCGAAGCCCGCGCCGTAGACGGCCCCGGGGGCCTTGCCCTGGAGCTCGGCCGACGACGCGATCATCACGGTGCTGAGCGCGATCAGGGCGACGAAGGCCTCGAGCAGCATGCTGCCGTATCCGACCGGCCGGCAGTGGGACTCCCGGGCGATCTGCTTCGAGGTCGTGCCGGAGCACACGAGCCCGTGGAAGCCCGAGCACGCGCCGCACGCGATCGTCACGAAGAGGAAGGGGAACAGGGTTCCGGTGAGCCCCGGCGCCTGCCAGGTCTTGAACGCCTCCTGCTGGATCGGGAAGCCTCCGAAGAAGATGCCGATCGTGCCCACGGCGAGCGCCATGTACAGAACGAAGCCTCCCAGGTAGCCGCGCGGCTGCAGGAGCGCCCACACCGGCGTGAGCGACGCCGCGAAGCAATACGCCAGGATCAGCAGCGCCCAGGTCCGCCCTGGGAGCACGAGCACGGTGGAGAGCTGCGTGCCCAGCCAGACCATGAGCAGCGTGCCCGGGACGAAGACCGCTGTCGAGAGCCACAGCGGCGGCTTGAGATGCCTCTCGACGAGCCCCATCGCGATGGACAGGACCAGGTAGAGAGTCGAGGCCATCGCCACCGCTCCGCCTGGGTTGAAGCGGACGCCGAGGCCCTGGAGCTCCTCCGTCCTTCCCACGAACGTCGCGGCCGTGATGTCGGTGAACGCCAGGACCACGTACACCAGCGCGATCCAGATGAAGGCCATCATCGCGACCCAGGCCTTGCGCCCCATCTCGAGACGCACGATCTCGGCGACCGAGCGCCCGCCGTGGCGGACGGAGGCGACGAGGCTGGAGAAGTCGTGGACGGCGCCCACGAAGACCACGCCCACGCCGATCCAGAGCAGGCACGGGAGCCAGCCGAAGGCCTGGCAGGCGAGGATCGGGCCCGCGATGGGCCCAGCCGCCGCGATCGCGCTCAGGTGCTGCCCGAGCAGGTAGAAGGGGCGCGTCGGGACGAAGTCGACGCCGTCGTTCACGGCGACCGCGGGCGTCGGCCTCGCGTCGTCGAGGCCGTACTGCCGCGCGAGCAGCCCGCCGTACAGCCTGTACCCCAGCCAGAGGAAGACGAGCGTGGCGAGGGCGATCAGCGGAAGGGACGGGCTCATCCGCGCGTGAGGATACCTTTCCAGCGCCAGGCCCGCCACGCCAGGCCCAGCTTGCCCGCGAGGCCGTAGTGAGGCCGGCGCCGGAAGACGTCGTACCCGGCGCGCTCGATGCCGTCGAGGATGCCGCTTCCGCCGAGCCAGGTGAGGCGCATCTCGAAGCGGAGCTCGCGCGAGACCCGGTCGCACAGGGGCCGGCCGCGCTCGAACAGCGGGCGCGTGCGCGAGATCAGCTCCCTCATCAGCGCCCGGAAGCCGTCGGTGAGGCGGCCCGCGTTCAGGTCCCACTCGGGCACCCCGTGGGAGGCGAGCAGCTCGCGAGGGACGTAGATGCGGTCCTTCTTCAGGTCGACGGCGAGGTCCTGCCAGTGGTTCGCGAGCTGGAGCGCGGTGCAGACCGCGTCCGAGAGGGGCGGCAGCTCGGGGTCGCGCTGCTCGAACACGGCGAGGACGAGCCTGCCGACCGGATCCGCCGACCTCCGGCAGTAGTCGAGGAGCTCGTCCCAGGTCTCGTAGCGGTCCTTCTCCGTGTCCTGCTTGAAGGCCGACAGCAGGTCCAGCAGCGGCTGCTTGGGGATCTGGAGGCGCTGCACGGTCTCGGCGAGCGCCATGAAGATGGGCCCCTCGGCGCGGCCGTCGTAGGCCGCGTGCAGGCGCGCCTCCCACTCGTCGAGCTTCCTCCGGCGCACGCCCTCGTAGATCGCCTCGTCGGCGAAATCGTCGGCCACCCGCATGAAGGCATAGAGGGCGTGGACGTAACGGCGCTTCGGCTTCGGCACGAACAGCCCGACCGGGAAGTTCTCGTAGTGGCCGCGGGCGCGCTCTTCGCAATGGGCGAAGGCCTCGTCGAGGGTGAACGACGCGCTCATCGCGCCGGGAATATACTACCGGCCCTCGGAGGGTGCTCGCATGCACAAGCTGGTCCTGCTGCGCCACGGCGAGAGCCAGTGGAACCTGGAGAACCGCTTCACGGGCTGGACCGACGTCGACCTCACCGAGAAGGGCCGGCGCGAGGCCATCGAGGGAGCGCGGCTGCTGAGGGAGGGTGGCTACGCGTTCGACATCGCCTATACCTCGGTCCTCAAGCGCTCGATCCGCACGCTCTGGATCGTGCTCGACGAGATGGACCTGATGTGGATCCCGGTGCACCGCTCATGGCGCCTGAACGAGCGGCACTACGGAGACCTCCAGGGGCTCGACAAGGCCGAGACCGCGGCCAAGTTCGGCGAGGCCCAGGTCAAGGTCTGGCGCCGTTCGTACTCGACTCCCCCGCCCGCACTGACCCCCGAGGATCCGCGCTTCCCGGGCCACGACCGCCGCTACGCGGCCCTGTCCCGGGCCGACCTTCCGCTGACCGAGTCCCTCAAGGAGACCGTGGCCCGGTTCCTGCCCTACTGGCACGACGTGATCGCCCCCGAGGTGCGCTCGGGCAGCCGGGTGCTCATCGCCGCGCACGGCAACAGCCTGCGGGCGCTCGTGAAGTTCCTCGACGCCGTCCCCGAGGACGAGATCGTCGAGCTCAACATCCCCACCGGCATGCCGCTCGTCTACGAGCTGGACGCGGAGCTCACGCCGATCCGCCACTACTACCTCGATCCCGAGGCCGCGAGGAAGGGCGCCGAGGCGGTCGCGAAGCAGGGAAGCGCGAAGCGCTGATGGCCCTGCGGCTGGCCAGCGCGCTCCGCGAGTCGCTGGCGGAGGGCTACGGGCGCGCCGAGCTGCGGGCGGACGTGCTGGCGGGCGCCGTCGTCGGCGTCGTGGCCCTGCCGCTCTCGATGGCCCTCGCCATCGCGTCGGGCGTGGCGCCGCAGCACGGGCTCTACACGGCGATCGTGGCGGGCCTCGTGATTCCCCTGCTCGGCGGCTCGCGGGTCCAGGTGTCCGGACCGACCGCAGCCTTCGTCGTGATCCTGGCGCCGATCGCCTCGCGGGCCGGCCTCGGCGGCCTGCTGCTGGCGACGCTCCTGGCCGGGGCGATGCTGGTCGCCCTGGGCGCCATCGGCGCGGGACAGTTCATCGAGTTCGTTCCCCACCCGGTGACCACCGGGTTCACCTCGGGGATCGCCGTGGTGATCGCCACGCTCCAGGTCAAGGACCTGCTCGGGCTCTCGACCGGCCCGATGCCCGAGCACTACCTCGACAAGGTGGGGGTCCTGGCCGGCTCCCTCTCCACGACGCACGTCGCGGACGTGGCCGTCGGCGCCGCGACGCTCCTCGTGCTGGCCGCCTGGCAGCGCCTCACGCGCCGCGTGCCCGCGCCCCTCGTGGCGCTCCTGGCGGGAGCCGTCGTCGCCCTGGGACTGCAGCGGGCGGGCTACGACGCCGCGACGATCGCCAGCCGCTTCGCGGGCGGCATCCCGCAGCGCCTTCCGGAGCTGGTGCTCCCCTGGGACCTGCCCGGAGCCGACGGCGAGCCGGTGCGGCTCTCCTTCGCCCTGATCCGCGACCTGCTGCCCTCGGCCTTCGCCATCGCCATGCTGGGCGCGATCGAGTCGCTGCTCTCGGCCGTGGTCGCGGACGGCATGACGGGCGGGAAGCACGACCCCGACGCCGAGCTCGTCGCCCAGGGGATCGGCAACGTGGTGGTGCCGTTCTTCGGCGGCGTGGCGGCCACCGGCGCCATCGCGCGCACCGCCACGAGCGTCCGCTCCGGAGCGCGCACCCCGGTCGCCGCCGTCGTCCACGCCGTCGCCGTGCTCGCCGCGATCCTGCTCCTGGCGCCGGTGCTGTCGCACCTGCCGATGGCGGCCCTGTCGGCGCTGCTCCTGTTCGTCGCCTGGAACATGGCGGAGATCCCCCACTTCGCGAGGATCGTGCGGACCGCTCCCCGCAGCGACATCGCCGTGCTGCTGCTGTGCTTCTTCCTGACGGTGATCTTCGACATGGTCGTGTCGGTCACCGTCGGCATCCTGCTCTCCGCCGTGCTGTTCATGCGGCGCATGGCTGAGGTCTCGGGCGTGCGGCTGGCCGGCGCGACGCACCGCGACCTGCGCGAGCCCCTGCCCCGGGGCGCGGTGCTCTACGAGATCAACGGCCCCTTGTTCTTCGGCGCGGCGCAGAAGGCGATGGGCGCCCTCGAGACCGTCGAGAGCGGCGTGAAGGTCGTGATCCTCGACATGGTCGCCGTCCCGGCGATCGACGCGACGGGGCTCGTGGCGCTCGAGTCGGCGATCGCGCGCCTCAACCGGGACGGCGTCAAGGTGATCCTGGCCGGCGTCGGCGGCCAGCCGCTGCGGGCCTTCGCCCGGGCGGGCTGGCGCAACCGCAAGGGGCGGCTGCGCATCTTCGAGTCGTTCGAACGGGCCATCGACCGCGCCCGCGAGCACGTCGCGGCCGCAACCTGAGGAAGGGAGGCACACGATGACGAGGACCGTCGCACTGTTGTCACTGGGAGCCCTGCTGGGGGCGGGCGCCGCTGCCCCGTCGCGCCGCTACATCGCGCCGCAGACGAGCGCGGACCCGCGCCCCTTCAGCGACGCCGTGCTCGTCGGAGACACGCTCTACCTCTCGGGGAAGATCGGCCTCGACGCCGAGCGCAAGGTGCCCGCCGAGGCGGAGCAGGAGGCCAGGATCGTGCTCGGCGACGTCCAGAAGACCCTCGAGGCCGCCGGCATGTCGATGGAGGACCTCGTCGTCGTCCAGGTCTTCTGCTCCGACGTCGAGCACTACGCCAAGTTCAACGAGGTCTACCGCACCTTCTTCAAGAAGGAGCTGCCGGCCCGCGCCTTCATCGGCTCCGGCAAGCTGCTGTTCGGCGCCCGCTTCGAGGTCCAGGCGATCGCGGTCAGGCGCTAGGCGATGGGCACGGGCTGGCGGACGAGGCTCATCCATCCCGGCGCCGCCGCGCCGGAGGGCTTCCGCTCCCTCGCCACGCCGGTGTTCCGGGGCTCGACGACGCTGTTCCCGCGCGCCTCGGAGATCCTGGACACCTGGAACCACGACGAGAGGCCCTACACGTACGGCGCCTACGGCACACCGACCACCCTCGAGCTCGCGGCGCGCCTCGCGGAGCTCGAGGGAGCCCTTCGCTGTTTCGTCACGCCCAGCGGCCAGGCCGCCCTCGTGCTCGTGTACCTCACGTGCCTGAGCGCCGGCGATCACGTGCTCGTGCCCGAGAGCGTCTACGGGCCCAGCCGCGCGTTCGCGGACCAGGTGCTCCGCCGCTGCGGCGTGGAGATCGAGTACTACGGGCCCCTCGAAGGCGCGGGCATCGCCGCCCGCATCAAGCCGAACACCCGGCTCGTCTGGTGCGAGAGCCCAGGCTCCATCACGATGGAGGTCCAGGACGTTCCTGCCATCGCCGCGGCCGCGCACGAGCGCGGCGTGCTGGTGGCCCTGGACAACACCTGGGCGGCTGGCGTCCTGTTCGACGCCTTCGGTCACGGCGCGGACATCTCGGTGCAGGCGCTCACGAAGTACGTCGGCGGGCACAGCGACGTGCTGCTCGGGTCGGCCGCGGTTCGCGACGAGGCGCTGTATCGGCGCCTGGGGGCCGTGCACCAGCACCTGAGCCTCGTCGCCTCGCCGGACGACTGCTCGCTGGCGCTCCGCGGCCTGCTCACGCTCCAGGTTCGGCTCCAGGCCGTCGAGCGCTCCGCCCTCGAGGTGGCGTCGTGGTTCGCCGCGCGGCCCGACGTCGAAGCCGTGCTCCATCCGGCCCTCCCGTCCTGCCCGGGGCACGAGGTCTGGAAACGCGACTTCACCGGCTCGTCGGGCCTGTTCTCCGTGGTCTTTCGAGCTCCGTTGGAGCAGCGCGACCTCCAGGAGCGGATGGACCGCCTCGGGCTCTTCCAAATGGGATACAGCTGGGGAGGCGTGGCGAGCCTGGCGGTCATGCCCGATCTGGCGGAGGTTCCCAACGCCCGCGCGTACGGCGGCCGGCTGATCCGCTTCTGCGTGGGCCTCGAGGATCCCCACGATCTCCTCGCGGACCTCGAGCAGGCGTTTCGTGGCTGAGGCTCGCCCGTTGCCCGCGGCGAAGTTCACGGCTCTCGACGCGGCCCTGTACTCGTACCTGCGCGAGCACCGGACGCCCGACGACGAAGTCATGCAGGACCTCCAGGCGGAGACGGCCCGGCTCGGATCCCATGCGGTGATGCAGATCTCCCCCGACCAGGGCTCGCTGCTGCGCCTCCTGGTGGCGGCGATCGGCGCGCGTCGGGCCGTCGAGGTCGGGACGTTCACCGGCATGAGCGCGCTGTGCATCGCCCGCGGCCTTGCGGAGGGCGGGCGCCTCCTGTGCTGCGACGTCAGCGACGAGTGGACCGCGATCGGCCGGCGCCACTGGGAGCGCGCGGGTGTCGCGGACCGGATCGAGCTGCGGCTGGGTCCCGCCGAGGAGACGCTGCGCGCGCTGCCGGAAGCCCCTGCGTTCGACTTCGGCTTCATCGATGCCGACAAGGTCCGCTACCTCACTTACTACGAGGAGATCCTGAAGCGCCTGCGCCCCGGGGGCCTGATCGGCGTGGACAACGTGCTCTGGAGCGGCGACGTCATCCGGAAGCGGAAGCGCGACCGGGACACGCGGGCGATCCGCGCCTTCAACGACTTCGTCGCCTCGGATGCGCGCGTCGAGTCGGTGATGCTGCCGGTGGCGGACGGCCTCACCCTCGTCCGGAAGCTCTAGGCGCGGCCGATCAGCTCCCCCACGGCGCGGTACGCCTGGTCGATCGCGGCGTCGGTGTACGAGTAGGCGTCGGCGTCGGCGTTGGCGATGGCGATGCGGCCGAACGGGCGCCGCGCCCGCACGCAGGGCTGCTCGCCGCCTTCGAGCCAGAACGGGTCGAAGAGCGAGTTGTACTGGTAGGCGTAGCCGTGCGGCCAGCGGTTCACGGTGATCGCCTCGATGTCGCAGGCGGGATCGAAGCCGCCGGGTCCGAGCAGGCGTGCGAGCTGCGCCCGGATCTCCCGCTCGTAACGCTCGAACGGGGTGCTCAGGAGCTCGATCCGGCCCACCCGGTGCTGCTCACGGGCCGGAAGGCCGGGGCTGCAAGGCGTCTTGCTCAGGTGCAGGACGATGGGCTCCTCCGGCGAGCGCGGGCAGGCGTAGCCGCCGACGCTGACCGGCATGTCGAGGCCCACGCTCGTGTGGTAGCCCCCGGGCGCCGAGATTCGCGACACGCCGAGCGTCACCCACGGCTTCCAGTCGCGCACGGCGACGTTCGTGTACAGGAGCGGGACCTTGGCAGCCTGCGCCAGCGCCTGCCGCTGATCCTCAGGCAGCTCGGCGCAGAGGTGGGGGATCATCGAGTTCCAGCACGCGAGGACGCAGTGTGCAGCGCGCACGGTCTCCAGCCGGCCTCCCCGCACGTAGGTGACCTCCACCTCGCGGGCAGAGGCCACGCCTCCGGGATGGGCCACCTTGACCGCGGTGCTGCCGAGGCGGATGCGCCCGGGAGCGCCGGCCTCGTCGAGCGCCGCGTAGCGGGCCCGCGCGAGGACCACGTCGTCGGCGCTGCCCCCGGGAATCGCCGCCGGCACCAGGCGCCGCACCAGGAGGCGCGCGACCGTGGCGTTGCCATCCGGGAAGTGGAAGAAGTAGCGCTCCGCCTCCTCGCTGCGGATGGCGTCGCGGCCCATGCCCGGTCCGGGATCCGAGCCGAGGCCGAGCCCGTCGAAGCCGGGGAGCCCGAGTCCCCACGCGTCCTGGGCGGGCACCGCGTCGATCCCGACCCCGTACAGGCCGTGGGGGCGCGACTGGAAGAACGGCACGACCCCGGGGGAGCAGGAGGCGACGTCGACGAGGAACGCCGCGTAGCTCATGCGCGCGAGGCGCGCCTTCTTCTGGTCCGCGGTCAGGCCCGGCAGGTAGTCCCTGGGCTCCAGGTGCAGGCGCAGCAGATCTCGTCTGACCACCTCGGACAGCGGGGCTTCGGACAGGAACCGCTTCAACTCCTCCGGGAAATAGTCGGTCGTCTCGTCGCCGCGTCGCCCGCGCCCCGACGGCTCCTTCACGAGCCTGTCCGCACCGAAGCTCTCCTTGTCGAAGAACATCGCCGGCCGGAGGCCGCGGGAACGGTACACGCTCCAGTCCACCACCTTCTCGAAGCGCGAGACGTCGATGCCCAGCTCGTCGATCAAGGCCTTGGCCACGGCGCTGTACGGGGCCGGGCTGTCGATCGAGAACGTGCCTCCGTAGCCGAGCAGGAGCCGGCCTCCCGTGGTGAACTCGTTGCGGCGGGCGTGGCCGCCGAAGTCGTCGTGGTTGTCGAGGACGAGGATGCGGGCCTTCTCGCCGGCAGCCTTGCGGTAGTAGTGCGCCGCGGCGAGGCCCGAGATGCCGGCGCCCACCACCACGAGGTCGTAGCTCTCGCCGGTGTCCCGCGCCCGGCCCGCCGTGCCCCAGAAGCTGCCGTCCCGCAGGGCGTGGGCCGCCTCCCAGGAGCCTTCGTGGCTACCCCGCAAGCCGGTGAGCGCCGGCGGGTAGGGCTCGGACTCCAGGGCGTGGAGCCAGCGCGGCCCGATCAGGCTCGCGCCGATCGCGAGCGCCGAGCCGTTCAGGAAGTCGCGGCGGGTGATGCGTCGGTCCATGCCGAGCGTCTTGTCCAGGGCAGCTTTCATGGTCGCCTATGTTCCCCGGGCCCGCCCCGCGCCGCAAGGCGCGCCCGCAGCCCCGATTCGTCCAGATAGGCAACCAGCCCGTCGGCGATCAGGCGGTGCCCGACAGGCGAGGGATGCGGGTCGCGGGAAGACAGCCGCAGCTTCGCGTAGCCGGCTTCCCTCCCCCCCTGCTCGCGAAGGAAGCTCCGGACGCGCGTCGCCAGGCTCAACACACGGAAGCCGAGCCGCCGGACGATCGGGGCGACGCCCTTGGCTGGCCCCGGGTAGAAGAGCACGACGACCTCGAACCCCTCGCGCTGCTTCGTCTCGCGAAGCCGTTGCATGGAGCGCTCGTAGGCCGCCAGGCCGACCATGTGGGCGTAGCGCGGCGGCACCATGTCCCGATCGGGGCCCCGGATCGTGAGGGGAGCGAGGGACGCGTCGGAGTCCTCGAGGTCCGCGCCACCGAGGCGGCTGCGCACGAAGTCGAAGAGATACGAGCGGTCGAGGGCCAGGAAGTCCTCCGGGGCCCGCAGGAAGTTCGGCAGCCTCATGTCGTTGCCGCAGAAGCCGACGATCACCAGGTCGGGGCCATAGGCAAGCCCCCTTTCGTGGAGCGTCTCGACCTCCATCACGGCGTTGTATCCGGGCACGGCCATGTTGATGACCTGCCAGCGCTCCAGGGGTTGCTCCTCGGCGAGGCGCTCCTCGACGCGCGAGAGGTAGTCCTCGCCGTCGGCGACGCCCCACCCGAACATCACGGAGTCTCCCAGCCCCAGGATGCGGTGGACACCCGGCGGCTTCGCGGGCTGGTACTCCCGGTCGCGAAAGCCGGCCGCGCTCGTGGACAAGCGCCGGCCGAGGAAGGTCACGTCGAGCCCCGGCCGCAGCTCGTAGACGATGTCCGGGTTGCGGCTGGTCCTGACGATGTCGCCGAGGCCCGCCGCCCGACCGCGCTCCAGCGCCGATGGTCGCCTCGGGGCGGCGTCGGGTTCCGGCCGGCCGGCAAGGCGGCTGCGCACGCGACACGCCGCCTCCAGGGCCAGCAGCGTGCCAAGGCCGGAGGCCAGCGCCAGAGCGACGCCGCCCACCAGGGCGCGGCGCGCGCCGGCCGCTGCAAGCATGCTACTTGAGCCCGAACTCCCGCTCCCGCAGGCGCTTGATGCGGTCGCGGATCTCTGCGGCCCGCTCGAACTCCAGGGCCCTGGCGGCCTCCCGCATCTGCTTCTCGAGCGCCTTGATCTCGCGGTCGATGTCCTCGACGGTCCGGAAGCGCTCGACCGCGCCCTCCTCCACCTCGGGGACCGCGACGTAGTCCTTCTCGTACACCGAGGCCAGGATCTCGCCGATGTTCTTGCGGATGCTCTCCGGCGTGATGCCGTGCTCGTCGTTGTAGGCCTTCTGGATCGCGCGGCGCCGGCGGGTCTCGTCGAGGGCCGCCTTCATCGAGTCCGTGTCGTGGTCCGCGTAGAGGATCGCGGTGCCCGCCACGTGTCGGGCGGCGCGGCCGATCGTCTGGATCAGCGAGCCGGAGGAACGCAGGAAGCCCTCCTTGTCGGCGTCGAGGATCGCGACGAGGGACACCTCGGGCAGGTCGAGCCCCTCGCGCAGCAGGTTGATGCCCACCAGCACGTCGAACTCGCCCTTGCGCAGGTCTCGCAGGATGCGCATGCGCTCGAGCGTCTCGATGTCCGAGTGCAGGTAGCGCACGCGCACGCCGAGGTCGTGGTAGTACTCGGTCAGGTCCTCGGCCATGCGCTTCGTGAGCGTGGTCACCAGCACTCGCTCGCCGCGCTCGGCGCGGGCGCGGATCTCGGCCAGCAGGTCGTCGACCTGGCCCTGCACCGGCCGCACGTGGACCTCGGGGTCCATGAGGCCGGTCGGCCGGATCACCTGCTCCACGAACACGCCCTGCGTCTTCCCCAGCTCGTAAGGGCCCGGCGTCGCCGAGACGTAGACGACCTGCCCGAGGCGCTCCTCGAACTCCTCGAAGTTGAGCGGACGGTTGTCGAGGGCCGACGGCAACCGGAACCCGTACTCGGCCAGCGTGGACTTCCGCTGCCGGTCGCCGTGGTACATCCCGCGCACCTGCGGGATCGACTGGTGGCACTCGTCCACCACCACGATGCAGTCCTTGGGCAGGTAGTCGAGCAGCGTCGGGGGCGGCTCGCCCGGCCTGCGCCCGGAGAGGTGGCGCGAGTAGTTCTCGATCCCGTGGCAGTGGCCGACCTCGCGGAGCATCTCGAGGTCGAACATCGTGCGCTGGTAGAGGCGCTGGGCCTCGAGGAGCTTGCCCTCGCGCTCCAGCTCGGCCTTCCTCTCGATGAGCTCGGCCTCGATCGTGCGGAAGGCGTCCTCCAGGCGAGGCCGCGGCGTCACGTAGTGGCTGGAGGGGTAGATGGCGACCTGGGCCAGGCGCTCGATGGTCTTGCCCGTCAGCGGGTCGAACGACGCGATCTGGTCCACCTCGTCTCCGAACAGCTCGATGCGGATGCCGGTCTCCTCGTAGGCCGGCACGATCTCCACCACGTCGCCCCGCACCCGGAACGTGCCCCGCCGCAGGTCCATGTCGTTGCGGTCGTAGCGGGCCTCGACCAGCTTCGCGAGCAGGTCGCGGCGGTCGAGGCTGTCGCCCTGGCGCACGAACAGCAGCATCCCGTAGTAGGCCTCGGGCGAGCCGAGGCCGTAGATGCACGAGACCGACGCCACGATCACGACGTCGCGCCGCTCGAAGAGGCTGCGCGTCGCCGACAGCCGCATGCGATCGATCTCGTCGTTGATGGTGGCTTCCTTCTCGATGTAGGTGTCGGACTGCGGCACGTACGCTTCAGGCTGGTAGTAGTCGTAGTACGACACGAAGTACTCGACGGCGTTCCTCGGAAAGAAGGCCTTGAACTCCTGGTAGAGCTGCGCGGCCAGGGTCTTGTTGTGGGCCAGGACCAGGGCCGGCCGGTTCACCCGCTCGAGCATCGACGCGATCGTGTAGGTCTTGCCCGAACCCGTGACGCCGAGCAGGACCTGGTGCTTCTCGCCCTGCTGGAGGCCCCTCACCAGCTCGGCGATGGCCTGCGGCTGGTCCCCCTTCGGCTCGAAGTCGCTCGTGAGCTCGAAGGGGCTGTCGAGCTTGGCAGGGGCGAGTCGCGCCTCCTCCATCTGGCGGCGTGTCAGCAGCTCCGCGCGCCGCTCGGGCATCCCGCCATCATATCCCGCCGCTCACCCGCGCGCCTCGGGCGTTGTAGTCTCCTGGCCGGCGCCCGAGACACGCCGACGGAGGAGGCCGCCGATGAAGCCGCTCGAAGGACAGATCGCCGTCATCACCGGAGCCACGCGCGGGAGCTAGCATGGATCCCCTCTCCGGCATCCGCGTCGTCGACCTCACGCGCATCCTGGCCGGGCCGTATTGCACGCAGGCGCTGGCCGACGCCGGCGCCGACGTCGTCAAGATCGAGGAGCCCGGCAAGGGCGACGACACCCGCGGCTGGGGACCTCCGTTCGTCGAGGGCGAGAGCTGCTACTTCCTCTCGATCAACCGCGGCAAGCGGAGCCTGGCCCTGAACCTCAAGCAGCCCGAAGGACGCGCCATCCTGTGGCGCCTGATCGAGCGGGCGGACGTCCTCGTCGAGAACTTCCGGCCCGGCACCCTCGAGCGCATGGGCTTCTCGTTCGAGGCCGTCAAGGCCCGCAACCCGCGTCTCGTGTACGCGTCCATCTCCGGATACGGGCCCGACGGTCCGTGGGGAGGCCGGCCGGGATACGACGCCGTCTTGCAGGGCGAGACCGGCCTCATGAGCATCACCGGCGCGCCCGACGGACCGCCCTACAAGGTCGGCGCCTCGGTGGTCGACACGCTGGCCGGCATGACCGCCTTCCAGGCGATCCTGCTCGCGCTCGTGCGGCGCGGGAGGGACGGCCGCGGCGGGCGCGTCGACGTGTCGCTCCTCGAGAGCGCCCTCGCCGTCCTCACCTACCACGCCTCGTCCTACCTGCTGGCCGGCGCCGTGCCGCAGCGCCTCGGCAACCGACATCCCAACCTGGCTCCCTACGAGGCCTTCGAGGCCTCGGACGGCCCCGTCATCGTCGGGATCGGCAGCGAGTCGCTGTGGCGCGCGTTCTGCCGCTCCATCGGCCGGGACGACATCGCAAGCGACCCGCGCTACCGCACCAACGCCGACCGGGTCGGGAACTACGCGCTCCTGAGAGCGACGCTGGCTCCGATCCTCCGCACGCGCCGCGCGGCGGATTGGCTCAGCACCTGGGAGAAGGCCTCCATCCCCTGCGGTCGGGTGCGGACGGTCGGGGAGGCGCTCGACAGCGAGCAGGTCGCGGCGCGCGGGCTCCTCGTCGAGGTCGACCATCCGCGCATCGGCCCCGGTCGTTTCGTCGGCAGCCCGATCCACCTCGACGGCGCGTCGCGCAGCGCGCGCCGCCCGCCACCCATGCCCGGCGAGCACACGGACGAGGTGCTCGCGGAGCTGGGGCTGACGCCCGAGGACGTGGGGCGCCTCCGAGAGAGCGGGGTCGTCTAGCCCCCGGAAGCGGTCGCCGCAGATGCGCACGACCCGGCTGCCGGGCGAGGTGAAGGCGCAGACGTCGGGCCGGCGACAGGGGGAGTCGCCGGTGGGCGTTACCGCCCTGAGGGACCCCCAGCGGTCGCGGCGCATGCGTCTCCGCTGCTAGAATCGCGCGACGGAGGGCCGATGGAGGCGGACAAGAACACGCTGATCGACGCGGACGCCGCGGTCGAGGGCAAGCTCCAGGGCAAGGAGGCGCGCATCCTCGGGCGCTTCACCGGCGAGATCCAGTTGAAGGGCCGCCTCCACGTGGGCGAGGGCGCGCGAGTGGAGGCCAAGGTCGTCGCCGACTCGGCGGAGATCGCCGGCGAGTTCAGCGGCGAGATCAAGGTCCAGAGGCTGCTCCTGCTCGAGAAGGCGAAGATCACGGGCACCCTCGACGCCCAGACCCTCTCCGTTCGGGAGGGCGCCGAGGTCAACGGCTCGGTGAACGCCGGGGAGACGCCCAAGAGGGCCCAGACGGCGATCCCCATCCCTTGAATCTCCGGGAGATCGCCGAGCGCCTCGGCTGCACCCTGCGCGGCGACGGCGCCGTCGAGATCCGCCAGGTGGCCGGCATCGAGAGCGCCGGCCCGGGCGACCTCACGTTCGTGGCGAACCCGAAGTACGCGGCACACCTGGCCGGGAGCCGCGCATCGGCGGTGATCGTCCACCCGGAAACTCCCAGCGCGATCCCGGCGCTGCTCACGAGCAACCCCTACCTCGCGTTCGCCCGCGCCGTCGCGCTGCTGCATCCGGAGGCGCGCCCGGCGGCGGGCGTGGACCCGTCGGCCCGCGTCGATCCCACGGCGATCCTCGGCCACGGGGTCCACGTGGGCGCGCTGGCCGTGATCGGGCCCGGCGCGCGGATCGGCGCGCGCACCGTGATCCACCCGCACGTCGTCGTGTATCCCGACGTCCGGATCGGCGTGGACTGCCGGCTCCATTCGGCCGTCCAGGTCCGCGAGGGCTGCCGGCTGGGCGACCGCGTCGTCGTGCAGAACGGAGCGGTCATCGGGAGCGACGGCTTCGGCTTCGCCAGGGACGACGCCGGGCGTTACGAGAAGATCCCGCAGCGCGGGATCGTCGTGATCGAGGACGACGTGGAGGTCGGCGCGCTGACGGCCATCGACCGCGCCGCCCTGGCCGAGACCCGCATCGCACGGGGCACGAAGATCGACAACCTGGTCCAGGTGGGGCACTCCGTCACGATCGGCGAGGACACCGTGCTCGCCGGCCAGGTCGGGATCGCCGGCAGCTCCCACATCGGGAGCCGCGTCACGCTCGCGGGCCAGGTCGGAGTGGCGGGGCACCTGAAGATCGGGGACGGCGCCGTCGCCACGGCGCAGACCGGCATCCCGGGCGACGTCCCTTCCGGGGCGGTGGTGTCGGGCTACCCCGCGATCGACAACCGCGCCTGGCTCAAGGCGAGCGCCCTGTTCGCGAAGCTGCCGGAGCTGCTCAAGCGCGTCCGCCAGCTGGAGCGCAAGCTCGAGGAGCTCGCCAGGCGCTGAGGACGCCGGCCCGTGAGATCCTGGAGCGCGTGGAAGAGCGCCTCCTCCTCTGGATCCACGAGCATTCGAGCCCCGCGCTGGACGTTGCATTCTTCGTGTCGCACGCGATGGGAACCCTGCCGTTCTGCGCGATTCTCGTCGTGACGGCAGCCCTCTGGCACCGCCGTCGGGGCGAGCGCGAGGCGGCCTGGCGGTGGCTGGCGCTGGGCGCGGCCACGTTCGTGCTCCAAGAAGGGATCAAGGCGATCGTGGCGCGACCTCGGCCGGAGCTCTGGCCGTCGCTCCTGCCCTCGAGCGGCGCGGCGTTCCCGAGCGGGCACGCGCTCGCCGCCGCGACGTTCTATCCGCTCCTGGCGTGGAGCCTGTCCCGCGCCCGACCGCGCCTCGCTCCCTGGCTGTGGGCAGCGGCGGTCCTGCTGGCCGTGTTCGTCGGCGTCGGGCGCCTGTACCTGGGCGTGCACTGGCCGACCGACGTCGCGGCGGGATGGACGCTGGGCGCGGCGCAGACGGCCGTCGCTCTCGCCTGGAAGGGCCGACGGCGCCCCTAGTCCCGGGGCGCGGTGTAGCCCTGCCGCGCCCGCACCTTCAGGCCCTCGCGCTTCACCTCCACCCTGAGCTTCCGGTAGCCGCCGTCGCGGTCGGCGTTGTCCGACACGTAGCCGATGACGTACTGGGCCTTGAGCTCGGCCAGGATCTTCTCGTAGATCCCCGGGAGGTCGCGGGACGTGCGCGGCGTGAAGACCCGGCCGCCCGAGAGGTCGGCGAGGTTCTGCAGGAAGCTCCGGGCCGAGAGCCCGCGGTTGCTCCCGATGGCGTAGTGGCCCGTGAACGCGATCGGGTAGATGGTGACGGTGCTCGACCTGACCAGCGCCAGGAGCTCCTGCAGGCTCGTGGCGCTCGTGTTCTCCTCACCGTCGGTGAAGAGCACCAGGATCTTGCGCCCGGAGGTATCCGTCACCCGCGAGATGTAGACGGTGATGGCGTCGTACAGGGCCGTGTTCCCGCCGCCCTTGGACTCGAAGATGCGCGCCATGAGGCCCTGTTGGTGCTCGCTGTCGTAGCGCGAGACCCGGATGTCCTGATCGAAGAAGACGGTGAGCAGGTCCCTCGCCCGCGGGATCGACTCCAGGAAGCGCGACGCCGCCTCCTGGGCGAAGCGCATCTCCTTGATCATGCTCTCGCTGGTGTCGAAGAGCATCCCGAGGTCCAGCGTCAGCGCCCGCTCGCCCCTCCGAGCCTCGTCGCTCCCCTCCGCCGCTTCCCCGGCGCTTCCCCCGTCCCCGGCCCGGGCGAACAGCGTGATGGTCTGGGGGCGGCCGTCCTCGTAGACGACGAACTCGTCGGCGCCCAGGTCGCCGACGAGCATCCCGTCTTCGTCCCTGACGGACAGCGTGAGGTTCACCATCTCGAGGTCGATGGGGAAGACCGGGCCCCGCTGCCGGGCTTCGGGCGCCGCCCGGGCGGGTCGCTCCACCGCGACGCTGACGACCGCGAGGCCGCAACTGGCGATCGACAGGGCGAGCCGGCGCATGGCGGACCCGCGCAGATTCTAGTTCAGCCGTCCAGAGGACGGCACGCCGGCAGGCTTGCGCCCGCTCCCAGGTTGAGGCCAAACTGCCCCGCGGCCTCGATCTGGGGCGGCGGGAGCTGCGAAAAGATGCGCTGGCAGGATCGACGGGAGAGCGGCAACGTCGAAGATCGCAGGGGACAGCGACCGCGGCGAGCCTCCCTCGGCATCGGCGGCCTGCTCGCCGTCCTCGCGATCAGCTACTTCGCCGGTGTCGATCCGCGCCAGATGCTGTCGCTGCTGGGAGGGCTGCAGTCCAGCGTCCCCGCTCCGGACGCGGAAGCCGGGCGGTCAGGACCGCCGACCGACCAGTTGGGGCGCTTCGCCTCCGTCGTCCTCGCGAGCACGGAGGACGTCTGGACAGACGTGTTCCGGCGTGGCGGCCGGTCCTACGAGGAGCCGAGGCTCGTGCTCTTCGCGGAGATGGTCGACTCGGCCTGCGGCACGAACTCCTCGGCCGTGGGGCCCTTCTATTGTCCTGGCGACGCGCAGGTGTATCTCGACCTGTCCTTCTTCCGCGAGCTCGAGTCGCGGTTCGGCGCTCCCGGCGACTTCGCCCAGGCCTACGTGATCGCGCACGAGGTGGGCCACCACGTGCAGAACCTGCTCGGCATCTCCGACCGGGTCTCGCAGCTCCAGCGTCGGGGATCCGAGGTGCAGGCCAACGCGCTGTCGGTCCGGCTCGAGCTGCAGGCGGACTGCCTGGCCGGCGTGTGGGGCCACTTCGCGAACGCGGGCCAGAAGCTCATCGAGCCCGGGGACGTCGAGGAGGGGCTGGCCGCGGCGGCGGCGATCGGCGACGACCGCCTCCAGCAGGAAGCGGGCCGGCGCGCGCAGCCGGAATCCTGGACCCATGGCTCTTCGGCGGACCGCGTGCGGTGGTTCAAGCAGGGTTTGGCCAGCGGCACGATCGAAGCCTGCGACAGCTTCCGGAGCGCTTCCTAGCGACGCCGGCGCGTAAGGGCTAACGATGTAGCGCTTCGATCACCCGGACCGCCAGCTCGACCTTGTTGAAGGGCGGCATGATGTAGGCGCCGTGGGCTCTTTCGCGGGCCGCGAGCAGGGTCTCCTGGGCGATCCTCACGCCCACGGTGCGCGCCTCGTCTCCCGAGCCCGCGAGGCGCATGCGCTCCCGGATGTCGTCGGGGATGCGCATGCCCGGCACCTCGTTGTGCAGGAACTCGGCGTTCTTGTGGGAGTAGAGGGGCAGGATGCCGACGAGCACCGGCACGGCGAGGTGCCTGACGCCCGCGAGGAAGGTCTCCAGCGTCCGGGGATCGTAGACGGGCTGCGTCATGACGTACTCGGCACCGGCTTTCACCTTGGCTTCGAGCCGCTGCAGCTCCTTCTCGCGGTCGGGCTTGCCCGGGTCGGCGCCGCATCCCACGTGGAGGCCCAGGGCTGGGCCGATCAGGTTCCCCGCCAGGTCGCAGCCGTGGTTGAGGTGGTCGAGGATTCGCACCAGGCCGATGGAGTCGACGTCGTAGACGGCTGTCGCGTCGGGATAGTCTCCGAGCTTGGGCGGATCGCCGGTGATCGCGAGGATGTTGCGCAGGCCCAGGGCGTGGGCGCCCAGCAGGTCGGACTGGATGCTCAGCAGGTTCCGGTCGCGGCAGGTGTAGTGCAGGATCGTCTCGATGCCGACCTTCTGCTCGAGCAGGAGGCACATCGAGAGCGCGCTCATCCGCGCCGACGCCCTCGGGCCGTCGGCGACGTTGATGCAGTCGACCTCGTTCTCCTTGCAGTAGAGCGCCCTTTCGAGCAGCGCACCGGGGTCCGCCCCGCGCGGCGGGTCGAGCTCCACCGACACGACGAACTTCCTTCCGAGCTTCCGCCCCAGGCCGCTCTTCTCGTCGCGCGGGACCGGCGCGGGAGCCTCCTTGACACGGGCGGGCTCCAGGACCGACGCCCCCTCGCGCGTCGGCTTGACCATCTTGACCGACCGCACGAGGTTCTTGATGTGGGCGGGCGTCGTTCCGCAGCAGCCTCCCACCAGGCTGACGCCCGCGGACAGGAAGCGCCGCGCGTAGGAGGCCATGTACTCCGGCGTGCAGAGGTAGACGTAACGGCCCTCCACGAAGGCCGGGGCTCCGGCGTTGGGCATGGCCGACAGCTTCGCCTTCGTGGCCGCCGCGGCCATCCGCTGCACGGTCTCGAGCATGGCCTGCGGTCCCTGGCTGCAGTTCGCGCCGATCACCGGGACGCCCAGCGCCTCCAGCGCGCGGACGACGTCCTCGGGCTTGTCGCCGTAGAACGTCGTGCCCTCCTCATTGAAGGTGAGGGAGACGACCACCGGCTTGTCGCTCGTGCCCCGGACCGCCTCGAGAGCCGCCTTCGCCTGGTCGAGCGAGGGCATGGTCTCCACGACGAACAGATCGACGCCGCCCTCGGCGAGGCCCAGCGCCTGGTCGCGGAACGCCCCGACGGCGTCCTCGTAGCCGATGGCGCCGTAGGGCTGCAGCGGCTTCCCGATCGGACCGATCGAGCCCGCCACGAGCGCCCGTCCCTGGGCGGCTTCGCGGGCGATGCGGGCGCCCTCGAAGTTGATCTTGTGGACCTTGCCCTCCAGGCCGTGCGGGCCGAGCTTGAAGCGATTGGCGCCGAAGGTGTTCGTCTCGACCAGCTCGGCGCCTGCGCCCAGGTATTCCTCGTGCACCGAACTCACGAGCGCGGGGTTCGAGAGGTTCAGCTCGTCGAAGCAACGGTTCAGGAACACGCCGCGGCTGTACAGCATCGTGCCCATGCCGCCGTCGGCGACGACCACGCCTTCGGCGATGAGCTCGAGGAACGGTCTCGCCGGCGTCGCCTGCACTTTCGCGTCGGCCATCGCGGGCCAGTGTAGCCGCAGGAGAGACCGCCGGCCAGCGTCTATGACGCAGTGCGCCCCGCGCCTCGACCGCGGCTTGACGAAGCGCTTCTCCCTCCTAGCTCCTCGCGAGCTGCTGCAGGTCGTTGAGGAGGCCCGCGGCCGTGACCTCGGCGCCGGCCCCGGGCCCGGTGATCACGAGCGGCTCGGCCCGGTAGCGGCGGCTGGTGAAGGAGACGAGATTGCGGGTGCCCGAGAGCGACCCGATCGGGCTCGAGGAGGCAACGGCCAGGAGCTCGGCGCGCACGGCCGAGCGCGTCGCCGTCACGACGTAGCGCAGCACGCGGCCGCGCGCCGCCGCGCGCGCCACGCGTCGCCGCCATTCCGGGTCGAGCTCGGGGAGCCGCTCCATGAAGCGCGGCAAGGGCAGGCCACGGAAGGCGGCCGGCACCAGGTCGACTGGAGCCGGCGGTGGACCCGGGTAGCCGAGCAGGCGCGCCAGGATCAGCCCCTTGCGGGCCGCGTCCCGGCCCGAGAGGTCCTCCCGGGGGTCCGGCTCCGAATAGCCGCGCGCCACGGCTTCCCGCACCGCCTCGGAGAAGGGCCGGCCCGCGGTGACGGCCGACAGCACCACGCCGAGCGTGCCGCTCACGCAGCCCTCGACGCGGTACACCCGGTCTCCGCTGTCGACGAGCTTGCGCAGCGTGTCGAGGATCGGCAGCCCGGCGCCGACCGTCGCCTCGTACAGCACGCGGCGCCCCGCCTCGCGGGCCGCGCGGAAGAGGCGCGCGTACGCCCCCGCCGACCCGGCCAGCGGCTTCTTGTTCGCGAGGACGAGATCGAAGCCCTGCCCCACGGCGGCCAGCAGGAGGTCGCCGGTCTCCTCGGCCGTGACGTCGACGAGCACCGGCCGCGAGACCGCGTGCCCCGCGATCTCCCCGAGCGCCACACGGGCATCGGCCCGGCGCGCGCCCAGCTCGGCCAGCAGGCGGCCCGCGTCCTTCCCCGCCGCCAGCCGTGCCTGGCGCGAGCGCGGTATCCCGCGAGGCGAGAACACGAAGCCCGAGCGGTCCAGCAGCCCCACGATGCGCAGCCCGTCCCCGCGCACCGCCGCGATCTGGTCGGCCAGCTCGCGTCCCACGCGGCCAAATCCCAACAGCACGACGTCGCGGCGCGGCGCCTCGGGCCGGCGCCCCCCGCCGACCTTCGAGAGCTGGAAGGCCGCGTGCACGCGGCGCTGGGCCTCGCCGACGTCCTTCGAGTCGACGACGAAGGAGATGTTCCGCTCCGAGGAGCCCTGCGCCACGGCGACGACGTTGACGCCGCCCTCGGCCAGCGCCGTGAAGAGGCGCGCGGCGATGCCGGGAGTGCCGGCCATGCCCTCCCCCACCACCGCGATCACCGACAGGCCGTCGCGTGCGGTCACCGAGTCGACGAGCCCGGCGGCCAGCTCCTCCTTGAACGCCCGGCGCAACGCGTGAACGGCGCGCGGGGCCTGGGCCGCCTCGAGGGTGAAGCCGATGGAGCTCTCCGAGGACGCCTGGAAGATCGTCGAGACGGACAGCCGTTCCTGCTGCACGGCGCCGAACGTGCGCGCCGCGATGCCCGGAACGCCCAGCATGCCCTTGCCGGCCACGGTCACGATCGCCTGCCCGCCGATCGTGGCGAGCGCCTTGACCGGAAGGTCCGGATCGGTACGCCGCGCCGAAACCTCCGTGCCGGGCCGGGCGGGATCGAGGAAAGAGCGGACCTCGAGGACGACCCGGGACTGGGCGATCGGGATCAGCGCGCGCGGGTGCAGGACCTTGGCACCGTAATACGCGACCTCCGCCGCCTCGCGGTGGTGGAGCTGCGGGATCAGGCGCGCGTCGGGCACGGCGCGCGGGTCGGCGCTGAGGACCCCCGGCACGTCCTTCCAGAGGACCACGCGGGCCGCCCCCAGCGCGCGGCCCAGGAGAGTGGCCGTCAGGTCCGACCCGCCCCGGCCCAGCGTCACGAGAGAGCCGTCGGGAGCGCTGCCGACGAAGCCCGGGACCACCGGCGTGACGCCGCGTCGCACGAGCGGGAGGAGCGCGCGCCGGGCCCGCACACGGGTCGCGTCCAGGTCGGGCATGGCGTCGCCGTGGTGCCCGTCGGTCATCAGGAAGCCCGCGGCGTCCACGTAGGCGGCGCGGCGGCCCTCCCTCGCCAGGGCCGCGGCCACGAGCCGACCGGCCAGCCGTTCGCCCCGGCTCACGAGCCGGTCGCTCGCGAGAGGCGGCAGCGACCCCAGCGCGGCCAGGGCGCGCGTCAGGTCGGCGTACTCGCGCGCGGCCTTGTCGAGGATCGCGAGCAGCTCCCGACACCGTCTCCGGTCGCGAACGAGCTCCCGCAGGACGGGCCGATGGCGCTTGACGAAGGCCGCCGCTGTCGCCACGCCCGCGCTCGCGTCGCCCGAGGCCGACTTGCGCGCGCCGCCCAGAAGCGAATCGGTCACGCCCGCCAAGGCGGAGACGACGACCACCAGCGGTCCGTCGTGACCCGCGACGAGGGCCGCTACGCGGCGGATGGCCGACGCGTCGGCGACCGACGCGCCGCCGAATTTCCAGACGTGGAGCATGGCCGATCGTGGCTCCGCCTCAGAGGCCGACGGTCTGCGTCAGGGGCGGCAGTCCGACGGACCGGCGGGGCTCGGGCAGGGCGCCGACCACCGGCTCGACGAAGAGCCGGTACGCGTCCTTGTACCCGCGCTCCATGAGGTCGGCCGGGGTCTCGAGGACCTCGGTGCCCGGGTCCTGCGCGCCGTCCCACTCGAGGGGCAGGAGGCCGCGCCGTGCCGGCCGGATCACGTACAGCGAGAACTCGCGGAAGAGGCGGCCTGTCGCCGGGTCCTGCCACGCGCGCCCGCCCGGCGTGTCGTGGCCGAGCGTCTGCACCATGCGGTTGATGCGCTCGGCCGACTCGATCTCCCGCTCCAGCGCCTGCCGCTCCAGGAGCGCGAGGGCGCCGTCGACATGAGCCCGCGGCCCGCGGCGGCGCGCGGGAGCCTCCGTGTCCTCGGACACCGAGGCGACCAGGATCACCTGCTCGGCGCCTGCCGCCAGCGCTTCGGCGACGCCGGTGCCGCCGGCCAGCGTCGCGTCGGCGAGGCGGTGGATCTCGCCGCCGTGGAGGCCGCCTTTCGGAAAGCCGACTCGGCGGCTCTGCGCGACGAAGGGCGACAGGAGACCGGTCATTACAGCATCGAAGAAGAGCACGTCGTGGTCGGGGCTCCGCAGGTCGACCGCACCGGGAAGGCCGTCGAGACGCGAGCGCGGTCCCCTCGCACGCGCCGCTCCGAACGACGTGCGATGGGCGTCTTCCAGGAGGACGAAGTCCAGGACGCCCCCGGTCTCGACGTCGGCCGCACGCAGGATCAGCTCGCGAAAGCGCGGCTGGCCCAGGTTCTCCGCCGCGAGGGCGACGTAGCGCTTCCCCAGCTCGGGCTCGGCCGGCGGGTCCTTCGAGAGCGTAGGCCCCCGCGCGATCTCCCACAGCGCCCGCACCAGCCTCTCGCGCCCTCGCTCAACGTCGACCGGCGACTCGAGGGCTTCGAGCCAGCGCCTGCCGGCACGCAAGCGAAGGCGGATGGCGGCCACGGACGCGACCAGGCAGAGCGCGAACACCGGCGCAGCGAGCGCCGCGAGGTACGGCCCGCGCAGGATCCCCGGGGTCGCGCCGACCGCGGCGCTCGCGCGGGTGAACAGGCCTGGCAACAGCAAGTCGACGATGAGGACGAGGGGCGACAGCGCCCCCGCGACGAGCGCGACGGCCAGGGGCAGGAGGAACACGCCGTAGGAGGCCGCGAGCAGGGCGAGAGTGGTGCGGAGCCCGAGCCGAAGCCTGTAGAGGCGGCCCCATCCGATCCCCGCCCAGAAGCCGTCGTCGCCGTACAGCTTCGGTCCGCCGGCCACGGCCGCGAAGGCCGCCGCGATCGTCCCCGCCCCGGACCCCACGACGAGGTCCACCTTCACGCCACTCTCGTCGAGAGCCCGCAGGGCGCCGGCGTGGTAGGCCCCGGCCGTGCCAACCCCGGCGAAGACGGCGGCAGTGCGTCGCTTCGGTGAGTACTCCCTCGATGGCATGCGCGCCGCGTAAGTTACCACGCGGCGCTCGCCGCCCGGGGGGCTTTCAGCGCCGCCCGTAGATCTCCGCCACCTGCTGTGCCAGCTCGGTCGCGCGGGCCCGGCGCAGGGCGATGGCGTTCGGTGCCGCCGCCGGGAGCGTCTCGACCTCGTCCGCGTCGTCCACGAGGCTTCCGTCGCGGCGCGAGATCCGCGCGACGAGCTCGACCTCGCCGCAGAACGACAGGGCCTCGCCCCACACCAGCAGGTCCACGTCGAGCTCCTCGGCCAGGGCGCGTGCCGCGCGGGGGCTTCGAACGATCCTGCCCACACGCTCCACGCCGACGACGTCCACGTCCTCCTCGGGCAGCCTGCGCGCCAGCTCGCTTTCGACGAGGGACGTCAGCACCCGGCCCTCCTTCTCGGATTCCGGGTCCGCCCCGTAGAACGGCGCGACCGCCACCGCGAAGGAAGCGGGCGCGGACAGCGGCCTCGGCGGCGAGCGGCGCGGCGATCATCTTGATGGCGACCCGGCGCTCCAGGGCCTCGTCCTGGGCCAGGAAGACGCGTCCCATGCCGCCGTGGCCGAGGGGCTCCAGGATCCTGTAGCCCCGGACCTCGGGCAGCGTGGCG
>DASSJI010000096.1:0-17223 GCA_035691285.1 Vicinamibacteria bacterium | reverse complement strand
ACGTCGTGCGGGGCGATGTCGTGGGTGATGTCGACGAGCGTGAGATCGGGGCAGACGCTCAGCGCGGCTGCCTTCCTCGATCCGACGTAGTGATCGCGCAGGCCGAAGTCCGAGAGCAGGGCGACGACGAGCGGACGCATGGACGTCGCCTCCCTGGTTCATCCGGGGTTCGCTCAGCCTAACGGTCTCTGCTAACATTCCGGCACCTGGAGATCCTCAAGGTCTACCGACCATGAACCTCGCAAGGGGCACGCGCATGGGCCCCTATGAAGTGTTGGGCCTGGTCGGCGTGGGCGGCATGGGAGAGGTGTACCGCGCGCGCGACCCACGGCTCGGTCGCGACATCGCAATCAAGGTACTGCCTGCTTCTTTCGCCGAGGATCCTGACCGACTCAGGCGTTTCGAGCGCGAGTCCCGAGCCGCCGGGGCGCTGAACCATCCCAACCTCGTCTCGGTCTTCGACGTCGGACGCGATGGCCAGGACGCTCCATTCCTGGTCATGGAACTGCTCGATGGCTCGAGCCTGGCGACGGTGCTGGCAGACACGCCACTCACATGGCGCAGGGCGGCCGACTACGCTGCACAGATCGCTCGTGGTTTGGGTGCCGCCCATGACAAGGGAATCCTCCACCGCGACCTGAAACCGGCCAACCTGTTCGTGACGAGGGAAGCGCGCGTCAAGATACTCGACTTCGGCCTTGCCAAGAATTCGGCACAGGCCAGCCCAGAGTCGGTGAACAGGGAGACGACCGCCACGGAGCCGGGGAAGACCCTGGGGACAGTCGGCTACATGTCGCCCGAGCAGGTGAGAGGCCTCCCGGCGGATCAACGCTCGGACCTCTTCTCGTTAGGCGCGGTTCTCTTCGAGATGCTCTCGCGCCGCCGAGCCTTTCAGCGAGCTACGTCGGTCGAGACCTTGAACGCGATTCTCAATGACGACCCTCCGGACTTGTTCCAGACCGATCAGGGGGCTCCTCCCACTCTCGAGCGCATCGTCCGACGCTGCCTCGAAAAGGACCCGGCTCTCCGCTTCCAATCCGCTCACGACCTGGCTTTCGCGTTGGAGACACTGTCCGACTCGGGTGTGACACCAAAGGTCGCGGCGGCTCTGCGCAAGCCATCGAGGCTTCCGGTGGCGTTCGCTGCAAGCGCAGCGATGGTGGCGCTGGTCCTCGCGAGCGCTGCCTACTTCTCGGGCACGAAGTGGCGCTTCGAGCCGCAACTCTCGTATCAGCAGCTCACGTTCCGGCGCGGCACGGTCTGGAACGCCCGCTTCGCGCCAGATGGCCAGAACGTCGTCTACAGCGCGGCCTGGGAGCAGTCGCCCCTTCGCCTCTATGTGACCCGCGTCGGCAGCGTGCCTCAGTCTGGAGCAATCGAGCCATCGTCGGCTCAAATCCTGGCCATTTCCTCCAAGGGTGAGATGGCCCTCCTGCTCAATCCCCGCGAGGGCGGCTACCCCGGACGCACCTCGGGAACGTTGGCACGCGTCGGGCTCGCGGGTGGCACGCCGCGGGAAGTCATGGAGAACGTCGTGGGCGCCGACTGGTCGCCAGATGGAACGGCGCTGGCCGTCGTACGCTCTGTTCAGGACAAGTGCTTCTTTCGACTCGAGTATCCGGTCGGCAAGGTCCTGTTCGAAGACGACTTCATTCTCTGGCCGCGTATCTCTCCCCGGGGCGACCTCGTCGCCTTCAGGTCCGACGACGACGTGTGCGTCGTCGATCGGACCGGGAAGAAGCGAACCCTCACCGCGGGCGACGCGGAGTCTATCGCCTGGTCGCCAGCTGGGAACGAGATCTGGTACGACGCGCGGACCGCCGAAGGCCATGATCTCGTGGCGGTTGACTTGTCTGGCAAGAAACGCCGCCTCGCAAGGTGGCCGACGTCCGCTGATGTCCGGATCCTCGACGTGGCCAGAGACGGGAGTGTCCTTCTCAGCCTCGGCCAGATGTGGACGGGCGCGGTGGGGGCGGCGGCTTCCGTCGATGCCCGGGATGTCGATCTCTCAGGCTTCGATAGCGGCCTCACCCGGGTGCAACAGGTTTCGATGGACGGCCGATGGGCGCTGTTGACCGCGTCGCCCATGGGTACCTACCTCGCGAGGCTCGACGGATCCAGCGATCCCGTTCGCTTGGACTCGGACTTTCTTGGCAAGCTGACAGTGGGCCTGGCCATCTCGCCGGACCACAAATGGGTCTTCACCACCAACTATCAGGGCAGCGCCTTTTGCCTGCTACCGACGGGCGCGGGATCTCCAAGGCAACTGACGCTCGACATCGAGTCCCCCCAAGCCCAGTATGCGTGGGGCGCGGACTGGTCCCTCGACGGCCGACGCATCCTGCTGTTCGGAGCGCGGAAGCAGGGGCGTCCCTTTCGCGCATGGGTCTACGATGTCGCTGTCGGCGCCACACGACCGGTCACACCCGAAGGAGTCGCCGGCGCATCGGCCATCTCGCCGGACGGCCGCTTCGTGGCGATGGGGGACGCTGGGGGCCACGTCAGGCTCTACCCCGTGGATGGCGGCGAAGTTCGTACTGTGCCAGGTCCACTTGAGACGGGAGCCATTCAGCGCTTCAGCCGCGATAGTCGATCGCTGTTTTCGGTCGAGAACAGGCCTCGCCAAGCTCATGTGTTCCGTCGCGACCTCGGCACTGGTCGCCGCGAGTTGGTGCGCTCGATCGCGCTGAGTGACGTCGCGGGAGTGAATTCATTGAACTGCCGCGTCGATGCGGACGGGCGTTCATACGCGTGCAGCCTGAACCGCAACCTTTCCAGCGTCTGGGCGGTCTCGGGTCTGAGGTAGGGAAACGATAGGGCGTTCGATCCGACACCGGCCGGGAGGGGTGGTCGCCGACCGCGGCTGAGGGCGGGACGGGGCTGGCGGAGGCACTCCGGTCAACCTCACGCAAGGGCAACGGCGAAGCACTGCGATCGCCTCGTCGAAGCGCTCTTTGCTGCTCGAGCGCCCAGCCGAGGAACCAGGTCGCGGGGAAGTGGCCGGGGTCCCAACTCCATGAGCTCGACGCCGTGCTCCCGGGCCCGCTCGTATTCCCGAGCCTGATGGTGATGCCAGACCATGTGGACCTTGAGGACCGGGTCGAGGGGATCGAGGTCGAGCGCCTTCTCGCTCTCGGCCAGCGATTCCGCCGTCCGCCCGAGGGCCGTCCAGCGTTGGTGCGCCCGGTATAGCCGGGGTTCACCTCGACGGCCCTCTCGAACGTCCGGCGCGCAGCCTCCCAATCCCAGTCGTATTGCAAGCAGGGCGTAAGCCAATGGCGTGTGTGCTTCAGACAGCTCGGGATCGACATCGAGCGCCTTCTGCGCTGCGGCCTTGGCCAAGGGCACCTCCTCCTGCAGAACGCACTCCAGCACCAAGCGAATCGCTCCTCGGAACAGCCCGGCGATGTCCCAGCTCATCTCGTCTTGCGGGAAAGCGGCAGAGTCCTCCATGGGGATAGCCTGCGCGGGCCGCGGCTCAGGGGCCCGGGGGCGGTGGCTTCCGCGTGTTGAAGGACCACGTCGTGGCGATGGAAAACGCCTGGCCGCCGTGGACGTTCTGCCCCGAGACGATCCCGCTGTAGCCGGCATACAGCCAGAAGTTCCCGATCACCTCGAAGCTCAGTCCGCCGCCGACCGTCGTGTGCCGGTCGCGCGCCGCCGCGTCGTGAACGTGGCCGATGCGGGCGTAGTCGGCTGGGGACCTCAGGTCCCGCGCCCAGTCGATGCCCCCCTCGGTGTGGATGTTGTTGACGAACGCGTTGGCGGCAAGGCGCCTGGTCACGAAGTAGCCGAGCTCGAGGCTGAGGAAGCGCCTGTTGATGTTGAAATGCTGGTCCACCGTAGCAGGCCCGCCCGGGTCGCCGTGATTGTGGGGAGACTCGACGAAAGCGTACCCGAGCGTCGCCTTCGCGTAGGCGTCGGGCAGGATCGGGTCCAGTGTGCGCGCCAGGTTCGCCCCGAGTTGGAGCTGGTTCAAGTTGCGGCCGACGGCCGAATGACCGACGTTGACGTAGTCGCGCGTCGGGAACGAGAAGCGCACGAAGGGGATCACGGCCAGCGGCTTGCTGACGGCGAGGTACCGCACGCCGAGGGCGGCGTCCTGGAACTGGGGGTGATACTCGCCGTTGTCGATGAACTCCCGTCCGGGCAAGGCCGGATGGCCGCCGGCACCCTCGTACTTCGATCCCACATAAGCGATGCTGCCACTGGCGGCGAAGCGCTCGCTGATGCCGTAGTCAGCCTCGAGCACGCCCGTCTGGTCGGTGATCTCTCCGTGATAGACGCGCGTTCCGTCGCCGACGTACCCGCCTGGGAACCTACGGCCCGTGACGTCGGTTGACATCAGGGCATCACTCACGTTGTTGTTCTGATAGGCGAGCGTGAGGGAGCCCCTGCCTTTCCCCGGCATCCACGCGCGCCCCGATGCGCCCTTCTCGTACGCGTAGTTCTCTCCCCGGCTCACGGCCAGGCCGGGGTCACCTCAGCCGGCCGCCGCGGGAGGTGCGTACAAGAGAACGGCTGAAGCCGCTATACCGAGGAACGCGAGCGTCTTGCGCATTCAGCCTCCCGCCGAGCAAACGCCCAACAGCCGACTCAAGGGCCATGGGACCTGGAGCTCCGGGAGCAGGGAGAGGGGACGCCGCGAAGCGAGCACCCCCTCTTGCTCTGGTCAACCCGGAGTTCTTCCGCCCAATGTGCGCGCCGGGCTTGCCAAAGTCATTAGAAGATCCCTAGGATTCCCCTCAAACCAACCGATGCACGTCGATTTCTGAGAGTTCCGACTCGACACCGGTCGCCGACGGCTCCTGCGCGCGGGGGAGTCCGTCCACCTGTCTCCGCTTCATCCGCACCCTCCACGGTCAGGGTCATGCGTCTTACGCGACCACGACGTGGTCTCGAGCTCGCCCGGCCCGTGCGGCTGGCTGGCATGGGACGGAGGCCGCGCGGCGTTGACCGAAGGAGAGCACGTCCTGGGAAGGGCCGAAGAGGCCCTCATCTCTTTCAACGCCGCCGGCGTTTCCCGACGCCACGCGCGGCTGCGCGTCACGAAGGGACGCATCGTCCTCGAAGACCTGGGCAGCAAGAACGGGACGTACGTGGGCGGCGTGCGGGTATCTCGTCGACGGCATGCGCTGAGGCAGTTTGCCGAGCGCGTTGTGCATCGACCATAATGCGGCCGCTTTCACCACAATATGCTCGACCCCGGCAGCACTCCGGGCCGGTATCGAATCCTCGAGCCCCTCGGGGCCGGCGGGACGGGCGATGTGTGCAGGGACCACGATCCGCGCCTCGATCCGGTACGCGCCGACGCGCGCTTTGCCGGCCTCGTCCACCGGGTCGGCCTGCAGACGTAGTCGTCCATGCCCATCTCCAGAGGCTCGCGGCTCGGTGCCTATGAGATAACCGCTCCTCTCGGCGCCGGGGGCATGGGCGAGGTCTACAGGGCGCGAGACACGCGCCTGGGACGCGATGTTGCGATCAAGGTGCTGCCGGCGGAACTGTCGGCCGACCCCGCTCGGCTCTCCCGCTTCGAAACCGAGGCCCGGGCGGCCTCCGCCCTCAACCATCCCAACATCGTCACGATCTATGAGATTGGCCGACAGGACGCTGTCTCATACATCGCGATGGAGCTCGTGGACGGCAAGACGCTGCGCGAGCTGTCGAGCCCCACCGTCCCCACGAAGAAGCTGCTCCCGATCGCCGCCCAGGCGGCGAGCGGCCTGGCCAAGGCCCACGCAGCCGGGATCGTGCACCGGGACCTGAAGCCCGAGAACGTAATGGTCACCGGCGACGGCGTTGTCAAGATCCTCGACTTCGGCCTGGCGAAGCTCGCGCCTACCGTCAGCGAGCTCGGCCAGTCCGAAGCCGCCACCGAGACACACGTGACGCGTCCCGGCATGGTTCTCGGCACGGTCGGCTACATGTCGCCCGAACAGGCGAGTGCACGAGCGCTGGACTTCCGGTCCGACCAGTTCTCGCTCGGCGTGATCCTCTACGAGATGACCACCGGCAAGCGCGCCTTCCAGCGCGACACCGCCGCGCAGACCCTGGCCGCGATCATCCAGGACGAGCCCGCGCCGATCGCCTCGCTCAATCCCAGGACGCCGGCGTCGCTTCGCTGGATCGTCGAGCGCTGCCTCGCGAAGGATCCCGAGGAGCGCTATGCGTCGACGCTCGATCTGGCGCGGGACCTGGCCGGCGCGCGGGATCGTCTCTCCGCGGGCGAGAGCACGCCGGAGTCGTTGCCCGTGCGAGCACGAGCAACACGCCGCCAGTGGATGCCTGCCACCATCGTGGCGGTTCTTCTGCTGTCTGCTGCCGCCGTCGGATGGCGCCTGCGCCAGCGCGATTACTTCTGGAAGAACCCTCTCGAAGGCGCCCGTTTCACACGCTTCACCGACTGGGAGGGGTCCGAGGTCGACGCGGCCCTCTCTCCGGATGGCAAGTTCGTGGCTTTCTGGGCGGACCGGGACGGGCCCTTCAGCGTCTGGGTGGGCCAGGTCGGCGGCGGGGCGTTTCTCAACCTGACGCGGGGGCAGTACCCGCGAGGGCCCGGTTCCATTCGGAACATCGGGTTTCTCGACGACGGGGCGCATGTGTTCTTCTCCGTCGCCGACCCGGCAAATCCGCGGAATTTGGGCCTCACGCTCGTGCCCACGATCGGCGGACCGCCACGCCCGTTCTTGAAAAGCGCCATGGAAGCTACGTGGGCGCCGGACCTCACGCGCCTTCTGTATCACACGACAGCACCGGGCGACCCGATCTTCATCGCTGATCGAAGCGGCGGCAGCCCGAGGCAGATCTTCGTCGACAAGCCCGGCTTCCATAACCACTTCCCCGTGGTTTCACCTGACGGCCGTTTCGTCTACGTCGCCCGGGGTGTGCCGCCGAACGACATGGACGTCTGGCGCATCCCGGCATCGGGTGGGGAGCCCGAGCGGCTGACGTCTCACCACGCCGATGTGGCCTACCTGTGCTTCCTCGAAGACGGCACGCTCCTGTACAGGTCTGCGCGGGAGGATGGCACTGCCGGCCTGTTCGCGATGGATCCTGAGCGGCGCATTCCCCACCCAGTGACCCTCGGCCTCGAAGAGTACCTCTCCATCATGTCCAGCGCGGACGGCAGGCGCCTGGTCGCCACGGTGGCCAACCCGATCCGGAGCCTCTGGACCGTTCCCATCTCGGACCGCATCGTCGACGAAGCCGACATCACGCGGTTCCCCCTGCCGAGCGTGCGCGTCGGAGCACCGCGCTTCGGGCCCGGCTACCTCGTCTACCTCTCGTCCAGGAGCGGCCCGGACGGGCTTTGGAAGTTCAAGGACGGCTCGGAAGGGGAGCTCTGGCGTGGCTGGGACGGCAACGTCATCGCTGCGCCCGCGGTCTCTCCCGACGGCTCCCGGATCGCCTTCGTGGTGGGCAGCCAGGCGCACGGATTCCTGCAGGTGATCACGTCGGATGGAACCGGCGTTCAACGCATCGCGGAGGCGCTCGACGTCGACGATGCGCCGAGCTGGTCTCCGGACGGGAAGTGGCTCGCTGTTGCCGTCACGGAGGGCAACCACCATCCGTTGTACAAGGTGCCCTTGGATGGCGGGGCGCCGGTGCGTCTCGTCGACGGCGTCGACGCGGTGATCACCGATCCTGTCTGGTCGCCCGACGGCAGCGTCATCGTCTATTCCGAGAGCAAGGGCTCAGGGCAAGTCTCGCTCCGGGGCGTGACGGCGGCGGGCAAACCGTTCCCGCTGCCGGAGGTCCAAGTGGCCTACATGGGCAACCGCTATCGCTTCCTGCCCGATGGAAAGGGTCTCGTCGTCATGCTGGGCCAACCCGAGGCGCACGACTTCTCGCTCCTCGAACTGGCTTCCGGCCGACTCCGGCCCCTGACGAGACTGAAGCCCGGGTTGACCATGAAGAGCTTCGACGTCTCCCCCGACGGCAAGCAGATCCTGTTCGACCGCGTCCGCCAGAACGCTGACGTGGTGTTGATCGACCTCGCGCGCTGATCATCATGCCCATCTCAGAGGCTCGCGGCTGGGTCCGTACGAGATAGCCGCTCCATCGGCGCCGGAGGGGCGAGGTCTACCGCGAGATGCTCGAGGCCGCGCGGAAGATCCTGCCCGACGAGCCGACCCTCACGAGCATCGAGGGGATGGTGTGGGCACATCGAGGGGGACGCGCTGAGAACGGAGTGGAACGGATACCGGCGCGAGTTCGGCTCGTCGGCTTCGAGCGCGTCGCTTTGAGTCGAGCCGCGATCCTCGGGACCATCGGCAACACGCCCGTCGTGCGGCTCTCTCGTGTCGCGCCTCCCGAAGCGGCCGAGGTCTGGGTCAAGCTCGAGTTCTTCAACCCCACGGGCTCCTACAAGGACCGCATGGGCCCTCGCCATGGTCGAGGAGGCGGAGGCGCGCGGAGAGCTGCGACCCGGAATGACCGTGGTCGAGTACACGGGTGGGAGCACCGGCTCGTCCCTCGCCTTCGTCTGCGCAGTGAAGGGCTATCGCTTCCGGGTCGTCTCCTCCGATGCCTTCGCGCGCGAGAAGCTCGACACCATGCGGGCCTTCGGCGCCGAGCTGGAGATCGAGCCGAGCCTCGGCGGTGCGATCACGCCCGACCTCATCCCGCGCATGGTCGCGCGCGCCCGGGCCATCGCCGCGGAGCCCGCCAGCTACTTCACGGACCAGTGCCGGAACTCCGACTCGCTCACGGGGTATCGGCGCATCGGTGAGGAGCTGCTGAAGCAGCTCGACGACGTCTCGGCGTTCTGCGCCGGCGTCGGAACGGCCGGCATGCTCATGGGCGTGGCGCGAGCGCTTCGAGACGGTGGGCGGAACACGCGGATCGTGGCGCTCGAGCCGGCCAGCTCGCCGGTGATCTCACGCAGCTATGTGCCATGACCAGCGTGCCGAGCGCCGCTCGGATCAGCAGCCCGGTAGCGCCTCCACGAGCATCCGGCCCGCCGCGATGCTGCGCAGTTCCTCCGCCGTCTCCAGCCTCGTGAAGATCGCGCGCTTCGCGGCGGCCTGTTCCGCGGGGCCGAGCTGAGGCCGAGGTGGTCCAGGATCTTGCGGATGGCGAAGGTGTCGGTGAGGAAGGCGACGATGCTCATGCGCTTCCCGCAGCGGCGACAGACGAGCGGGTCGACCTCGTAGACCTTGGCGATCAGGCGCGCCCAGCTCGGTGAGCAACGCTTGCGGGGCGGCTCGGCCGGCACCGGGACCGACTCGGCCTCGGCAGGCTGCGGCTGACCGCGGACGCGTTTTGCGTACGCGCCGTGGAGCGTAGGGAGAGAGGATTCCTTACAAGAGGCGGCGGTGTCTTCCAGGCGCTGCTTGTCCTCGCGGGCGATTCGCTCTCCCACGTGCGCCGAGAAGCCGGGATGCCGCCAGCCGAGGCGTGCCAGGCCGTGGCTTAGGATCTGGCGAGCATGGTGCGGCTCGAGACGCGCCCGCTCACGGCCGAGGAGGAGGGACGGCTCCTCGACGAGGCGGGAGCCGGACCGTCGCGCGGGGAGACCGGCTGCATGGCCTTCATCTCGCTCGTTGCGATCCCGGCTCTCGGCTGGCTCGTCGCCGACAACCTCGTGGCCTGGCTGGGCGTCGGCAGCCGCTGGGCCGGTCTCGCCTTCGGGCTGGCGGCGGGTCTCGCCTGGGGAGCGTTCCCGATGGCCCTGATGGGCCGCAGGAGCCGCGCACAGCTCCGCGAGTCGCAGCGCCAGAAGCTCGCGGCGGCGCCCGTCGAGCGCTGGGCGATCGAGCCGTCGCGCGCCTGGGACGTCCAGTGCTCCGCGACGCGAGCGCTGCTGTTCGAGCTGTCGGACCATCGGCTCGTGCTCGTGGCGAGCCGCCACCTGGAACGGCTTCCGCCGAGCACGTTCCCCAGGCGCCTGGAGATCGAGGCGCTGCCTCAGCTCGACCGCGTGCTCGCGCTGAGCGCAGCGGAGGAGACGCGGCCCACGGAGACGTTCCGGCCCACCCTCGAGGAGCTGGGCAACGACGAGCCCCTCAAGAAACGGCGCTTCGTCGAGCTGGCCCCGGAGGGCCTCGACCGGTCAACGCTGGCCGGGCTCGGTCTGCCACCCGGCGCCCCGGGGTCGGAGAATGAACCGGTGGAATCCGGCCTGCCGCGCGACGTCGTCGTCGAGCGTTCCGACGAGACGACCCGCGTGCGGCGTCTGACGACGCCCGCCGCGCGCTGGTTCGCGATGCTCCTGACCTGGATCGTACCGGCCCTGGCCTTCGTGGCCATCGCCGGTTGTCGGGCGCGGGGCTTGCGCCCGCCGCCCGACGGGGCGTCGGCCAGCCTGTTCCTGCTGTTCGTGGTGTCGTGGCTGCTGGCGGTCATCGCCGCCGACTTCGTGCGCTGGCGATCGGCGTTCCGCGTCCTCGCCAGGGGCCACGGCTCGCTGATCCACATCCAAGGACGGCTCCGTGTGGAGCGGAGTTTCCCCGCGCCGCTCACCGGCCGCGCCGCCGCCCTGGCCCGGGCCGACCTGCTGCTCGGCCCCCGCGGCGTCATGCAGGCGGTGGAGTTCGCGGTCGAAGCGGCAGACGGCTCGCGCACCGGCGTCGACGTGCGACATGCGTGGCTGCTGGACGAGGGGGACCTGGCGCGACGCGTCGTGCGCGTCGAGACCGCCGCGGCCGAGCGTCTCGTGCGCGGGGCCGACGGTCTCGTCTCCTGGTACCGCAGGCGGCGGTGGCAATACCCGCTGGAGGGCCTCGTTCAGGACGGCGACCGCGTGCACCTGCTCGGCAGACGCGCGGAGTCGGGAAGGGTCAGCGGCAGCGCGGCCGTCCCGCTCTTCGTGTGGCGAGACGGGGCGAGGCTGATGCGCTGGCCCGTCTAGCTGCCGCTACTCTCCGCGGAGCACGACCGCGGGCTCGACGCGCGCCGCCCGCCCGGCGGGAAGCGCCGCCGCCAGGAGCGCGGTGAGGAACAGCCCGAGGATCACCGTCACGTAGGTCAGTGGATCGCCCGGCTCGACCTCGAACAGCAGCGACCGCACGACGCGCTGCAGCGCGAGGCTCGCCGCGACGCCAGCGAGCAGGCCGGCGAGGGCGAGGCGCAGGCCGCCGCCGATGACGAGGCGCGCCACGTCGCGGCGGGCGGCGCCCAGCGCCATGCGCACGCCGATCTCGCGGCGGCGCAGCTCCACGGCGTAGGCCAGCAGCGCGTACAGGCCCTGGACCGCGATCGCCAGCGCGACGAGGGCGAACAGGCCCAGGGCCGCCGCGTTGAAACGCTGAGGCGCGAGCATGGCGACGCGCCGTTCCTCGAGGGTCTCGAGCCCTTCGAGGGGGAGGCCGGGATCCGCGCTCCAGACCGCCTGCTGGAGCTGGCGCCCGAAAGCCGCGGGATCGGAGGCGGTGCGCGCGACGATCGCTCCCCAGCGCTGCCACTCGATGCGGCGCTGCAGGTACGGCGAGTAGACGGTGCGCGTGTCGGGCCGGTCGAGCGTCGCGCCCTTCACGTCCCTCAGCACGCCGACGATGGTCATCGCGAACGGCGCGCCGTCGTGGAGGTCGCGGTAGGCGATGCGCTTTCCGAGCGGGCTGTCGCCCGGCCAGAACTCGTTCGCGAAGCGCTCGTTCACGATCGCGACCGGCTCCGCTCCCGCGTCGTCCTGCGGCGTGAAGAAGCGGCCCTCGCGCAAGGAGCTACGGAGCGCCGCGAAGAAGTCGCCGTGGACGAAGCGAACGCGAGCGCCGACGCCGTCCTCGGGCGCGCGGGGCGGAGGATCGACGAAGAGCAGCGTGCCGCCCAGGCTGCCGCGCGGGTCCAGCGGTGTCGTGGTCGCGAACCCGGCGGCCACCACGCCCGGCGAGGCCGACAGCCGGTCGACCACCGCGCTGAACGTCCTGGTCTGCGCGTCGCGGGAGCCGTAGCGTGATTCCGGGAGCACGAGCTCGCCCTTGATCACCCCTGCCGGCTCGAAGCCGAGCTCCACCCCGTTCAGCCGGCCGAAGGTGCGTAGCAGCAGGCCGGCGCCGAAGACCAGCACGAACGCCATGGCGACCTCGGCGGTCGCGAGCGTGGAGAGGGCCCGGCGGCTGCCGACGCCAGCGCCGTCGCCGCGCGTCTTGAGCCACTCGCCCGGGTCGCGGCGCAGGACGGCCGCGGCAGGCGCGAGGCTGGCCAAGAGCCCCGCCGACACGGCGAGGGCGAGGCCGACGGCGAGAGCGCCGGTGTTCGTCCTGATCTCCCAGGCGCGCGGCACGGAGTCGGGCGCGATGCCGAGCAGGGCGTCGCGGGTCACGCCGGCCACGAGGAGGCCCAGGGCGCCGCCGAGGCATGCCAGCACGAGCCCCTCGACCGCGAGCTGACGCAGCAGGCGCCCGCGCCCGGCGCCGATGGCGAGCCGCAGGGCGAACTCCTCGCGGCGTGCCGTGGAGCGGGCGAGCATCAGGCCGGAGAGGTTGGCCGCGGCGACGGCCATCACGAGGGCGACGGCCCCCGCCAGCACCAGGAGCGCGCGGCGCGCTCCGCCCACCATGAAGTCGAGGATCGGAAGCGGGTCGACGATCTTGCCGCGGTTCGTCTTGGGGAACTCCGCCTCGAGGCGCCGCGAGATCGCGAGGAGCTCGGCGCGCGCCTGCTCGATGGTCACGCCCCGGCGCAGCCGGCCGATGGCATCGAAGTTGTTGGTGCCGCGCTCCTCCACGAAGGACGGCACCGCCGCGGCAGGCGCGATCCAGAGGTCGACCTCGTCGTGGAGGAAGTCGAACTCGGAAGGCATCACGCCGACCACGGTCGTGGCCTCGTCGCTCAGGACGAGGGTGCGGCCGAGGACGTCCGGCGCGCCGCCGAAGCGCCGCTGCCAGAGGCCGTAGCTGAGGACGGCCACGTGGGGCGCGCCCTTGCGGTCGTCCTCGGGCCGCAGCGTCCGGCCGAGCAGCGGTGGCGTGCCCAGCACGCGGAAGAAATCGGGCTCCACCACGGCGCCGTTGAGGCGCTGCGGCTCGCCGTCGCCGACGAGGTCGAAGGCCCAGCCGCGAAGGAACAGCGCCGTCGACTCGAGGGAGGGGCACGCCGCCCTCCAATCCGCGCCGTCGGGGATCGAGACATCCCCTTCGCGCGTGATGAAGACGAGGCGCTCGGGCTCGGAGAACGGCAGGGGACGGAGCAGGACGCCTTCGACCACCGAGAAGAGCGCCGTGTTCACGCCGACGCCCACGGCCAGCATCAGCGTCGCCGCCGCCGCGAAGCCCGGGCTCTTCGCCAGGAGCCTCAGGGCGAACCGCACGTCCTGGAGCAGCGTGTCCACGGGACAGCCTACTCGTAGCGCAGCGCCGACATGGGATCGACGCGGGTGGCGCGGCGTGCCGGGAGCGCGCTCGCCAGGAGGGCCGTCGCGATCAGGAACACCGCCACCCCGGCAAGGGTCTCCGGGTCTCGGGGCTT
Source organism: Vicinamibacteria bacterium (assembly GCA_035691285.1). Taxonomy (GTDB): domain Bacteria; phylum Acidobacteriota; class Vicinamibacteria; order Fen-336; family Fen-336; genus DATFEN01. Next base: position 3,816 of record DASSJI010000096.1, on the reverse strand, counting down.
GACGTCGTAGAGCAGGGATTCGAGGGCGCGCCCTCCTGCAAGGGCGATCACGATGCCGAGAGCGACGCCGAGTCCGGCGAGCCTCAAGGACTGGCCCACGACGAGGCTCAGCAGGGCGCCCCGTCCCGCGCCGAGGGCCATGCGCACGCCCAGCTCGCGCGTTCTTCGGGCCACGGACCCCGCCAGCACGGCATAGAGGCCGACGAAGGCCATGAGCAGCGCCACGCCGGCGAACGATGCGAGGAGCAGCGCCGTGAAGCGCGGCCCCGCCGTGCTCGCACGGATCGCCGCTTCCAGCGTCGTCACGCTCGCGACGGGCAGGTCCGGGTCGCCCGCGGACACCGCCCGCACGGCGTCGACGACCGAGAAGATCGCCGCGCTGCCGCCGATACCGAGGGCCAGGGTGAGCGTCGCGACCGATGTGAAGCCGGGGCTCTTGACGAGGGCCCGAGCCGCGTGGCGGGCGTCCTGGAGGAGCGCCTCGATCAAGCCGCCTCCTCGTCCCGCGGGCGCAGGCCGAGGCGCTTCATCTTCTCGTTGAGGGTGGTGGGCAGGATCCCCAGGGCGCGAGCGGCCTGTCTCTGGTTGCCCCTCGACGCCTCGAGCGCCTCCAGGATGAGCCGCTTCTCGAACTGAGCGACGAGGTCTTTGAGGCTGTTGGCAACCGGGTTCGCGGTGGGGACGGTCTGGAGCATCGGGTCCTCCGGAAGGCTCTATTCGCAGCGCAAGGTCGTCATCGGGTCGACGCGCGTCGCGCGGCGGGCCGGGAAGAAGCACGCCAGCGCGGCGACCGCACCCAGGAGCAGGGCGACACCCGCGTAGGTCGCGGGATCCGACGGGCTCGTGCCGACGAGCAGGCTGCGCAGCAGCCGCGTCGTTGGCAAGGCCAGCATGAGGCCGGTCACGCCTCCGGCGGCGACCAGGCCCAGGCCCTGGCGCATCACCAGGGCGAACACGTCCCCGGGCCGCGCGCCGACGGCGAGGCGCACGCCGATCTCGCGCTGGCGCTGGCTCACCGCGTAGGCGAGCACGCCGTAGAGTCCGATCGCCGCCAGCGCGAGGCCCAGGGCGCCGAAGGCGCCCAGCACCCGGCTGCCGAGGCGCTGGCGGAACGCCGAGGCCCCGACGTGCTCCTCGAGGGTGCGAACCCCGAACACGGGCAAGCCCGGATCGAGCGACGCGATCGCCGCCATCACCGGCGCGCGCAGCGCGCCAGGATCGCCCGCGGAGCGCACGATCAGCGTCACGTCGGGCCGGTAGTACTGGGAGTGAGGCAGATAGAACCACGGCGCCGGCTTCTCGGCGATCTCCTTGAACGCCGTGTCCGGCACGACGCCGACCACCTCGAGCCAGTCCTCGCCGAGGCGCAGGCGACGGCCCACGGGACGCTCCTCGCCGAAGTATCGGCGCGCCAGCGTCGCGTTCACGATCACCACCCCCGGCGCCTCCGCGTCGTCCCGGGGCTCGAACTCGCGCCCGAAGAGGAGCGGCGTGCGCAGCGCGCGGAAGTAGCCCGGCCCGATCACGTTGTTGTAGCCCCAGGCGGGCTGCTCCGCCGGCGCGTCGTAGCCCTCGACCTCGATCGACGAGGAGCTGGTGCCGCCGAGGCCTAGCGGGAGGCGCCGCGCGAGGCTCGCCGACTCGACGCCGGGCAGGGCGGCGGCGCGCTCGAGCAGGGCGCGCTGGAAGGCGAGGCCCCGGGCGCGGTCGTAGCCGTTCGAGAACAGCTCGACCGAGGCCAGCAGGACGCCGCGCGGCTGGAAGCCGACGTCATACGCCTGCAGGCCGCGCAGGCTGCGCACGAACAGCCCGGCCACCACCAGGAGCACGAGGGAGATCGCGACCTGGGAGATGACGAGGACGTGGCGGAGCCGCTGCCGGCCGCGGCCCCCCGCGACGCTCGCGGCCTCGTCGCGCAGGGCCGGGGCCAGGTCGCGCCCCGCCGCCAGGGCCGGCGCCAGGCCGAACAGCACACCCGCGGCGACGCAGGCGACCAGCGTGAACGCGAGCGCGCGCCAGTCGAGGGCCGCGTTGAGGCCGATCGGGAAGTTCGTGGCGGGGATCAGGGATGCCAGGATCCGGTCGCCCGTTCCCGCCAGCACGAGCCCGGCAGCCCCGCCCATGACCGACAGCGTCACGCTCTCGACCAGGAGCTGGCGGACCAGGTCGCCGCGGCGCGCGCCGATGGCGAGCCGCACGGCCATCTCCCGCCGCCGCGACACAGCGCGAGCCAGCAGCACGTTCGCCACGTTGGCGCACGCGATGAGCAGCACCAGGCCGACGATGGCGCTCAGCGCCAGCATGATCGGTCCCAGCACCGCCGCTCCGCTCTTCGGCGCGCGCGTCAGGGGCGAGAGCGACACTCCGCGGCCCGCGATCGTGTTCTCCGGGTGCTCGGCCTCGAGCTGCTTGTAGAGGCGGGCGAGGTCGGCCTCCGCCGTGTCCCGGTCGACGCCGGGTTTCAACCGTGCGAACGCGTCCAGCCAGCGGTTGCCCCGCGCCTCGAGCCGGCTGCCGCCGGGCTCGACCGCCTCCTGCATCGCCATGGGCACCCACGCCTCGAAGCGCAAGCCGAGCTGGGAGCCGGCGAAGCCGGCGGGCGCGATCCCGACGACCGTGAACGGCCGAGCGTTGAGCCTTATCGTCTGCCCGACGAGAGCCGGATCGCCCCCGAAGCTGCGCCGCCACAGGGCGTCGCTCAGCACGACCACGGCGCTCGCGCCCGGGGCGTCCTCCTCCGGCAGGAAGGCGCGTCCGGGGGCCGGCGACACGCCCAGCGCCTCGAAGAAATTGCCGGAGACGAGCTGCCCGTAGACCCGCTCGGCGCTGCGCTCGCCGCCGATCGACAGGAGCACGGCGCGCGTCACCGCGAACCCGGAGAGGGTCCGGTTGCGGTCGCGGTAGTCGCGGTAGTCGGGGTAGGAGAGGCTGACGAAGCCCTCGTTCGGATCGGTCTGGTTGAAGACCATGAGCTCGCGGGCGTTCGGCACCCCGGGCAGCGGATCGAGGAACACCGCGCTGGCCCAGGTGAAGATCGTGGTGTTGGCGCCGATCGCGAGGGCGAGGGACGCGACCGCGGCCAGGGTCGTGCCCGGGCTCCTGGCGAGGACCCGGGCTGCGAAGCGCAGATCCTGGGCGAGGGAGCTCACGCAGGGCGCCGGGGGCCTAGGCGGCGCCCGCGCCTGCCGGCGCGGCCTCGCTGACGTCCTCCACGATGCGGCCGTCGAAGAGGTGGACGGTGCGGTCGGCGTGCCGGGCGAAGCGGGGGTCGTGCGTGACCATGCAGATCGTGGCGCCGGCCCGGTGCAGCTCGCGGAGCAGGTCCATCACCGCCTCGCCGTTCTTGGAGTCGAGGTTGCCCGTGGGCTCGTCGGCGAGCAGGATCGACGGGCTTCCCACCAGCGCGCGGGCCACGGCCACGCGCTGCTGCTGCCCGCCCGAGAGCTGGCTCGGCAGATGCTTCGCGCGGTGGGCCATGTTGACGCGCTCCAGCGCCTGGACCACGCGCTCCTTGCGCTCGGCGGCGCGCATGCCGCGGTAGGTGAGGGGCAGCTCCACGTTCTCGTAGACGTTGAGGTCGCCGATGAGGTTGAAGCTCTGGAAGATGAACCCGATCTCGCGGTTGCGGATGCGGGCGCGCTGCGAGAGGTCGAGGCCCTGCACGGAGTGGCCGTTGAGCGTGTAGGCGCCGCTCGTCGCCGAGTCGAGCAGTCCCAGGATCGAGAGCAGCGTGGACTTGCCGCAGCCGGACGGCCCCGAGATGGCGACGTACTCGCCTCTTTCGATGTCGAGGTGGATCCCGGCGAGGGCATGGGT
>DASSJI010000095.1:0-5401 GCA_035691285.1 Vicinamibacteria bacterium | reverse complement strand
CGCCCTCGTCAGCGGCGTGGCCCGCTACCACGCCGGCGACGCCGTCATGGCCATCGAGACGCTCGGGCCGGTCCTGGACCGTCTCCCGGAAGGATCCCTGGAGCTCCGGGAGGCCGTGCAGGTGCTCGGCCTGTCCTACGTCCTCGCGGGCCGTCTCGCCGAAGCCATCCCGCTCCTCGAGCGGACGCGGGTGTGGGCCGCCGACAACCTCGAGCTGGGGCAGATCCTCGGCACGGCCTACATCCAGACCCAGCAGCCTGCAAAGGCGCGCGCCTGCTTCGCGCAGGTGTTCGGCGTGCCCGCCGAATCCGCCGCCGCGCACCTGCTCGCCGCGCAGATGATGCTGCGGGTCGAGCAGGAGGGACTGGCCGAGGCGGAGCTGAAGGAGGCCCTGGCCAAGGACCCGAGGCTGCCCCAGGCCCACTTCCTGCTCGGACAGATCGCGCTCTTCCGGGGCCGGCTGGACGAGGCGATCGAGCTCACGCGCAAGGAGATCGCCCTGAGCCCGGGCAACGGCATGGCCTGGAGCCAGCTCGGCGACGCCCACGTGCGCCGGCAGGCCTGGGACGAGGCCGCGGCCGCGCTGCAGCGGTCGATCTGGGTCAACCCTTACTACAGCGCACCCTACATCCTTCTCGGACGCGTCTACATGAAGACCCGGCAGCCCGGAACCGCAGAGGGCATGCTGCGCCGCGCGATCGAGTACGACCCGAACAACAAGGCGGCCCACTACCTGCTCGGCCAGGCCCTCCAGCAGCTCGGCCGGACCGAGGAGGCGCAGCGGGAGCTCGAGACCGCGGCGCGCCTCCAGGGCCAGCCCGGGAGGTGAGGCTCCCGGCGCTCGCGGCGCTACCTGCCCTCGCCGTCCTCGCCGCCGAGAGCGAGTGGCCGGTGACGCTCGTGGACGTCGCAAAGGAGGCCGGCCTCGTCCATCCCTCGATCTACGGAGGCGTCGACCGCAAGCGCTTCATCATCGAGACGAACGGCGCCGGCTCCGCGTTCCTCGACTACGACAACGACGGCCGGCTCGACGCTCTCGTGCTCTCGGGGACCCGCCTCGAGGAGGGCGCACGGCGCGACGCCTCCTGGCCGGCCGGAAGCGCGCCCACCACCCGCCTCTACCGCAACCGTGGCGAGGGTCGCTTCGCCGACGTCACGGACGCCGCCGGCATGCGAAGAACCGGCTGGGCGTCGTCGGTCTGCGCCGGGGACTACGACAACGACGGCTGGATCGACCTGCTCGTCACGTACTACGGGCAGAACGTCCTCTACCGCAACGAACGCGGCCGCTTCGTCGACGTCACGCAGAAGGCCGGCCTCGCGACGAGGGGCGTTCGCTGGGGCTCCGGCTGCACCTTCATCGACTACGACCGCGACGGCCGCCTCGACCTGTTCGTGGCGAACTACCTGGTCCTCGATCTCGAGAAGGCGTCCGAGCCGGGCCAGGGAGCGAACTGCCTGTGGAAGGGCATCCCGGTCAACTGCGGGCCCAAGGGTTTGCCCACGGACGTGAACCTCCTCTTCCACAACGACGGCGACGGAACCTTCCGCGACGTCTCCGCGGCGTCCGGGATCTCGAAGGTGACGGGCCGCTACTCGATGACGGCCGCCGCCGCCGACCTCGACGGCGACGGGTGGACCGACATCTACGTCGCCTGCGACTCGACCGCGGCGATCCTCTATCGCAACAACAGGGACGGCACGTTCACCGACGTGGCCCTCACGAGCGGCGCGGGCCTCTCAGAGCTGGGCAACGAGCAGGCGGGCATGGGTCTGGGGGTCGGCGACTTCGACCTCGACGGCGTGCTCGACCTGTTCAAGACCCACTTCGCCGACGACATCCCCGCCCTCTACCGGGGACTCGGGCAGGGACGCTTCGAAGACGTGGCCACCGCCGCGGGGCTCGGCGTCCAGAACCGCTACGTGGAATGGGGCGCCGGCACCCCGGACCTCGACAACGACGGCTGGCCCGACCTGTTCTACGCCACGGGCAACGTCTACCCGGAGATCGAGGCGCGCCTTCCCGCCTATCCGCACCGCGGGCCCAAGGTCGTCTTCCGCAACCGCGGCGCCGGGCGCTTCGAGGACGTCTCCCCGCTCAGCGGCCCGGGCGCGACGGCTCCCCACTCGAGCCGCGGCGTGGCGTTCGGCGACTACGACGAGGACGGCGACGTCGACGCGCTGGTGATGAACATGAACGAGCCGCCCTCGCTGCTCCGGAACGACTACCGCGGCACGAACGGCTGGCTCCTCGTGCGCCTCGTCGGGACGCGCTCGAACCGCTCGGCCATCGGCGCCACGGTGGTGGTGCAGGCCGGGGGCCGGCGGCAGGCGCGCGTGGTGCTCAGCCAGTCGAGCTACTACTCGCACGACGACCTGCGCCTGCACTTCGGCCTCGGGGGCGCCGCCCGAGCCGACGTCGTCGAGGTGCGCTGGCCGAGCGGGCAGGTCGACACCCTGCGCGACGTGGCCGCGCGGAGGACCGTCACGATCCGCGAAGCGGACCCCGGCGCTCAGGAGGGCGGAGGGCCGGTGGTGCCGCGGACGACGAGCTCGAGGGGCAGCACCTCGCGCGACGGGGGCGAGGGATGACCGCGCAGCGCGTCGAGCAGCAGCTGCATGCCGCGCTGGCCCGAGCGGAACAGCGGCTGCCGGACCGTCGTGAGGCCCACGACCTCCGCCAGCTCGATGTCGTCGTAGCCGACGACCGAGAGCTCTTCCGGGACGCGCAGGCCGAGGTCGCGGGCGGCCTCGAGCACGCCGGCGGCCTGGGTGTCGCTGGCGGCGAAGATCGCCGTCGGCCGATCCGGAGAGACGAGCTGGCCACGCGCGATCCGGCGCGCCTCGGCCCGGGAGTGCCCGGCCTCGAGGCGGTCCTGGTCGCGCGGTTCGACGCCGGCCGCCGCCAGCGCCTGACAATGGCCGCGCAGACGGTCCTGCGTCGAGTTCCGATGGAAAGGGTTGTCTGCGAGGTCGCCCATGAACCCGATGCGCCGGTGCCCGAGGCCGAGCAGGTGCTCCGTGGCGACGCGCCCGCCGTCCTCGTCGTCCACGACCACGCGGGGCAGGCTGTCGAGCCTGGGGTGGTCGGCGTCGATCAGGACGATGGGGATATCGGCCTCGACCAGGCACGCCACCTCGGAGTCGCACAAGGGCGAGATCGAGATGATGAGGAGGCCGTCGGCCTGCCGGCGCCGCGGGATGTTCTGGAAGCACGACGGGCGCTCCTCCGGCTCCTGGATGTTGTGGATGATCAGGTCGTACGAGGTTCCGGCGAGGAGGTTGATCGCCCCGTTGAGCCGGGCCGAGACCGAGGGTAATGTGAAGAACGGCACGGTTACGGCGACGGTCAGGCTCTTGCCGGACGAGAGCCGCTGCGCCGCGGGGTTCGGGCGGTAGCCCAGCTCCTCGATGCGCGCGAGCACGCGCTGACGGGTCTCCTCGGCCACTCCAGGGAAGCCGCCCATCACGCGGGACACGGTGCCGGCGGATACGCCCGCGCGCCGCGCCACGTCGCGGATGGTGACCGGCTTCTGCATCACGGCCAGGGAAGCAGGAGTTCCCGTCGCAGGTAGCTCCCTGGAGGACCGTCGAAGCGGATCTCGACGCGCCACAGCGAGGCGCCAGCATGGCTCACCCGGGCTCCTTCGGCGTCGCCGGGCCGGCGGGGGGACCGAACCATCACGGCGTTTTCCACGTCCGGGCGGCCTTCCAGAAGGAGCCGTAGCGCCTTGTCCTCGGCCTTCGATCGAAGGAGGCGCAGGCCCTGGCTGCGCGCGCCCGTCGCTGCCGGCGCCGCAGGGACGTACGCCTCCGAACCCTCGTCCAGCTCGAAGACGAGCGCGGCCTTCCGCCAGTCGCCGTCCAGGGCCGTCTGGACCTTCTGCACGTCCCCGAGCCGGGTGATCTCGAACGGCAACGGGCGTCCCTCCACGGTGACGGCCCGGATCCGCGCGTCGAGGGGGAACGCCGGCGCGGCGGACAGCTTGAGGGCGCCTGCCCCACCGTTTCGCTGCACCGCGAGGGTCAGGGCCCCGCTGTCGCGCTGCACCGAGAGATCGCAACGCGAAGCGCCGACGGCCACGTTGCGGACCGCAGCCGAAGGCCAATCGGGTGGAAGTTGAGGCGCGAAGACCAGGGTGCGGCCCGCGTCGCGCGCCTCGATGCCGAACAAGCCGCGGACGAGGGGTGCGACGACCATCGCCTGCGACCAGATCTGGTGGTGCGAGGAGCGCCCGAACGGCGCGGCGTAGTCGCCCGACAGCAGCTCGGTCACGGACCCGAGGGCGCCCCCGAAGGTCAGCAGGGCGTTGGCCATGAGCGCCTGGTACCCTACGCTCGGCCTGCCGTAGCGATACGCGGCGAGCGACGACCAGCCGGTGAACAGCGGCCACACCGAGCCGGCGTGGTAGGAGAGCGGGTCGTAGAGGGCGCTCCGCTCGGAGAGCAGCCGGGCGCCCCAGTCCGTGGCGAGGCCGGCGCCGCCCAGGTGATCGAGCTCCGCTTGCGCGCGCTCTTCTTCCAGGAGCCCCCACAGCATCGGGACCGCCGGCATCACCGTGTCCTCGTCGACGAGGCCGCCGCCAGCCAGGGCCTCGAGGCGAGCCTGCCGGCGCTCGCGGTCAGGCCCGGGCTCGGCCTCGGGAGGCTTCTCCCGCGCTCGCGCCGTCGCGAAGGCGTAGAAGCCGCGCTCGCCGAGCCAATAGGTCTTCTCGACGGCGGCTCGCGTCCGCTCGGCCCAGGCGCGCGCCGCTGCCGCCGCCTTGGCGTCCCTCATCGCGTCCGCCAGCTCGGCGAGGCCGCGGCAAGCCTCGATCCACACGCCCTGCTGGTAGATCTCCTCGTGGGCCGGGTAGAGCCCCCCGCCCTCCACCCAGCCGTGGCCGAACTTCGTGTTCTCGACGAGACCGTTGCCGTCGGTGTCCGTCGCCGCGGTGAAGCGCCACGCCTTGAGGATCCTGGGCCATGCCCTCGTCAGGAAGTCGCGATCGCCGGTCGCCCGGTAGCGGTCGGCGTGGGCGATCACGAACAGCGGCGTGGCGTCCGCGCTGTTCCAGGGAAACTCGTACCCCTGGAACCACGGGATGAGCGTCGCGCTCTGGGAGATCTCGTGGGGCACCTTGCCGTCGTCGCGCTGGTGCGTCCCCAGGAACTCGAGAGCGGTCCGGGTGGCATCGGCGTCGCCGTAGGAGGTCGTCGCCAGCGCCGTCCACAGGGCGTCACGGCCGAACAGCCATGCGAATCCGGGCCGCTCGCTCTCGCCCGAGGTGCGATAGCCCGCGAGGAAGCCGCGTCCCAGGAGAGGGTTTTCGACGAGCCCCTTGTCGATGCCGACGCGTGCCCAGGCGAACGCGGCGTCGAGGCGCGGATCCGGCGTGGCGATCGAGACGGTCCGGGCCAG
>DASSJI010000094.1:0-6130 GCA_035691285.1 Vicinamibacteria bacterium | reverse complement strand
GCCCTCCTCGCGAAGCTCGAATGGTTCCGCCTGGGCGGGGAGTCGTCCGAACGCCAGTGGACGGACATCCTCGGCCTGCTGCGCGCGAACGGGGAGCGACTCGACCGCCCCTACCTCGAGCGCTGGGCCGAGGCGCTCGGAGTCGCCGACCTGCTCGAGCGCGCCACTCGGCAGGCCTGATCAGGGAACTACGAACACCTCGGCCGGGGCCAGGGCTACTTCGGACAGAGACCACACGTCGAGATGCCCGCGGAACGGTTGCATGTTCCGCAGCGTCCAGGGATCATGGGGCGTCCTGTACAGCATGATGGACGCGCCGCCGGGCGCTCGACGGCTCCTATCGCTGCCCGCGGTGTATCTCTGCCTGGCCTCCGCGGTGCTGGCCGATGGACTCCAGCTCAGCGGCTTCGCGACCGTGCGGGGCGCGACCGAGGCCGACGGGCCACTGGAGCAGGACCAGGCGATCGCCCGGCTCCAGGTCGGCCTCGACTGGACCTCGACCTCTCCGTTCTCCTTCCACGTCCACGCGCTGGCGAGGACCGACGACACCGGCTCGGAGCGGGGGACGGTCGGCTTCCCCGAGGCGTATCTCGAAGCGAACTTCCGCTCCGAGCGGGCGCGCCTCCGGCTCCGCGGCGGCGGGATGTTCCTGTCGACCTCCCTCGAGAACGTCGATGCCCTGTGGGAGAACCCCTACGCCATCTCGTCCTCGGCCCTCAACACCTGGTTCGGCGAAGAGCTCCGTCCGGTCGGCTTCGACGCCGCGTACTTCCGGAGCGGCGTGATGGTCGGCGCGACGGTTTTCCGCGGCAACGACACGCTAGGCGCCTTGCCGCCGGACCGGGGCTGGGCACTGCACGACCGTTGGACACTCCTCGGCGAAAAGGCGCCCGTCGACGGCGAGGTCTACACCTCCGTGTCCGCGGAGACCGATGGCCGGCTCGGCTGGTCGGCCCGGGCCGGGTGGATCGGCGAACGCCTGACTCTTCAGTACACGCACTTCGACAACCGCTCCGACGGCCTGCGCTACGGCGACCTCTACAACTGGAACACCCGCTTCGACATCGTGGGCGTGGGCTTCACGGCCGGGCCGTGGACGTTCGCCAGCGAGGGCGGCTGGGGCCCGACGTACCTGATCGCGAGGGGACGGCGCTTCGTCTCGGACATCCGGGCCTGCTATGCGCTGGTCTCGCGCCGGCTTCCCCGAGGCCGCGCGACCGTCCGCGTCGACTCTTTCGACGATGGGGACGCGTCGGATGCGGCGCTGACCCTCGCGTACCTCTACCTCCCCCGCGGCAGACTGAGCGGCGGCGTCGAGTTCGCCACCACCGGCGAGGAGAGCCGGCTCATGCTCCAGCTCCGCTTCGGGTTCTCGGGGCCGTAGCGGACGCCGCGTCCCGGGACGCGACGGGACGGTGTACCCTCAGCACCATGCGACGGCTCGCCGCGTGGGTGCTCGTGGCCGGGGCGAGCGTCCCCGGTCGGGCCGCGAGCCTCGTGGTCGAAGTCCGCGACCCGGGGGGAGCTGCCGTGTCGGCTGCGGTCGTCTACGCGATCCCCGAGGGGCGCACCCCGCTGCCCCCGCCGCGAGACGCCGTGATGGACCAGAAGGACCGCAGGTTCGTGCCCCACGTGCTGGCCGTCCAGACGGGCGCCGCCGTCGCCTTCCCGAACAGCGACAACGTGCGGCACCAGGTCTACTCGTTCTCGCCGGCCAAGAAGTTCCAGCTCCCCCTCTACGAGGGCACGCCCCGCAAGCCGGTCGTGTTCGACAAGGCGGGCGTCGTCGCGCTGGGCTGCAACATCCACGACCGGATGAGCGCCTACATCGTCGTCGTCGACACGCCTCACTTCGGCGTGACCCGGGACGGACGCACCGAGCTCCAGGACTTGCCTGCGGGCGCCTACAGCGTGCGGCTGTGGTTCTCCGGCATGCGCGACGAGCCGAGGCCGGAGGCGGTCACGCTCGCCGCCGCCGAACGGCGCGAGCTGAAGCTGTCCACGGCCCGGCCCTGAGCGATGCTCGCGCGCAGTTTCCAGGCGAAGCTGCTCTACTTCATGGTCGCCGGCCTGGTGCTGCTCCAGGCCGCGACCCTCGCCGCGGTCCACGTGTCGGGCCGCCGCGCGCTGCACACGCGCCTCGCCGACGAGCTGCGCGTCGGCGCCCGGGTGCTGGACCGGATCCTCGAGGGCCGCGGCCGGCAGCTCTCGGAGACCGTGCGGGTGATGGCCGCCGATTTCGCCTTCCGGGAAGCCATCGCCTCGGAGGACCGCCCGACCATCACCTCGGTGCTGCAGAACCACGGCGCCCGCATGGGCACCGATGCGGTCTTCCTGATCTCCCTCGACGGCTCGGTCGCAGCCGATACCCGCGAGGGGCGTCAGGTGGGACGTCCCTTCCCGTATCCCGCGCTCGTGGCCCGCGCCCTGCCTCGCGGCGAAGCCGCCGCGGTCGTCGCCTTCGACGACCGGCCGCACCTGTTCGTCATCGTGCCGGTGCTGGCTCCTCAGCCCATCGCCCTCGTCTGCATCGGCTTCGTCGTGGACGAGACGCTGCTCGGCGAAGTCTCCCGGCTCACGGGCCTCGACGTGTCGGTCTGGATACCGGCCGCCGGCAAGCGTTCCCTGGTCTCGACGCTGTCTCCGCCGCTGCAGAGCGCGCTCCTGGACCAGTGGGAGCGCCTCTCGCCGTCGGCCAAGGATCCCCTCCAGGGCTCGCTGCGGCTGGGTACGACCACCTACGAGGCGCAGCTGCAGCCGCTGGCGGCCGCCGACGAGGGCAGCATCCACGTGCTGCTGCAGCGCTCGGTCGAAGCGGCCTGGGAGCCGTTCCGGCAGCTCGAGCTGCAGATCTTCCTGCTCTCGAGCGCGGCGCTCCTGGCCGCGCTGGTCGCGGCGATGTTCCTCGCTCGCGGCGTCAGCCGGCCGGTCCATGCCCTCGCCGAGGGCGCGCAGCGCATCGAGCGCGGCGACTATGCGACGCCCGTGGCGGTCGACCGGGACGACGAGATCGGACGGCTGGCCACGGCCCTGGACCGGATGCGCGCGGGGATCGGCGAGCGCGAGGAGCGCATCCGCCACCAGGCCACCCACGACAGCCTCACGGGCCTGCCCAACCGCACCCTGTTCCTCGACCGCCTCGGACACGCCATCGAGGGCGCCAAGCGGCACCGCAACCTGGTCGGGATGCTGATGATGGACGTGGACCGCTTCAAGGAGATCAACGACACGCTGGGACACGAGTTCGGCGACGACCTCCTGGTGGAGATCGCCCGGCGGCTGCGCAAGACGACCCGCGAGTCCGACACGGTGGCGCGTCTCGGCGGCGACGAGTTCGCGCTCATGTTCGAGACCGAGGACGCCTCTCGCGCGGTGGACATCGCCGGGAGAACCGGCCGCGCCCTCGAGAGCGCGTTCGCACTGGGAGGCGTCTCGATCGACGTGAAGGCGAGCATGGGCATAGCGCTCTACCCCCTCCACGCCGAGGACGCGGGCACCCTGATGAAGCGCGCCGACGTCGCCATGTACGACGCCAAGCGGAGCCATCAGCCCTTCGCGCTCTACGAGGCGGTGCGCGACGAGCACTCGCTGCGCCGGCTCGCCATCCTCTCGGAGCTGCGCCACGCGGTGGCCAGCGATCAGATCGAGGTCCACTACCAGCCCAAGATCGACTTCGCCACGGGGCGGACGGTCCACGCCGAGGCTCTCGCGCGCTGGCGTCACGCGGTCCACGGCATGCTGCCGCCCGACGAGTTCATCCCCCTCGCCGAGCAGTCGGGCAACATCGGCATGATCACGAAGTGCGTGCTGCGCAAGGCCATCGAGGACTGCGCCCGCTGGAGGGGCGCGGGGCACGAGTTGGCCGTGGCGGTGAACCTGTCGGCGCTCGACCTCTACGACCCCGAGCTGCCCACGCTGGTCAACGGGTTCCTGCACGACCGCGGCCTCCCCCCCTCGAGGCTCGTGCTCGAGATCACCGAGAGCGCGGTCATGAAGGACCCGGTCCACGCGGCGCGCACCCTTCGCGACCTCAAGGACCGCGGGATCTCGCTGGCCATCGACGACTTCGGCACGGGCTACTCCTCGCTGGCGCACCTCAAGCGCTTGCCGGTCGACGAGCTCAAGATCGACAAGTCCTTCGTCGTGAACCTCGACGGCGCCTCGACCGAGGACGGGGTGATCGTGCGCTCGACGATCGAGCTCGGCCACAACATGGGCCTGAAGGTGATCGCCGAAGGCGTCGAGAGCGCCGAGGGCTGGAAGCTGCTCGCGACCTTCGGCTGCGACATGGCCCAGGGCTACTACATCAGCCGCCCGCTGCGGCAGGAGGAGTTTCTGGCATGGCTCAAGGAATCTCGTTGGGGCTCGGGAGGCGGCTCGGAGCGGGCGTGACCTGGGCAAGTTTGCTTTCGCTTGCCGTGGCGGTCGGCCCGGCGCAGGCTTCGAGCGCCTGGAGCACGCCGGCGGCCAGGGACGCCCTCAGCACGATCGACCGCACGTTCGAGGAATACCAGCTCGACGCGCACGTGCCGGGCCTCGTCTACGGCATCGTCGTCGACGGCCGCCTCGCCCACGTCCGCGCGCTCGGCGTGCAGGAGCTCGAAGCGAGGCGGCCCGTCACGGCCGACACGCTGTTCCGGATCGCGTCGATGACCAAGTCGTTCACGGCGCTTTCGATCCTGAACCTGCGGGACAAGGGAATGCTGGCCCTCGACCTGCCGGCCGAGACCTACGTGCCGGAGCTGAGCGGCTGGCGCTACCCCACCGAGGACTCGCGAAAGATCCGGGTGCGGGACCTGCTGAATCACGTCGCCGGGTTCGTGACGGACGATCCCTGGGGAGACCGCCAGACGCCGTTGCCGGAGGCCGAATTCACGGAGCTGTTGCGTGCCGGCGTGCCCTTCACGCGTCCGCCAGGTACAGCCTACGAGTATTCGAACCTCGGCTACGCGACGCTCGGCCGGATCGTGACCAACGTCGCCGGGCAGCCCTACGCGCAGTACATCGACCGCACGCTGCTGAAGCCGCTCGGGATGTCGTCCTCCGGGTTCGTCGCCGACGACGCTCCGCGGGAGCGCCGCGCGCTCGGCTACCGGTGGGAGGACGACGCGTGGCGCCTCGAGCCCACGCTGGCCCACGGTGCGTTCGGCGCGATGGGCGGGCTGCAGACCTCCGCCAGCGACTACTCGAAGTACGTCGCCTGGCTGCTCGCGGCCTGGCCGGCTCGCGACGGCGCCGACAGCGGCCCGGTCAAGCGGTCCACGGTGCGCGAGCTCGCCGAGGGCTCGAACTTCCCCCTCGTGCGGGAGCGGTTCGGGCAGAGCGGGCCGAACGCCTGCCGGCAAGCCGCCACGTACGGCATGGGCATGATCGTCGCGGCCGACTGCGACCTGGGCCTGACCCTCAGCCACGGCGGCGGCTACCCCGGCTACGGTTCGCACGTCCTGCTGCTGCCCGATCACGGCGTCGGCATCTTCGCCCTCGCGAACCGCACTTACGCCGGTCCGTACCCGCCCGTCTGGGACGCGGCGGTCGCCCTCCACAAGGCCGGCCTGCTCGAGGGCCGCTCGCTGCCGGTGAGCGAGGCGCTGGCCGCCGCGTATCGCGCGGCCGGCGCGATCTACGCGCGCGGCGACGTCACGGCAGCCGGGGACGTGCTCGCGATGAACTTCGTCCTCGACCGCTCGGCCGAGGGCTGGGTGCGCGACCTCGAGCGCCTGCGAAGGCAGGTCGGCGAGTGCGACGCGAGCGCTCCGATCAAGCCGACGGGCCGGCTCTCCGGCGAGTTCAGCTGGCGCTGCGCGCACGGCCGCGTCAAGGGCTCGCTCCTCCTCGCCCCGACCGTGCCCCCGCGCCTCCAGGAGCTCAAGATCGGCCCCGCGACGCCCTAGAAAGGCTGGAACGTGTAGGTGACGCCCCACTCCTGACGCGAGGCGACCTCGACTGTCCCCTCGACGACCGCCGCCATCGTGGCGATGGTCGTGGGCGTTGCGCAGCGGTCGGACTCGTCGAGGACCAGGTCGACGCCGAAGTCGTCCCCCGCCCGCAGCTCGAAGGGCCCGGTCTCCGCGCGCAGACAGGCCTGCAGCCGCGTGTCGTGGAGGAAGACCTTGAAGCCCAGCGCATGGCC
>DASSJI010000093.1:0-17125 GCA_035691285.1 Vicinamibacteria bacterium | reverse complement strand
CATGGGCTTCCTGCCCGACATCCGACGCGTCCTGAAGCGCCTGCCGGCGCGTCGCCAGACTTTGTTCTTCTCGGCCACCCTGCCGCCGCCGATCGTGGAGCTGTCGCGAGAGATGCTGAGGAGCCCGGTCACGATCCAGGTCGAGCGGCGCTCGGCGCCGCCCGTGGGCATCACCCAGGCGGCCTACCCGGTGCCGGCGGAGCTGAAGTCCGCGCTGCTCGTCGAGCTGGTGAAGCGCGGCGACATCCGCAGCGTGATCGCGTTCACCCGCACCAAGCACCGCGCCAACCGCCTGGCCGACTACCTCGGGCGCCACGGCGTGACCGCGGGCCGCATCCACGGGAATCGCAGCCAGGCCCAGCGCACCCAGGCGCTCGCCGGCTTCAAGGCGGGCCGCTTCCCGGTGCTCGTGGCGACCGACATCGCGGCGCGCGGCATCGACGTGGAGGCGCTGTCCCACGTGATCAACTTCGACGTGCCGGCCGCGCCCGACGACTACGTGCATCGGGTCGGCCGGACCGGCCGCGCCGAGGCGACCGGCGACGCGTTCCTCTTCGTCTCGCCCGCCGAGGAGCCGAGCCTGCGCGCGATCGAGAAGGCGATCGGGAAGCGCCTGCCGCGCATCACGCTGCCGAGCTTCGACTACACGTCGAGGCCGGCGGAGAAGCTCGAGGTGCCGCTGCCCGAGCGCCTCAAGGCGATGCGCGCCCAGCGCGCGGGGAACCACCGGCCCCACGGCAGCGGACCGGGGCGTCGCCGGCGAGGTCCACGGCGTCGGCGCTGAGGGCTATAGCTTGAGGCCCTCCAGGTACGCGACGCTACGCGGGATGCCGGCGAGCGGGTTCGTGCTCTCGTCCTCCACGAAGTAGTGCGAGACGCCGGCCTTCACGGCCGCGCGCAGGATGGCGGGGAAGTCGAGCTGTCCGGCGCCGACCGGCACGTCCGCCTCGGGGGGCGCGGTGCCCTGGCCGGGCTCGACCGGGAAGGTCTTGCTCTGGTCCTTGAGGTGGAGCGACCGCACGCGCCCCTTGTGCTTCTCGATAAGGGCCGCGGGGTCGGCGCCGCCGTGATGGGCGTGGAAGGTGTCGATCTGGAAGCCCACGAGCGAGGCGTCGGCGGCGCCCGCCAGGGTGTCGAAGAGCGTTCCCTCCGGGGACGGCACGAACTCGTAGCCGTGGCAGTGGTAGGAGAAGCGCAGGCCCGCGTCGCGGGCGGCCCCGCCGGCGCGATTGAACGCCGCGGCGGCCTTCAGCGCGTCGTCGCGGGTGAAGGCCTTCTCGTGAGGGATCCACGCGCACACGACCTCGGCCGCCCCGAACGCCTTCGCCTCCTGAAGCGCGCCGGCGAGGTCGTCGCGCAGCCGCTCGAAGCCCATGTGGGCGAACGGGCAGCGCAGGCCCGCCTTGTCCAGGGCCGAGCGGAAGGCGGTGAGCGAGTGGCCCCACAGGCCGGCGCTCTCGACGTGGCGGAAGCCCATGCCCCGCACCTTGGCCAGCGTGCCGGGCAGGTCCTTCGGCAGGTACTCGCGCAGGCTCCAGAGCTGCAGGCCGACCGGCCCGTTCAGGACGGTCTTGATCTCAGCTCGCTCTCCCGCGGCCACCGCCCGGCCGGGCTTGAGCGCCGGGGCGCCGAGGCCGGCCGCCACACACGCCAGGAAGTCTCGCCGTGAGCGCATCGCCTCACCCCCCGATCGGAGGTACAAGCGTAGCAGAGGGCCCCGTCAGCGTGCGCGCTCGAGGGCCTTCGCCTCGTCCCAGAGCGCGTCCATCTCGGCGAGGCTCGAGCCGAGGGGTTCCTTGCCGCGCTCGCGCAGTCGGTCTTCGACGAAGCGGAAGCGGCGGCGGAACTTGCGGTTGGCGGACTTCAAGGCGCTTTCGGGATCGACGCCGAGAACGCGGGCGAGGTTGACGGCGACGAAGAGCAGGTCTCCGATCTCCTCGGCGATCTGCGGGGCCGCCTGTGGGTGAAGCCAGATGGCGTCCTTCAGCTCGTGCACCTCCTCGTCGAGCTTCGCCACGACGGCCGGCGCGTCGGGCCAGTCGAAGCCCACGCGCGAGACCTTGGTCGTCATCTGGAAGGCCTCGAGGACGCCGGGCAGGCCGGGCTTCACGCTGTCCAGCATCGAATCGGTCTCCACCCTCCGGCCCCTGGCCTCGAGCTCCGACGCCTTGATCGCCTCCCAGTTCCGGAGCACCTCTCCGGAGGTCGCCGCGGGGTCGTCGCCGAAGACGTGGGGGTGGCGCCTCACCATCTTCTCGGAGACGCGGCGCACGACCTCCCCGATCTCGAAGGCGCCGCGGTCCCTCGCCATCTGCGCGTGGAAGACGACCTGGAGCAGCAGGTCTCCCAGCTCGCCGCACAGCTCCTCGTCGTCGCGCTCGTCGATCGCCTCCGCGACCTCGTAGGCCTCCTCGATCGTCATGGGCTTCACGCTGTCATGCGTCTGTTCGCGGTCCCAGGGGCAGCCGCCCGGCGCCCGCAGGCGCGCGATCAGGTCGACGAGCTCGCCGAACCGCTGTCCGGGGGTCTTTCCGTCGTTCATGCCCGCGATCTTAAGATAGGCGGATGCGCGCCCGTACCCTGGCCCTGCTTGCGGCCGTCCTCGCGGCTCTCGCCCTCGCCTGGTGGAGGCCGTGGCTCACGCCGATGCAGCGCCTCGCGCGCGGGACGCCTCCTTCGCCTTACAAGGTCCTGCTCGTCGGCATCGACGGCGCGTCCTTCAGGGTCATGGATCCACTGCTTCGAGAGGGGCGGCTTCCGGCCTTCGCGGGCTTGATCGCCCGCGGCGCTCGCGCGACGCTCCTGTCCGAGAACCCCATGGCGTCGCCGGTGCTGTGGACGTCCATCGCGACCGGCCAGAAGCGCGAGGACCACGGCATCGCCGGCTTCGTCGTGTACAAGGATCCGAAGAAGCCGAAGCGGGGAACCCTGGTCGGGTCCGAAGACCGCCGGACGCTGGCGCTCTGGAACATCGCCAGCGCCTTCGGCCGGCGCGTCGGCTTCCTGGGCTGGTGGGCCTCGTGGCCGGCCGAGCCGGTCAACGGCTGGATCGTCTCGGATCGCTACACCTCGGACCGCTGGAACGTCTGGGCAGGCGGGCACAAGACGACCGGCCGCACCTACCCCGACGCCCTCGCCGCGGAGCTGCGGCCGCTCGTGGTGGATCCCATGGCGCCGCCGATGGAGGAGGTGCTCAGGCTGGTCGACCTCACGTCCGAGGAGCAGGACGAGATGCGCCTCGCCGAGCGACCGGTCTTCGGCCACGGCTTCTCGGTCGTGAAGTTCGCCTACTGCAGCCAGCGCTCCCAGGAGAAGATGGCGCTGCACCTGTTGTCCCGGGGACAGCCGGACCTCACCGGCGTGTTCCTCGTCGCGAACGATCCGGTCTCTCACACGTTCTGGCACTACTACGAGCCCGAGGCATACCGCGGCGTCGACCCGACGCGGGCCGCGCGGCTCGGCGTCCTGGTGCCGCACATGTACGAGCACAACGACGCGTTCCTGGCCGAGCTCTTGAAGCGTGTCGACGAGCAGACGGTCGTGCTCGTCGTTTCCGACCACGGCTTCGAGGCCTCTGGCCAGCTCCCGGCGCTGAAGCCGGCCGAGAAGATGTTCACGGGTCCCGAGGCCGAGGAGGCCCACATGCGCGGCGAGATCGCCGTGGGCCAGTCCGGGAAGCACCACATCGAAGGCGTGCTGATCGCCGCCGGAGGCCCGATCCGGAGCGGCGCGACGCCGGCGAAGGCCAGCCTCCTCGACGTCGCGCCGACGGTCCTCGCCATCCTGGGCCTCCCGGTGCCGGGCGACATGGAGGGGCGCGTGCTCGACGAGCTGCTCGAGCCGGCCTTCCTCGCCGCACACCCGGTGAGGCGCATCGAATCCTACGAGCCCCTCATCGATCGCAAGGCGATCCTGGCCGCCGCCGCGGCCGAGGGCGAGGGCAGCGACGAGGAGAAGAAGGAGATGCTTCGCTCGCTGGGATACATCCAGTAGTGGTATGTATTGACCATATGCTTGAGTATGGCTAGTATGGGGCGATGAAGACCACGGTCGAGATCCCGGACGCGCTGCTGGACCGCGCGCGCCGGCATGCGCGCCGCACGGGCCGGCCCGTCCGCTCCCTGATCGAGGAGGGCCTGCGCCTGGTCCTCCAGGCGGAGTCTGCGAGCTCCAGCTATCGGCTGCCCGACCGCAGCGTCGGCGAAGAGGAAGCCCCAAACCCTCTCGAATCCCTGAGCTGGCAGGACCTCCGAGCCGAGATCTACGGCTCCCGCTGAGCGTGCTCGCGGTCGACTCGAACGTCCTCGTCTACGCCCACAGGCGAGAGGTGTCCGAGCACGAGGCCGCGGGCGAGCTCCTCCGCCAGCTCGCCGAAGGATCTCAGCCCTGGGCGATCCCGTGGCCGTGCGTCTACGAGTTCTTCAGCGTCGTCACGAATCCGAGGATCTGGAAGGAAGCCGCGAGCAGCCCTGGCCAGGCGTGGTCGCAGCTCGATGCCTGGCTCGGCTCTCCGACCCTGCGGCTCCTCGGTGAAACGCAGGGGTTCGATGCGCTGCTCGCCCGGTTCCTCACGCTGCCGCGCGTGCGCGGGCCGGTCGTGCACGATGCCCGCGTCGCGGCCCTGTGCGTGGCGCACGGCGTCGAAGCCCTCCTCACGCGAGATCGCGACTTCTCGCTCTTCGCCGAGCTCCGCACCCGCGATCCCCTCGCCTGAACGACCCGCCGCCGTCTGGGGGCTTGGAGTAAGCTGGGGCGTGGCCCTCGAGGAACGCGGCCGGCGGCGCTTCGCTCTCCTCTCGGCCCTCGCCCTCCTGGGCCTGCTCGCGGGAGCGAGCCATGCCGACGAGCGCCCGCGTGCGCGCGACCTCGGCATCGCTCCCGGCGTCTTCCCGCCCGGTCCGCTGAACGCGATCACCGACGTGCGCGGCGTCCGCGTCGGGCACGCGACGCTGATCGAGGGCGACCATGTCCGCACCGGCGTGACCGTGGTCCTGCCCCACGCCGGCAACCTGTTCCAGGAGAAGGTGCCGGGCTCGGTCTTCGTCGGCAACGCGTTCGGCAAGCTGGCCGGCTCGACGCAGGTGCGCGAGCTGGGGACGATCGAGACGCCGATCGTCCTGACGAACACCCTCGCGGTCGGGACGGCGTTCGAGGCCGTGGTCGCCTACACGCTGGAGCAACCGGGCAACGAGCAGGTCCGCTCGGTGAACGCGCTGGTCGGCGAGACGAACGACGGCTGGGCCCTCAACGACATCCGCAGCCTGCCCGTGACGCGCGAGCACGTCAGGGCCGCGATCCGCACCGCCCTCGAGGGCCCGGTGGCCGAGGGCTCGGTCGGGGCGGGGACGGGTACCGTGGCCTTCGGCTGGAAGGGCGGCATCGGGACGTCCTCGCGGGTCCTGCCCGCGGAGCACGGTGGGCACACGCTCGGGGTGCTGGTGCAGACGAACTTCGACGGCGTCCTCACGATCGACGGCGCGCCGGTCGGCCGCGAGCTGGGTCGCTACGCCTTCGGACCCAGACTGGCGGCCAGCGCCGCGGCCGTCCGCGACGGCTCGTGCATGATCGTCGTCGCCACCGACGCGCCCCTCGACGCCCGGGACCTGGAGCGGCTCGCCGCGCGGGCCTTGTTCGGT
The DNA here is from genome assembly GCA_035691285.1 of Vicinamibacteria bacterium. Taxonomy (GTDB): domain Bacteria; phylum Acidobacteriota; class Vicinamibacteria; order Fen-336; family Fen-336; genus DATFEN01. The sequence continues at coordinate 11,489 of DASSJI010000093.1, read as the reverse complement.
CTCGCGCGCACGGGCTCGTCGTACACGAACGGCAGCGGCGACTACGCGATCGCCTTCAGCACCTCCGAGGCGCTGCGCGTGCGCCACGGCGAGACGGCCCCCCGGGCCCGGATGCTGCTTCCGACGGAAGCCCTCTCGCCCCTGTTCCAGGCGGCCCTCGAGGCGACCGAGGAGGCGGTCTACAACTCGCTGCTGCGCGCGACGACCGTGACGGCGGGCCGGACGACGGTGGCGGCCATCCCCATCGACCGCGTGACGGAGATCCTGGGAAAGCGCGCGCGCAGGCCCCTCAATTGACGAAGCCCAACGCCCGCATAGCGCGGGCCGGTCGCCGGCGCCTGGTTTGCGCCGCTCGCGGGACGGAACTACGATGGCCGGGCTCACATCTCTGAATGATCGGCCAGAAGCTCTCCAACCGTTACGAGATCACGGGCGAACTGGGCCGGGGCGGGATGGGCGTGGTGTACCGCGCCCGCGATCCGCTCCTGAACCGCGACGTCGCGATCAAGCTGATCCCGCCGTCGCTCCTGAGCCAGGACGGCGAGCAGCGCTTCCAGCGCGAGGCGCAGCTCGTGGCGCAGATGGACCATCCTGCGATCGTCCCGGTCCACGACTTCGGGCGCCACGAGGCGTCACTCTTCTTCGTGATGCCCCTCGTCCAGGGCGCCAACCTGCACGCCTTCCTGCAGACCGCGGCGCTCCTCGGCGACGTCCTCGACGTGGGCATCCAGGTGGCGGAGGCCCTCGAGTACAGCCACGGGCGAGGCGTCGTCCACCGCGACATCAAGCCCGACAACATCATGGTCTCGCGCGAGGGGGGCGGCGTGCGCACGCGAGTCATGGACTTCGGGCTGGCGCGGGCCGCCACCGAGTCGCGGCTGACGAAGAGCGGCGCCATGGTCGGCACGCTCTACTACCTGAGCCCCGAGCAGGTCACCGCCCGGGAGGTCGACGGACGCTCGGACATCTACTCGCTCGGCACCGTCCTCTACGAGTGCGTGCTGGGCTCGCCGCCGTTCTCGGGCGACACCCAGTCCGTCCTGTACCGCATTGCCCACGAGCTGCCCCAGCCGCCGCGCTCGCTGGGCGCCGAGATCGACGAGGAGCTCGAGGGCATCATCCTCGCCTGCCTGGCGAAGGACCCGGCCCGGCGGCCCCAGACCGCCACCGAGCTGGCCGAGGCGCTGAAGCGCTATCGCTCGCGCCTGCGCGAGGCCGAGCGCTCGCGCGCCCTGAGCAGCTTGACCCGCACCCACCAGACGCTGCGGCCGGCGCTGCAGCCGTTCGTGGGCCGCGCCAGGGAGTTCGCCGAGCTGCAGCAGCGCTTGAACGCGGCCGTGGCGGGAGAGTGCCAGTTCGCGCTCGTGGCCGGGGAGGCGGGCATCGGCAAGACCCGGCTCATCGAGGAGCTAGGGAACCTCGCGCGGGCGCGCAAGATCCGCGTGCTGCACGGGCGCACGGCCGACCAGGACCGCGCCTTTCCGTACCAGGGCTTCTGCGACCTGATCCAGGAGTACTTCCGGCAGCGCGAGGACGCCAGCGCGCCGCCGCCCGACCTGTCCGACCTGGCCCCCGACCTGGTCGGCCTGTTCCCGATGCTGAACGAGATCAGCGAGATCCGCGAGGCCGCGGGCGGCACCGCGGCGCCGCGGGCGGGCGGCGCGGGCGTCGAGGACCGCACCCAGGTCTTCGAGCTGCTGGCCCGCACCCTCACCCGGATCGCGGGCGGCCGGCCGCTCGTCCTCGTCCTCGAGGACCTCCACGCGGCCGAGATGTCGATCGAGGCGCTCCAGTACATCTTCCGGCGCCTGGGACCGACGCCCACGCTGATCGCCGGCACGTACCGCTCGACCGACGTGGGCGAGCGGCACCCGCTCCTTCGGGCCCTCGACAGCTTTCGCGGAGACCGGCGCTTCTCCGCGATCACCCTCGGGCCGTTCTCCACCTCGGATCACCGCTCGTACCTGGAGACGATCGTCGGCGGTTCGCAGCTCTCCGACAGCCTCGTCCGACGCATCTTCGACGCCACGAAGGGCAACCCCTTCTTCACCCGGGAGCTGGTGCGCTCCCTGCTCGACGCCGGCGGCATCTCGAAGGACGACACCGGCGAGTGGAACCTCTCCGGCGACGCCGGGATCGCGACCGACGTGCTGCCCGCGACGATCCAGCAGGCGGTGGAGACGCGCATCCAGCGGCTGCCCGACGAGCTGCGTGAAATCCTCGCCGTCGCGTCGGTGATCGGCAGGAGCTTCGACTCCCGCGCGCTCGAGGCGCTGGCGGAGGGGAAGGGAGACGTCGAGGACGCCCTGGACGCGCTGTTGCGGGAAGGGCTCATCGAGGAGGAGCGGGAATCCCGGGGCGACCTCCTGGCCTTCTCGAGCGGCGTCGTGCGCGACGTGCTGTATGCCGGGCTGTCGCGCCGCCGGCGCCGGGCCCTGCATCGCCGCTACGCGGAGCTCCTGGAGACGCGCCACGGCGCAGGCCGGCGCGACCGGGTGCTGGCCCAGCTCATGCACCACTTCTCCCAGGGCGACGTGCCGGACAAGACCGTCGAGTACGGCCTGCGGCTGGCGCGGATCTCGCTGGATTCCTGGAGCGCCGAGGAGGCGGCGCGCTCGGCGAAGACGGCCCTCGAGTTCCTCGACGACGAGTGGGAGGGCGAGCGAGCCCTCGAGGGCGAGGCCCGGGCGCTCCTGGCGCGGGCCCAGCGCATGGCGGGGAACGTGGAGGCGGCCCTCAAGGAGGCCGAGGGAGCGGTCCGGGTCTTCGAGCGCGAGGGACAGGGCGAGCGTGCGGTCGGCGCCCTGCTCCTCGGGGCGGAGACGGCCTGGCAGGCCCGACGCAGCGAGGAGACCTCGCGCTGGGTGGACCGCGGGCTCCTGGCGGCGCGCGCGGCAGGAGACACCGAAAGCCTGCGGCAGCTCCTCTCGCTCGCCGCGACGCTCGCGAACCTGCAGGGGGAGTACGGTAAGGCGAGCGCACGCCTCGACGAGGCGTCGCGCCTTTCGCCGGAGGCGAAGGAGGCCGCGGCGCCGCAAGCGGTGCCTCGGGGCGGACGGCTGGTCGTGGCGCTCGCGAACGACGTGGGCACGATCGAGCCCACGGCCATCGAGACCACCGAGGAGCTGGAGATCTCGGCGAACGTCTACGAGCCGCTGCTCACCGCCGACGTCAAGGGCAACGTCGTGCCCAACCTGTGCGAGAAGTGGGAGGCGTCCGAAGGGGGGCGGACCTTCCTGCTCACGCTCCGCCGCGACGTGCGCTTCTCGGACGGCTCGCCCGTGACCGCGGCGGACGTCAAGGCCTCCTTCGAGACCTGCATCCGGCAAGCCGGCCGCGAGATGCCCCCGGCCTACGCGGCCATCGAAGGCACGGCGGAGCTGCGGGCCGGCCAGGCCGACGCGAGCCTGGGCGTCAGCGTGCGAGGCGAGGACAAGCTGGAGATCCGGCTGCGCGAGCCACTGGCGATCTATCCGGCCCTGCTGACCGCCGGGACCGGCGTCGCGCGCTCGTCGCCGGCGGTCGCGGGGACCGAGCGGAGGCTCCTGGGGACGGGCCCGTTCCAGCTCTCCTCGCAGGACGGGCGGAGCATCGTCCTGGAACGCAGCCCGCAGTACTGGCGAGGCGTCGCCCCTCCCCTCGAGGCCCTCGAGTTCCGCACCTACGCGAGCGCGACGGCCATCGCGACCGCCTTCCGCGCCGGCGAGATCGACGTTGCGCGGGACCTCCTCCCAGAGGACCTCGAGGAGATCCTGCGCGACCCGCAGCTGCGGCGCGGGCTGGTCGAGGCCGCGAAGAAGAACACGTACGTGGTCCTGCTCAACTGCCGCAGCGGGCCTTTGGCGCGCCACGCGGCCGTGCGGCGGGCGCTCGCAGGAGTCGTGCGCACGAGCGACCTGGTGTGGCGCGCCCTCGGGCGCTTCGCCCAGCCCGCGGTCTGCCTGATCCCGCCGGGCATGCTCGGCCACGACCCCGGCCGGCGCGCGCGGGTCCAGACGCCCGACGAGGCCCGCGAGGCGCTCCGGTCGGCGAGCCTCGCGCCGCCGCTCCGCCTGCGCGTCTCGGTCCAGCCGCTCTTCCAGGACCGCTACGGCGCGCTCCTGAGCGCGCTCCTGCCGCTGTGGTCCGACCTGGGCCTGGAGGTCGAGATCGCCACGGCCGACATGGCCGGCTATCTCGCGACCTGGGAGGACAACGACGGCGTGGACGTCCTGATCGGCCGGTGGAACGCCGATTACGACGACCCCGACAACTTCACCCACACGCTCTTCCACTCACAGGGCGGCCTCTGGCGGGCGTGGTTCTCCTCGGCGGAGGGCGACCGCCTGATCGAGGAGGCCCGGGCCGAGAACCGGCCCGCCGCGCGCGAGGGCCTCTACCGGAAGTTCGAGACCCTGCTCCAGGACGCGGCCGCGCTCGTCCCCCTGTTCCACGACGTCGACTACCGGCTCGTCGGTCCGAAGGTTCGCGGCCTGAGCCTCAGGGGCACGGCGCCCTTCGTGAACTACCCGCAGATCGGGAAGCAAGAGGAGGCCGAACCCGAGGCGGAGCCGGTCCGGGCGGCCGGAGGCGTCCTCCACATACCCATCGCCGGCGTCGTCTCGACGCTGGACCCGGCTCGCGCCGACACCGTCGAGAACGCCGAGGTCAGCCCCAGCGTCTTCGAGACGCTGACCCGGGACGCCGGGGGAGCCCGCTTCGTGCCCTGGCTCGCGACCGACTTCGCGGCCGAGGACGGCGGGCGCCGCTACCGCTTCAAGCTGCGCGACGACGTGCGCTTCCACGATGGGCGCCGGCTCACGGCGCGCGACGTCCGCTACTCCATCGAGCGCATGCTGCAGCAGCCGCGCAACGACGTGCGCTGGCAGTTCTCGCTGATCAAGGGCGCCCGCGCCGTGCTCAACGGCGAGGCGGTGGATCTCGCGGGCATCCGCATCGACTCCGCCGGCGACCTGACCGTGGAGCTCGAGGAGCCCGTCGCCTACTTTCCCGCGCTGATGGGGCATCCTGCGGCGGCCGTCGTTCCCGAGGGCAGCGACCCGTCCACTGCGGCGGGCTGGGTGGGAACGGGGCCCTATCGCGTCGTGGCCTTCGAGCCCGGCCGCCGGCTTGAAGTGGAGAGGAACCGGGCCTACTGGCGAAGGGGCTATCCGCGGAACGAGGGGCTGGTCTTCAGCTTCGGCGTCTCGCCGAAGGACGTGCTCGCGGGCTTCCGCGAGCGCCGCTTCTCCCTCGCCTCGGACCTCTTCCCCGCGGACGTCGAGGCGCTGCGGCGCGAGCCGGAGTTCGCCTCGGGCTATCGCGAGACGCCCGGCCTGCTCACCTACTACGTGGCCCTGAACGCGAACGCGGGGCCGCTCTCGGATCGAGGGCTGCGGCAGCGCCTGCTCGCGGCCGTCGACGTGCCGCGTCTCGTGCGCCAGACCCTGGGCCGGCTGGCTCTCCCGGCGGTGAGCCTCATCCCTCCGGGCCTCGTCGGCCATGGCCAGGCAGCCTCGCGGACCGAGACGGGCGCCCCCGCCGGCTCGCCGCCGCCCGGCCTGGAGCTGACCGCGGCCGTCCACCCGCTCTTCTTCGCGGGCTTCGCGGCCTTCGCCCGGGAGCTGGAGGCGACGCTGAACAGGCTCGGGATGCGCCTTCGAGTGGTCAACAAGACGATGGACGAGATGAACGAGGCCCAGCGTGACGCCAGCGTGGACTTCAATCTTGCGCGCTGGGTCGCGGACTACCCGGATGCCGACACCTTCGTCCGCATCGTGCACACGCGCGAGGGACACCTGGGCCGCCTGTGCGGCACGCCCGAGATCGACCGCCTCATCGAGAAAGGGCGCGGTGAGCCGATCGCCTCGGTCCGCCACGGCCTGTACAGGGAGATCGAGGAGATCCTGGCGCGCGAGGCTCGGCTCCTGCCGCTGTTCCACGAGCAGGCCTACCGCCTGGCGCGGCCCGAGGTGGAGGGCCTGACGGTGTCGTTCGGGTTCCCGTCCGTCTCCTACGAGAGCCTCAGGCTGCGGGGATAGGAGTCCGCGCGCTCACAGGGGCAGGCGCATCTTCTCGAGGAAGCGTGCGAAGCGCGGATCGCCCTCGAGACGCCCGAAGAGCGGATCGCCCTTGATGTCGGAGAGCCCGCTGTCGCGCCGGGCGTGCGCCGTCTCGAGCCAGGCGAAGGCCTCGTCCGCCTCTCCACGGTACGCGTGGATCTCGGCGAACTGGTACGCCCAGGTGTCCCGCTTGAGGTCGAGCAGGTCGGCGAGCGCCGAGTCGGCCTCCCGACTGCGGCCGAGGGCGTGGTGCGCCAGGGCCCGACCGTAGAGGACCCAGGCGTGGTCCTTCTCCTGCTCCGTCTCGCGGAGGGCCTCGTCAGGCCGCGAGGCCGTGAGGCGGATCAGGCCGATCATCAGGTGAGCGAGAGGGTACTCGGGGTTCAGCTCGAGCACCTTGCGCAAGGCAGCCTCTGCTTCGGCGGGCCGTCCCGCGTACCAGGCGTGCAGGCCGAGGTTGTAGTGGCACGCCACGCTCAGCGGGTCGAGGTCGATCGCGCGTCGGTCCAGCTCGATGGCCTCGTCGAAGCGGCCGAGCGTGGCGCGCAGCGTCGCCGCGCGCCGCAGGACCATGGGGTTCGCCGGATCCAGGGCGAGAGCGCGACGGTAGGCGGCCTCCGCGCCGTCCCAGTCCCAGTCGTGGCCCGTGAGGATCCAGCCCAGCGTGGCGTGTGCCTCGGCCAGGCCCGGGTCCAGCTCGAGCGCCTTCTCGGCTTCCGAGCGCGCCTTCGCGTAACCGTCGGCCGGCGTCACGTCTCCGCTGGCCGCGAGCAGGGCGTGGCTGTTCGCGAGACCCAGCCAGGCCCGAGCGTAGCCGGGGTCGAGCTCGAGGGCCTGACGGAAGTAGTCGCTCGCGCGCTCCAGGTCCGCCTTCGTGCGGCGGGCCTGGATGTGGCGGCCTTGCAGGTAGAGATTGTAGCTGGCGGCGCTCTTGCTCCCCGCGGCCGGAGGCGTCGCTCCGCCCCCGAGCAGCGTCAGCTTCAGGGCGCCCGACACGGCGCGGGCGATGTCGTCCTGCACCGCCAGGACGTCGTCGAGCTCGCGGTCGTAGGTCTCCGACCAGAGGTGGAAGCCGTCCTCGACCTTGACTAGCTGCGCCGTGATGCGGATACGGGCGCCCGCCTTGCGGACGCTCCCCTCGAGGAGCGTCGTCACGTTGAGGAGCCGGCCGATGACGCGCATGTCCTCGTTCCTGCCCTTGAACTGGAACGAGGACGTGCGCCCCGCCACGCGAAGCCCTGGAGTCCGCGCGAGGGAGTTGAGCAGCTCCTCGGCGAGGCCGTCCGCGAAGTACTCCTGGTCCCTGGCGGGGCTCATGTCGACGAACGGCAGGACGGCGATCGAGGGCGGGCCGGCCGGGAGCGTGGAGCCGCGCCCGAAGCTGCCGCGCCCGAGCCAGAGGCCCGCGCCGAGCGCCAGCGCCAGGGCTGCGATGCCGAGACCGAGGAAGAGCCTGTGCCGCGCTGGCCGGACGGGCACCGGAGAAGAGATCCCGCTCGCCGACAGGAGCCGCGCCTGGGTCGTGTCGCGCCGCAGGCGCTGCAGGTCCGCCCGCAGCTCGGAGGCGCTCTGGTAGCGCAGGTTCCGGTCCTTCTCCATCGCCTTCGCGATGATGCGATCCAGCTCGGCCGGCACGTCGGGGTTCAAGGAGGATGGAGGCAAAGGCTCGCGGCCGAAGATCGCCTCCAGCAGCCCGCCCGTGCTCTGGGCCGCGAACGGCGGCGCTCCGGTCGCCATCTCGTACAAGACGGCGCCGAGCGAATACAGGTCCGTGCGCGCGTCCAGCTCCTGGCCGCGCGCCTGCTCCGGCGACATGTAGGCGACCGTTCCCAAGAGCGTCCCGGCCCCGGTCAGGTCGAGCCGGCTCGCCGTCGCATCCTCTGGATCGAGCGGCCGGCTGCCCGTCTGCCGGGCCAGACCGAAGTCGAGCAGCTTCGCCTGGCCCCTGTCCGTCACGAAGATGTTCGCCGGCTTGACGTCGCGATGGACGATGCCCTTGGCGTGGGCCGCGTCCAGCGCCTCGACGACCTGCAGGCCCAGCTCCACCAGCCGGTCGACGTCGAGGGGCTTGCCGCCGATGGCGTGCCGCAGGGTCTGCCCCTCCATCCGCTCCATCACGATGAAGGGGCGCCCCTCGTGCTCGCCGACCTCGTGGATCACGCAGATGTTCGGGTGGTTCAGGGCGGAGGCGGCGCGGGCCTCGCGCTCGAAGCGTTCCCGGGCCTCGGGGTTCGCCCCCAGCTCGTCCGGAAGGAGCTTGAGGGCCACGCGACGCCCGAGGCGGGTGTCCTCCGCCTCGTAGACGACGCCCATGCCGCCGCCGCCGAGCCTGCTCACGATCCGATAGCGGGAGAGCGTCTCGCCGATCATCGGGGCTTCCGGTCCTGCTTGGCGGCGAGGAGCCAGTTGAACGTCGCGACCGCGGCCAGGGCCGAAACGATCTTCGCATGCTCGGCGTTCATCTGGGCGACCATCAGGACGCAGAGGCCGATTCCGAGCAGCGCGAGGACGGAGCCGAGCGGAAGCCGGAGCGCGTCGGCCGTGGGGTCGCGCCGGCGCAGGCGCAGGAGCGCCGCGCACACGACGGCGTACGTGAAGACCCGGGCCACCGCGCTGAGGATGGCGTTCCAGATGAAGCTGCCGTACAGGGCCAGGCCCCACACCAGCGCCGCATAGACGAGGATCGACACGTGCGGCGTGCGGAAGCGCCGGTGGACGGCGGCGAAGGGGCGTGGGAAGTCGCCGCGCTCCGCGAACGCGTAGGTCAGCCGCGGCGCGTTCACGAAGGAGCCCGCGAGCCAGCCCGAGGTGGAGACCATCGCGCCGAGGGCGATGAACGAGGCGCCCCACGGGCCAAGGAACGTCCGCGCGGCATCGGCGAGCGGTCGCTGGCTGGCTGCCAGGTCCTCCACGCTGTACATGGTCACGACGTGGACGAGCGTGTAGATGGCCGCGACGGCGAGGAGCCCGGTGAAGAGCGCGAAGGGCGCGTCCCGCCTCGGGTTCTTCGCCTCGCTCATCGGCATCATCGCGGCCTCGAACCCTCCATAGGCGAACACCAGGGCCAGCGCGGCCTGGAACCAGTCGTCGCCCGTGGCGTTCACGGGCGCCGGTGTCACGGAGGCCTCGGAGAAGAGGACGCCGGCGACGATGAAGATCCCGAGGGGAAGGAGCTTTGCTACGGTGAAGAGGTTGCTGGTGCCCGCGCCGGCGCTCACCCCGCGCACGTTCACGAGGGCGAACGACCAGATCATCGCGGTCAGGACGATCGCCCGGGGGAGGGCCCGGGTGGCCGCGGGCCAGAACTCGCCCAGGTACACGACGAACAGGTTCGCGTTGGCGGCGGCGGAGGTGAGGCGCACCAGCCAGGCGAACCAGCCCATCTGGATCCCGACGAAGGGACCGAACGCCGCGCGCGCGTAGAGATACGGGCCCCCGGCGTCACGGAACTGCGACGCCACCTCGGCGAACACGGCCATGACGACGCCGATGCCCAGGGCGGCGAGGAGGTAGGCCTCTGGAGCAGCCGGACCCACGAGGCGCGCGATGTCGTCGGGCAGCCCGAAGATGCCGCTGCCGATCACCCCGTTGAGAACGAGCGCCGCCAGCGTCCAGCGGCCGATCGCCCGCGTCAGCTCCGGCGTCACGGGCCTGTCAACGGCGGCTGCCCGCGACGATCTCCTCGACTTCCTCCTTGGCGTCCACCTCGTCGCGGATGAACTGCAGCCGGGAGGACAGCTCGGGCACGCTCAGGGCGCTCGCGGCGTCGCGGGACAGGTCGAGGCGGAGCTGCTTCAGCTGGTGCTCGGCCAGCTCCCGCCTCACCTTCAGGCGCTCGAGCACCCGCATCGCCTTGGCGATGGCCTCCTCTCGGCCCTGCAGGACCTCGAGCTGGCGCTCGAAGAGGCGCCGGTCCTGCGCCAGCTCGGCGCGCTCCCGTCGCCCGCGCGCCTCGGAGACCGCGGCGGCGAGAGAGGCGCGTTCGGCATCGGTCGTCTGCTCCCCGAGATCGGCTTCCCGCGCCGCGAGGTCCGCGATCAGCTTGAGGATCTTGTCCACCTCGGCGATCAGGCGAGGGGCGTCCTTGCCTCCACGCTGCTCGACGAGGGCGCGCACGCGGGCCGCCTCCTGGGCGACCGGCGTCGTCCCGGCGGCGGCCGCCGGGGGGAGCCTGCGCGCCTCGCCGGCAGGCAGCGCCGCCGGGACGCCCTGGCTCCGTGCGTCGGCGCGTCGGTGTCGCAGGAGCGTCCACGCCGCGGGCACGGCGCCCAGCGTTTGAACCCCGAGCACGGCCCCCCAGATCGCCATCCAGAACGGAAGCCCGCCTGTGATCGAGTACATCACCACGCCGGTGACGAAGAAGCCGGTGAAGTGGCTGCCCACGCTCAGCAGCACCCGCCAGCGTGCGGCGTCGCGCGGATCGCCCGTGACCGGGACCTCGCGCCTGTAGACCTGGCTCTCGAAGAGCGGCTGCCAGACCTCCGCGTCGTCTCGCCGCACAAGCTCCGCTCCCGTCAGCTTGCCGCGACGGATCATGTGGGCCAGCTCGCCTTCCTGGAGGCGCCGGACGCGGCGGCCCGTCTGGACATGGTAGACGGCGAGCGCCCCGGGTTGCGCCGGCGGGGGGACCCTGGCCGGCACCACCTCCACCGAGATCGGCGAGGGCGCGCCGGGGGTGGCGAGCGAGGCCAGGCGCGAGGCGAGATCGGCGGTCCTGTCGAAGCGCCGCTCGGCGTCCTTCTGGAGGCAGCGCGAGACGAGGGCCTCCAAGGCATCGGGGACTTCCCGGCGGACGCTCCCCAGCGGCTCCGGGTCGCGCTCGATCACCGCGGCGAGGACCTGCGCGGGGGAGTCGCGGTGGAACGGAGGACGTCCCGTGGCCATCTCGTAGAGGATCGCGCCGAGGGCGAACTGGTCGGCACGGTGGTCCACGCTCCGGCCGCTCGCCTGCTCGGGGGCCATGTACTCCAGGGTGCCGACGAGCATGCCGGCCTGCGTGCCGTGGCGCGAGAGCGTCTCGCGGGCCTCCACGTCGCCGAGCGGAGCGACGACCCGCTTGGCGAGGCCGAAGTCGAGGATCTTCGCGAGCCCGTCCGGCGTCACCATCACGTTCTCGGGCTTCAGGTCGCGATGGACGATGCCGGCCTGGTGCGCCTTCGACAGCCCGTCCGCGAGCTGCGCACCGAGGTCGAGCAGCTCCGGGATCGGCAACGGACCGCGTCCGAGCCGGCGCCGTAGCGTTTCGCCCTCGACGTATTCCATCACGACGTAGCGCGCGCCCGCCTCGCCGGCGGCCGTTCCGACGTCGTAGATGTGGACGATGTTCGGGTGGTTGAGGGCGGAGGCGGCGCGGGCCTCGCGGTCGAGCCGGCGCAGCAGCTCGGGATCGCCGCCCGGGCGCAGCACCTTGAGCGCCACGGTCCTGCCGAGGCGCGTGTCCCGGGCCCG
>DASSJI010000092.1:0-2139 GCA_035691285.1 Vicinamibacteria bacterium | reverse complement strand
GGGTATCCGTCCGGCGCCCGCAGCTCGGAGGAGACATGAGCGACGAGCCGAAGAGGCGCGCCGTCGAGGCCGAGGTGGAGATCGCCGCCCCGGTCGAGGCGGTGTGGAAGGCGCTGAGCGAAGCCGAGGAGCTGACGCGCTGGTTTCCGCCCGAGGCGCGCGTGGAGCCCGGGCTGGGGGGATCGATCCGCATCGCCTGGGACGGCAACTGGATGGGCGAGAGCAGGATCACGGCCTGGGACCCGCCGCGGCGCCTCCGCACCGTGACCGAGCAGGCGCCCTTCGATGCGAGCGGCAAGCCCATCGCCGGCGTTCCGCCCCTCAAGATCGCCATCGACTACGAGATCGAGGCGCGCGGCGGGGGCGCGCGCCTGCGCCTCGTCCACTCCGGCTTCGGACCCGACGCCGACTGGGACGGCGAGGTCGAAGGTGTTCGCCGCGGCTGGGGCTTCGAGCTGCCGTGCCTGCGCCACTATCTCGAGCGCCATCGCGGGCGCGACCGCCACGCTTGCTGGATCTTCGCCTCTACCGACGTTCCCGAGACGCAGGCCCTGGAGCGGCTGCGCAGCGGCTTCCTCGGCGGCTTCACGGTCGCGGGCCTGAGCGTCGGCGCCCCGTACTCGCTGCGGCTGGCCACGGGGGACGCGCTCTCGGGAGCGACGCTCGTGTCGGCGTCCTGGGGATTCTCCGGGACGGCAGCCGAGTGGGGCGACGGGGTCTTCCGCGTGTCGGTGGACGCGCTCGGCGGCCGCACCCTCGTCCACGCCGGGCTCGAGACCTGGCGCGTCGCCGGCGAGCGCGTCGCCGACTTCAAGGCGCGCGCCGAGGCCGCTCTTCAGGCTCTCTTCCCCCAGGCCTGACAGGCCGCGACCGCTCGCTGTGCTCAGCGCCGGACGGCGCCCACTGCATGGAGGTGGTCGACCGGGCCGTGGCCCCGGCCGACGGCATAAGAGCGGCGGATCGCCTCGGTCAGGTACTCCTTGGCCCCCCGGACCGCCTCGGCAACGGGCGCTCCCAGCGCGAGGCGGGCCGCGATCGCGGCCGAGTACGTGCAGCCGGTGCCGTGCGTGTTGGCGGTGTGGATGCGCGGAGCCAGCAGTTCCACGAGGGCCGCGCCGTCCCAGAGCACGTCCACGGGCTCGCCTTCGAGGTGGCCGCCCTTCACGAGGACGGCGCGCGGGCCCATGGCCTTCAGCGCCCGAGCCGCCTCGCGCATCGCCTCCAGGCTCCGCACCGGGCGCCCCAGCAGCGCCTCGGCCTCGGCGAGGTTCGGGGTGACCAGGGCGGCCAGGGGCAGGAGGTGGCGAGCGTAGGCCTCCTCCGCCGACGCGTCCAGGAGCCGGTCGCCGCTCTTCGCGACCATCACGGGATCCACGACGACGTGGGGCAGGCCCAGACGACGGACGGCCGCCGCCACGGCTTCGACGATGGCGGCGTTCGCCAGCATGCCGGTCTTGACGGCCGCGACGGGCATGTCGGTCGCGACGGCCTCGACCTGCGCCACTACCATGCGCGGCTCGAGGGCCACCCAGTCGACGACGGCCACGGAGTTCTGGGCGGTGACGGCGGTGATCGCGCTCGTGCCGTGGACGCCGTGGGCCGCGAACGTCTTGAGGTCGGCTTGGATGCCCGCGCCGCCCCCGGAATCGGAGCCGGCGATCGTCAGGGCGACCTTGGGCATCGTCACGCGCTGCCGGCGTGGTCGGCCGTGGCCGTTTCCCTCGCGAGCGCCTCCTGGAGCGCGGAGAACATCCGATACGTGAGCCCCCAGATGACGAGCGCGTCGTAGCGGATGCACGGGAACTCGAGACGAGCGCCCTCGTGCTCGTACGCGTGCGTCGAGCGGTGGCGCGGGGAGAGCAGCTCCTCGAGGGGCAGCCAGTGGGCGCTCGTCACCTCATCCGAGAGGACGAGGGGCGCGTCCCGCCGCAGGCGGAAGACGAAGGGCGCGATCGCGAGGTTCATCGGCCGCATGCGGGCCATCGCCCGTACCTCGTCCAGGGGGCCGAGGCACTCTCCTGCGGCGCCGAGATCGAGGCCGATCTCCTCGGCCGTCTCCCGCACGGCGGTGGCGACGAGGTCCGCGTCCCCCGGCTCGGCCCGCCCGCCCGGGAACGCCATCTGCCCGGACCACGGGTC
>DASSJI010000091.1:0-9122 GCA_035691285.1 Vicinamibacteria bacterium | reverse complement strand
GTCCTCGGTGTCGATGGTGAGGGGCGGCGCGAAGCGGATCGTGCTCTTGCCGCAGCCGATCAGGATCAGGCCACGCCGGAAGCACTCCTGGATGATCTTGAGACGCATCTCGGGATTCGGCTCCCGGGTGGCCTTGTCCTTCACGACGTCGAGGCCGATCATGAGGCCGATGCCCCGGACGTCGCCCATGGCCGGGTGCTTCAGCAGCACCTCGCGGGATCGCTTCAGGAGATGGTCCCCCACGCTCGCGGCGTTCTCGATCAGGCCGCCCTCGAGCAGGTCGAGGGTGGCGAGCGCCGCCGCGGCGGACACCGGGTTGCCGCCGAAGGTCGAGCCGTGCCCCCCGTCGTGCCACTTCATCACCTCCGCCCGGGCCATCAGCGCGGCGAGAGGCATGCCCGACGCGATGCCCTTGGCCACCGCCACGATGTCGGGCTGCAGGTCGAAGTGCTCGCTGGCGAAGAGCCTGCCCGTGCGGCCCATGCCGCTCTGCACCTCGTCGGCGATGAGCAGGATGCCGTGCTTGCGGGTCAGCTCCCGGAGGCGCTTCAGGAACTGCGGGTGGGGCACCACGTAGCCCCCTTCGCCCTGCACCGGCTCCACGATCACCGCCGCCACCTCGTCGGGGTTCACGGTGTGGACGAACATCGTGTCCGTGAGGAGGTTCAGGCACTCGACGTTGCAGCTCTCGGGCGCCTTCCCGACGGGGCAGCGGTAGCAGTTCGCGTAGTGGGAGTGGTAGACCTCGGGCAGGAAGGGAGCGTACCCGCGCTTCTGGACCAGCTTGCTGGCGGTCAGGCTCATGGCGCCGTAGGTCCGGCCGTGGAAGGCGCCGTAGAAGCCGATCACCTTCTGCCGGCCCGTCACGACCCGCGCCAGCTTGACGGCGCCCTCGACCACCTCGGCTCCGGTGTTCGCGAAGAACACCCGCCACGGCCCCGGCGCCGGCCCGCGCTTCGCGAGCCGCTCGCCCAGGGCGATGAGGTTGTCGTAGTAGAAGTCCGTGTAGCACATGTGGATGAAGCGGTCGGCCTGGTCCTTGATCGCCTGCACGACCTTCGGGTGCGAGTGGCCGGTCGCCGTGACCGCGATGCCCGTGCCGAAGTCGAGGAAGCGGTTGCCGTCCACGTCCTCCACGAGGGCGTTCTCGCCCCGCGCGGCGACGAGCGGGTAGTCCTTGCTGTAGTTCTGCGACATCACCTTCTCGTCGCGGGCGATGATGGCCGCGGCCTTCGGGCCCGGCAGCGGGGTCGTGATCTTCGGATAGGGCTTCATCTCTGTCCTCTGTGTGTGGTCGTGCGTCCCGCGCTACAGTCCGAGCTCGGCCAGCGAGCGGTCCAGGACCGCGACGATCTCCTCGATCTCGTCCTCGGTCACGACGAAGGGTGGCGCGATCATCACGTTGTCGCCGTTCACGCCGTCGGCGCATCCGCCGCCCGGGTAGGTGACGAGGCCGTTCACGAAGCACCTCGCGCCGACCGCCTCGGCTTTCCTCTCCGTCCGCGGGAACGGCCGCTTCGTCGCCTTGTCGGCCACGATCTCGATGGCGGTCATCAGCCCGCGGCCGCGTACGTCGCCGACGTGAGGATGGTCGAGGAGCGGGCGCATGCGCTCGAGCAGCCTCTCGCCCAGCGTCCGCGAGCGCTCGACCAGCCGCTCCTCCTCGAGGATGCGCAGCGTCTCGCGGCAGGCGGCCGCGGTCACGGGGTTGTGGGAGAAGGTGAAGCCGTGGACGAAGCCGCCGCCCTTCGCGAGGGCGGAGACGATGCGCTCGCTGGCGAGGACGCCGCCGACGGGCATGTAGCCGCCGGCCATGCCCTTGCCGCAGGTGACGATGTCGGGAGCGACGCCGCTCCACTCGATGGCGAACCACTTGCCGGTGCGGCCGAAGCCAGCCATCACCTCGTCGTCGATGTAGAGGATTCCGTGGCGGTCGCAGATGGCCCTGAGCCGGGGCGCGTAGGCATCGGGCGGCGGCGCCGCGCCGGCCGAGGCGCCCAGGACCGGCTCCGCGATGACGGCGGCCACCGTGTCCGCGCCCTCCCGTGCGATCACGGCCTCGACCTCGTCGGCGCAGGCCAGGTCGCAGCTCGGGTAGCTCTTCCCGAGCGGACAGTGGTAGCAGAACGGCGCCGGCGCCTCCGGCGCGAGGTGCAGCATCGGCTTGTACGGCGCCTGCAGGTTGGGCCGCCCGGACAGCGACAGGGTCGCGATGGTGTTGCCGTGGTACGAGATCGAGCGGCGGATCACCTTGTGGCGCGAGGGCTGGCCGTTCGCGAGATGGTACGCGCGAGCCAGCTTGATCGCCGTCTCGTTGGCCTCGGAGCCGCCCGAGACGAGATACAGGCGGTTGCAGTCGCCGGGAGCGTGCCTCGCGAGGCGCGCGGCGTACTCCTCGATCGCATCGCTCGTGAAGTGCGTGCCGTGGACGTAGGCGGCCTTGCCGGCCTGGAGCGCCATCGCCGAGGCGATCTCCCCCCGCCCGTGGCCGACGTTCACCACGATCGCCCCGCTCGAGCCGTCCAGGTAGCGCCGGCCCTCGCGGTCCCACAGCACGGCCCCCGCCCCGCGGTCGATGGCGCGCATCTCGCGCCCGAGCGGGCGATGGAAGACGTAGCTTTGGGGGTAACGGTAGGTCATCGCCGGCTCAGTGAACGATCGTCCGGCTCTGCTCCCTCATGAACTGCTGAACGTAGTACATCCCGCCGGAAGCCTTGCCGGAGGAGCCGCTGCCCTTCCAGCCGCCGAACGGCTGCACGCCCGGCCACGCGCCGGTCGTCGCGCCCGCCTTGCGGTTGACGTAGACGACGCCGGCCTCGATGCGGTCGAGGAAGGCCTGGACCTCGCGCTCGTCCTTGCTGAAGAAGCCAGCCGTCAGGCCGTACTCGGTGTCGTTGGCCAGGCGCAGCGCCTCGTCGAGGGTGTCGAAGGAGGCGATGCAGGCGAAGGGCACGAACAGCTCGTTCTTGAACAAGTAATGGTCCTGCGGCAGGCCCTCGACGAGCGTCGGCGCCACGAAGTAGCCGTGGGCGAGGTCGCCCTCGGTGAGCGCCTTGGCTCCGGCCAGCACCTTGCCGTCCTTCCACGCCATCTCCGCGTAGCGCTGGTAGTCCTTGTACGCGCGCTCGTGGATCACCGGCCCCAGCCAGATGCCGTGGGCGCTCGGGTCGCCGATCGTCATGGCCTTGGTGCGCTCGAGGAGCTTCGCGACGAACGCGTCCTTGACCGAGGCGTGGACGTAGATGCGCGAGCAGGCGCTGCACTTCTGGCCCTGCAGTCCGAAGGCCGACTTCATGACGCCCTCGGCCGCGGCGTCGAGGTCTGCCGACGGCATCACGATCGCGGGGTTCTTGCCGCCCATCTCGGTGATGCACGGCTTGGGGAAGTCCTTGCTGAAGCGGTGGTAGATGTTCATGCCCACCGCTTTCGAGCCGGTGAACAGGATGCCGTCCACGCCCGGATGCGACGTCAACGCCTCGCCGGTCTCGGCGCCGGTGCCGAAGACGAGATGGAGGGCCCCCTTCGGGACGCCCGCCTCCATGAGGATCTCGTGGAGGGCGAGGGCGGTCATGGGCGTCTCGTGGCTCGGCTTCAGGACCACGGTGTTGCCGGCCACGAGCGCGCCCGACATCGGGCCGCCGGCCAGCGCGAAGGGGAAGTTGAAGGGGCTGATGATGGCCCATACGCCGTAGGGCTTCATCACCGAGCGCGTCTCCTCCTGGGGCGTGAGCCGCGCCATCGGCCGCTCGAAGCCTCCGTTCTTCTCCATCTGGTCGCAGTAGTAGCGGGCGAGGTCGGCGGTCTCGGTCACGTCGCCCATCGCCTCGAGGCGGTTCTTGCCGGCCTCCAGGCTCACGAGGGCGGACAGCTCGAAGCCACGCTCCTCGATCAGGTCGGCGGCCCTGCGGATGACGGCGACGCGCTCGCCCCACGGTCGGCGGCCCCAGTCGGCGAACCCGCGGCGGGCCGCGGCCACGGCACGGTCCACGTCCTCCTTCGAGGCGATCGGGAAGGTGCCGATCACGACCCGGGTGTCCACCGGGCTGCGGTCCTCGAAGCTCTTCGGGCTCGTGACCTGCTCGCCGTCGATCCTGTGGCGGTGGGTGGCCCCGAAGGACCTCCGCACCTTGGCCACGGCCTCGTCGTACTTACGGCGGAACTCCTCGGTCTGGCCCGCGGCCAGGGTGGCGTACGTGACCCGCTCGGTGGTCGTGCTCATGCGCGCTTGGCTCCTCGATTCCGCTTTGGGCTCTGGTCCTGCCCCGGGGCGACCCGCTATTCTATCCGAGGTGATCGGACCGGGTCTGCCGAGGCGTCTCGCGCTCATCCTGAGCGTGCCCCTGGTGCTGGTGGCGCTCGGCACCGCCGGCTATCACGTCGTCGAGGGCTGGAGCGCGTTCGACGCCCTCTACATGACGGTCATCACCCTCACCACGGTGGGCTTCCTCGAGGTCCACCCTCTGTCGCCGGCGGGACG
The DNA here is from genome assembly GCA_035691285.1 of Vicinamibacteria bacterium. Classification (GTDB taxonomy): domain Bacteria; phylum Acidobacteriota; class Vicinamibacteria; order Fen-336; family Fen-336; genus DATFEN01. Next base: position 4,645 of record DASSJI010000091.1, on the reverse strand, counting down.
CACGTTCACGATGCTGCTCGCCCTGGGCGGCATCTTCACGCTCCTGTACGCCGCCATGGAGGGGATCCGCACGGTCGTGAGCGGCGAGCTACGCTCCGTTCTCGGGAGGCAGCGCATGGACAGGACGCTCGCGGAGATCCGTGATCACTTCGTGGTCTGCGGCTACGGGCGCATGGGCAGCCTCGTGTGCCGCGAGTTCTCGGCCCTCGGCCTGCCCTTCGTGGTGATCGACCGGGACCCGCAGCTCCTGCGCGACTTCCGCCTCCCCCACGGCCTCGTCCTCGTCGGCGACGCCACCTCGGACGACGTGCTGCGCAAGGCCGGCGTCGCCCGCGCCCGGGCCCTCGTGACCGCCGCGGCCTCGGACGCCGACAACCTGTTCATCACCATGAGCGCCCGCTTCCTCAACGACAAGCTGCTGATCGTGTCGCGCGCCGAGGAGGAGGACACCGAGCGCAAGCTGTTGCGCGCTGGGGCGAACCGCGTGGTCTCTCCCTACGTGATCGGCGGGCAGCGCGTGGCGCAGGCCGTGCTCCGCCCGGCGGTGATGGACTTCATCGAGCTCGCGACGCGCAGCCAGCACCTGGAGCTCCAGATCGAGGAGACGGCCGTCGCCGTGGGCAGCGGCCTCGCCGGCGCGACGATCCGCGACAGCCAGCTCCGCCAGGACCTCGGCATCATCGTGGTCGCGATCAAGAAGCCGGACGGCCGGATGGTGTTCAACCCGGCCCCGGAGCTGACCATGGCCGCCGGCGACGTGCTGATCGCGATGGGCCATCGCCAGCAGCTCGACCGCCTGGAGCAGCTCGCGGGTCAGCCGGCCTAGGCGCTTCGCGTACGGGGCGTCATCAGCGCCCCGAACACGAGCACGAGGCTCGACACGTAGGCCCACAGCACGAGGGCCACGGCGAACGCCAGCGGGCCGTAGAACGCCTGCAGGTTCATCTGCCCGAGCTTGGAGACGAACACCTGCTTGGCCAGCTCCCAGGCCACGCCGCTCCAGAGGGCCGCCTTGAGGGCGACCGCGTTGCCCACGGGGACGGTGGGGATGAGCCTGTAGATCAGGAAGAACAGCACGACGGTCATGAGGACGGCGCTGGCCTTGACGCCGTAGCTCGCGACCGTCGGCCAGGTCTTGCCGTAGCTGCGCGCCATGATGGTCAGCGCCACCGACACGAAGGCGAGCAACCCGCCGGCCACGGTCATCAGGAACGCCAGCACCCGGCTCAGCAGGAAGTGCCGGTTCGGCTTGCCGCCCCAGGCGCGGTTCAGCGCCATCTCCACGGGCATGAAGATCCCCGAGGAGCCCCAGACGATGAGCACGAGGGCGAACGCCTCGAGCCCGCGGGCCATCTTCGTCAGGCTGCGCAGCGAGGCGGCGATCTCGGCGTGGCCGAACGGGATCAGCTCCTGGAGCAGCATCAGGAGCGCGGCGCCCGCGCGGCTCCCCTGGTAGCGCTGCGAGAAGGCGGCGAGCACCAGGAGCAGAGGGAACAGGCACAGCAGGAAGTTGAACGCGATCGCATTGGTGAGGACGGCGATGTCCCGCGAGACCAGCATGCCGCCGGCAGCCCAGAGCCGCCTGAGGAGCGCCCTCACGTCCGAACGCGGGCCGCGCGCCTCCAGCGCGCGTACGCGGGCAGGCCGAGCAGGATCAGCAGCAGCCCGATGCCCGACTCGCGGGGCTTCTCCACGAGCGTGTTCAGCACCAGCGCCACGGAGGAGGCGATGAAGAGCAACGGGACCCACGGATAGCCCCAAGTCCGGTACGGGCGCGCTGCGTCGGGCAGGCGTCTGCGCAGAACCATCACGGCGGCGCCGGTCATGGCGTGGAACACGACGACAGCGAAGACCACGTACGTGTAGAGCTGCTCGTAGCTGCCCGAGAACGTCAGCGCGGTGGCCCACAGGCCCTGGGCGACCAGGCACGCGCTGGGCGTCTGGAAGCGCGGGTGGATCTCGGCGAGGCGCGCGAAGAACACGCCGTCCTGGGCCATCGGCAGGTAGATGCGCGCCGCGTACAGGATCGTCGAGGAGATGCAGCCGAAGGTCGACACCAGCACCGCCGCGCTGATCAGGCGGCCGCCGAGCGGACCGAAGAGCACCGTGGCCGCAGCCTCGCCGATCCGGCCGCTCTCGGCGATCGCCTGGACCGGCAGCGCCCGGAGATAGACGACGTTCATGAGGGCGTAGAGCAGCGTGACCGCGAGCGTGCCGGTCACGATCGCGACGGGCAGGTCGCGCTCGGGGCGCCGCATCTCGCCCGCCAGGTTGGTCACGGCGTACCACCCGTCGTAGCTCCAGACGACGGCGACCATGGCCACGCCCAGGGCGGCCGACAGTCCCGCTCCCGGGAGTGGCCGCAGGTAGTCCGGGGAGACCTCCGACGAAACGATGAGGCCCAGGCCGCCCAGGGCGAGCAATGAGCCGATCTTGGCCAGCGTCACGACGTTCTGGACGAAGGCACCCTCCCTGAGCCCGATGTAGTTGAGCGCCGTGAGCAGCACTATGGCGGCCGCGCCTGCGAGCTGCCCTCCGCTCACGGTCCAGGACACGGGTCCGAGGGGCAGCGTGAACAGCACGTTGCCCGTGGAGAAGAACGGCAGGAACACGCCGAGGTAGTCGCCGAAGCCCACGGCCAGCGTCGCGATGCCGCCGCTCATGATCACGAAGAACGCCGCCCAACCGAACAGGAAGCCCCACAGCGGGCCGTATGCGACCTTGAGGAACTCGTACTGGCCACCGGCACGGGGATAGAGCGCGCCGAGCTCCGCGTAGGTCAACGCTCCCGCCAGGGTCACGACGCCGCCGGCCACCCACAGCGCGACGAGCAGGCCTTCGTGAGGCACGAGGCGCGCCATGCTGCCCGTGGTCAGGAAGATGCCGCCGCCCAGGATGGAGCCGATCGTGACGAGGGCGCCGTCCCAGGCCGAAAGGCCGCGGACGAGGCCCGGCGCCGCCGGGCGTTCCTCGCTGGCTTTCGTCATCGAGGCCGGGATTCTACAGCGGCGGCCACGACTTCGCGGTAGACTGCGTGCGCAGACTGTTCCTTGTATGGTGGACGAGTTCCGCATCCGGCTGGCCCGCGACCGCGCCGACTTCGACGCCTGCGTCCTGCTCCAGCGGGCGGTGTGGGGGCTGGGCGACCTGGAGATCACCTCGACGCTCCACATGATCGCCGCCATCCACGCCGGCGGCATGCTCCACGTCGCCGAGTCGCCCGCCGGCCAGACGGTGGGCTTCGCCTTCGCCTTCCCCGGCCTGCGCGGGGGCAGCCCGCACTTCCACTCCGACATGCTCGCGGTGCTCCCCGAGCACCAGCGCCTGGGGCTGGGCGTGCGCCTCAAGTGGGCCCAGCGCGACGAGGCCCTCGCCCGGGGCGTCGAGCTCATGACCTGGACCTACGACCCGTTGCAGGCGCGAAACGCCAACCTGAACCTGCGCCGGCTGGGCGCCGAGGCCGCGGAGTTCGTCGAGAACCTGTACGGCCTCACGACCTCGTCGCTCCACCACGGCCTGCCCACGGACCGTCTGCTCGTGCGCTGGGAGCTGCGCTCGCCCCGCGTCGAGGGGAGGGCGCGCGAGGGCGAGCCTCCCCGCACCGTCGCGGTCCCCGACGGGCCCCGGATCAACGACGTCAAGTGGCAGGGCGGCTGGCCGGTCAGCTCCGAGCCGCGTCTCGATCTCGAGGACTCGCCGCTCCTGCTCGAGATCCCGCCGGACTGGGACGTACTCTGCCAGGCGGCGCCGCGCATGGCCGAGGGCTGGCACTCCGTTGTACGGCGCGCCTTCCAGGCCTACTTTTCGCGCGGCTACCGCGCCGCCGACTTCGCCCCGACCGAGGACTCGGGCCGCCGCCGGCCGTTCTACCTGCTGCGCCGCCGCTGAGCCGGACCACTACGGCTTCGGCTGCTCCTCGGGCTTCGGCGAATAGTGGAGGTGCACGACCCGCCACACGCCGCCCTTCTTGAACCAGACGTCGGTCTCGTGAACGCGCTCCCGCGTCACCTTCCCGTCCGGCTGGCGCGTCGCCACGCGGACCGCGTAAGACGCGACGGCGGCGTCCGCCGAAGGCGCCACCTGAACGACGAGGTCGGTGATCTCGTTCTCCAGGACCTTGCCGCCATCCTTCAGAAGCTTCGTCCACTGGGCGTGGTACGCGGGCAGGTCGACGCGCCCTTCCGGCCACCACTGGGTCAGGGACGGATCGTAGAACGGCCAGTACGCGGCCATGTCGTTGGCCAGGTAGGCGGCGTTGAAGCGGGTCACCGCCTCGCGGACCTCGGCCTCGGCCTTTCGCAGGTCCGCCTCCGGCACGGGGAGCAGCAGGAGCATCAGCGCGGCGTGCAGCATCGTTCCTCCATCGGGGCCCGCAATCCTAGCGCGGCTGACGACCGGACACACGTCCCCGTTGACAGTGCAGGGAGGCGCGACCTACAGTTCCCCTGAAACCCAACGCGATCAATCCGATGAAGCAGCCTCGTGATCCTTCGGAGGAAAGGCCCATGCGCAAGTCCTTCGCCGTCTTCGTGGCGCTCCTGCTCGTGTCATTCGCGCCCGCGTCCCTCGCGCAACGCATCACCGGCAACGTCGTCGGCACCGTCAAGGACGACACCGGGGCGGTGCTACCGGGGGTCACGGTGTC
>DASSJI010000090.1:0-38237 GCA_035691285.1 Vicinamibacteria bacterium | reverse complement strand
GTCGAGGGCGAGCGAGCGGTTGAGCCGGAGCTCGACGCCGGGGATGACGCCGAGGCTGAAGCCGTTCGCCGGATGCGTGGGGCTGTCGCCGGGCTCCTCGGGCGGGGGCTCGAATGCGAACAGCTCGCTGCGCGGGTGGAGGCGCGCCAGGCCGCCCCTGAGCTGGAGGTACGGCTGCACGCTCTCGCCGCGCCGGAACACGCGCGTCGCGAACAGGTAGGTCTGCTGGAAGCCCCACTCCTGCTCCGTCTTGTAGGGCTCCTCCATCTTGAAGGAGCTGAAGCTGACGCCGAACCCGAAGCGCCACGCTCCCTCGTTCCTGAACAGATTGAAGTCGCCGGTGATCGGCGTCCGCAGGACCTCGCCGAAGTCTCCGCCGGAGCTGCCGACGCCGATGGCCGTCGCGAGCCCCCAGCTCGGCTCCCGCTCGGGCGTGCCCTCCGGCGCATTGGACTCCTGCGCTGCCGCGGCCCCGGCGCCCATCCACGCGGCCACGGCCAAAGCGCATCGAATTCTCATGAATGCCCGCTCCTCGAAACATGGAAGTGTACTCGATGTCCCGGCGGGCCCCGCCGGGGTAGGCTTGACGCCGTGACGAAGTTCCGCGTCGGGCTTCTCGCATGCGTGCTCGCGGCTCCGCAGGCGGCGGGCCTCGACGCCAGCGGCGCGACGGGCCTCGACCTCAAGGCCCTGGCGCCCTGGCAGGGGAAGATCGTGCGGAGCCTCGCGTTCCGGGGCAACAACGTGACCCGCGAGAACGTGATCGCTCGCGAGCTGCGCACTCGGGTCGGCGACCCGCTGGCGCTCGAGACGCTGGCCGCGGACGTCATGCGGCTCGAGAACCTCGCGATCTTCTCGGGCGTCCACGTCGAGGCCGCGCCCGACGGCCAGGACGGCGTGGGCCTGGCGTTCGTCGTCAAGGAAAGCCCCTCGTGGCTTCCGCTCGTCACCTTCAAGTACACGGAGGAGAACGGCTTCTCGGTCGGAGCCGGAGTCACCGCGCTCAACCTCGCCGGCCAGGGCATGCGTCTCAAGGGGCGCGCGTACGTCGGGGGCACGACGCAGCTCTGGGTGGACTTCGACTGGCCCTGGGCCTACGGGCCCCACGGCTCGTTCAAGGCGACGGGCGGCCACCGCGAGCGCAGCGACCTCGTGCGCGGTTTCGAGGAGACGAGCGACGAGCTCACGCTCGAGAGCGGCGTGTACCTCGGCGAGTCGGGGCGGGCAGCCCTCGCCCTGTCCCACCTCCGAATGCGGAGCGACACCAGCGGGATCACGCTCTCGCCGGACAACGACGACTCCCTCTACCGCGTGGGGCTGTCGCTCGGCCTGGACACACGGGACTCCTGGCGGAACCCGCGCAGCGGCTGGCAGAACGAGCTGGAGCTATGGAGGACCGGGGGCGACGGCGATTTCTGGTCGATGAACCTCGACCTGCGGCGCTACGTCCCCACGGCCGTCCGCCAGAAGCTGCTCCTCGCAGGCCTGCTCTCGGTCCAGAGCGGCACGCTGGGCGAAGACCTGCCGATCTACCTCGACTACCGCATGGGCGGCGCCAACACGATCCGCGGCTACGACGTGCAGGAGCTGGGCAGGACGGTGTCGGGGAAGAACCAGCTCCTGGGCACCGCCGAGTACTCCTGGAACGTGATGCCGCTCCGCCGCGTCGACGTCAGCTTCCTGTCGTTCCGCCTGGGAGTGGACATGACCGTCTTCACCGACGCCGGGATCGCGTGGTCGGAGCCGCGCGAGTTCGCGATGAACCGGGCGCGGGCCGGGTTCGGCGCCGGAGTGCGTCTGCTCGTGCCCGGCTCGGAGATGCTCCGGCTCGATCTGGGCTTCAGTCCCGAGGGCGGCCTGCGCTTCCACTTCGGCGCGTGGTCCAAGCCGACCGCCGCGCGGGGGCGCCTCCGCTGAGCATGCCGGGCGGTCGCCCGTGGGAGTAGACTTCCAGCCCGTGAAGCGAATCATGGCCGTGTCCCTCGCGGCGGTGTGCCTGAGCGCGACCGCTGCGTTCGCGAGCCCTCTCGACGAGGCCGAGGGCTCCTCCACGACCCGCCGGATGACCGTCGGGCCCGAGTACGCCAAGGGCGGCCTTCACAGGTTCTGGTTCGGCGACGGATATCGCGCGGTGTGGACGGCCCCGGTCGAGCTGCCCGTCCTGGATCTGGCCCGGGAGGCCGGCGGCCTGACGCCGGTCCGCCAGGTCGGGGGCTTCCAGACGCCTGGCCTCGCGCTGACCGGTGCGGACGGCCGCAGCTACACCTTCCGCAGCCTGGACAAGGACCCCTCCCGAGTGCTGCCCCCCGAGTGGCGGACGACGGCCACGGCCAAGCTCTTCAAGGACCAGATCGCCGCCAGCCACCCCGCCGCCGAGGTCGTCTACTCGGCCCTTGCGCGCTCGCTCGGGATCCTGTACCCAAAGGTGCGCCTGGTGGTGATGCCGGATGACCCGGCGCTCGGCCAGTTCCGGGCCACCTTCGCCAACAAGGCGGGCACGTTCTTCGAGTACCCGACACCCGGATTCCAGGCCGTGACCGAGGTGATCTCGTCCCAGGAGCTGTTCGCGAAGTGGCTCGAGGGGCCGGAGAACCGCGTGGACAGCCGGGCGTATCTCAAGGCGCGCCTGCTCGACCTGACCGTCGGGAACTGGGACCGCCATCGAAACCAGTGGCGCTGGGCGCGCCTGCCCGACCGGCCGTTCTGGCAGCCGGTGCCCGAAGACCCCGACCAGGCGTTCTCGAAGTACCAGGGCACCGCGATCGCCTACGGCCGCACCATCGAGCCCAAGCTCATGAGCTACGAGGCGAAGTACCCGAAGCGCATCGAAGGCCTCGTGTACAACGGCGCCGACATGAACCGCTGGCTGCTGGGCGGTGTCGAGCGGTCCCTTTACGAAGAGGTCGCGAAAGAGCTGCAGGCGCAGCTCACGAACGAGGTCATCCAACAGGCCGTCGCCGCCATGCCGCCGGAGTGGCGCGCGGTGAACGGCGAGGAACTCGCCGGCGAGATCGCGGGGCGCCGGGATGGCATCCTCGAGTACGCCCGCCGCTTCTACGAGCGCCTGGCCGGGAGCGTCGACGTGCGCGGGACCGATCGCGACGAGGTCGCGACGGCACGGAAAGGCGACGACGGCTCTCTCGAGCTGACCCTCGTCCAGGCCGGAGCGGGCGAACCGCATTACCGGCGCAGGTTCGATCCGAAGGAGACCGAAGAGGTCCACCTCTATCTCTACGGCGGCAACGACCGCGTCGAGACGGCCGGCGACTCATCCATCTCGTTGCGCGTGGTCGGCGGCTCCGGACAGGACACCGTCACGGGTGGCGACGCCCGCCTCGAGGAGCCCTGGACCAACCCGGCGCCGCTCGCCGACGGCGTGTGGGTCGAGCCACGCAGCGACGGCCACTGGACGGCGCCCATCTTCCTGGCCTGGTGGGAGCCCGACATCGACTTCCTGTTCGGAGCGGGCTTCACGCGCACGAGCTGGGGCTTCCGGAAGTATCCCTGGGAGACGATGCACTCGGCGACGCTCTCGTACTCCACCGGAGAGAAGAAGTTCAAGGGCCAGTACGCCGGCCAGTACCGGCTGACGAACGAGCGGCTCCTGCTCCGGACGGACCTGCTCGGGTCGGGGATCGAGCACGTCAACTTCTTCGGCTTCGGGAACGAGACCCCCGACGCCGAGAAGGACGTGTCCCGGACGCAGCAGGACACTTTCTCGTTCTTCCCGAGCCTCCGCTTCGGAAGCTCGCACACCTTCGAAGGCTTCCTCGGCCCGGAGCTCAAGTGGGTGAGCGCGCCGACCGACACCGACACGATCCTCAACCAACAGCAGCCTTACGGAGCCGGCGACTTCGGCGAGGTGCTGGTGCGAGGCGGCTTCGAGTTCGACAGCCGGGGACGCCAGGGGCCGCTGACGGGTCTCGTCGCGACCCAGGCGGCGAGCCAGGCCAAGCCGAGGAGGACGAGCGGCGTGCGCCTCAAGGCCGAGGGCAGCTACGTCCCGGAGGCTTGGGACGTCACGAGCGCGTTCGGCAACGTCGAGGGGAGCCTCGCGGGTTATCTGGGCAACAACCGCGCGATCCTGGCCCTGCGCGTGGGCGGAGAGAAGGTGTGGGGCGAGTACCCCTGGTTCGAGTCCGCCCAGCTCGGAGGCAGCAGCGACCTCCGCGGCTTCGACAGCAAGCGGTTCGCCGGCGACGCGTCGATCTACGTCAACACCGAGCTCCGCTTCTGGCTCGGCACGCGCAGGACCCCGATCCTGCCCCTGCGCTGGGGCGTGTTCGGCTTCTACGACACGGGCCGCGTGTACTTCGAGGACGAGGAGTCCGACGACTGGCACTACGGCTGGGGCGGCGGCCTGCTGATGCAGATGATCGGCATGCCCGTCACGTTCAACGCCGCCCTCGCTACCGCCGAGGAGGGCGGCCTGAAGTTCTATTTCAAGTACGGTTACGCCTTCTAGGCTCATTCCAGAGGTGGTCCATGCGTCCGTCCCTGCGTGATTTCGAGCGCGAGCCGTCCCGTCGGCTGGCCTTGCTGCTGGCGTTCCTCACTGCGTTCCCCGTCGCGGCCCAGGCGCCGAAGCCGACGGCCGAAGCGCCCCCGTCGGTGGACGGCGGCTGGCCGCGTGTCGTGAAGACCTCGGCCGGCGTGCTGACGCTGTACCAGCCACAGCTCGACGCCTGGGACGGCCACAAGCTCGAGTTCCGGGCCGCGGTGTCCCTCGCCGAGAAGGAAGGCGCCGAGGCCGTCTTCGGCGTCGTCTGGGGCACCGCGCGGACCGTGGTCGATCGCGAGACGCGGCTCGTGAGCTTCCACGATCGGCAGTTCTTGAAGACGGCCTTCCCGTCGGCGCCGGACAAGGAGAAGGCCTGGCTCGAGGTCATGCGGAAGGAGGTGACGCCGCAGGCACGCGAGCTCGCCCTCGACCGGCTGGCCGCGATGTTGGAGGTCACCGAGGCGGACAAGGCGATCCGGGCGCTCGAGCTCCGCAACGATCCGCCCAGGATCGTCTTCGCCGAGAAGCCGACCATCCTGGTCTACGTCGACGGCGGCCCCGCCTACCGGCCGATCCCGGACACCAAGCTCGAGCGCGTCATCAACACTCGCGTCCTCCTCGTGAAGGAAAAGAAGGGGATCCACTACCTCCGGCTGTTCGACGGCTGGATGGAGGCGCCCGCGGTCGAAGGCCCCTGGGCGGTCGAGAAGAAGCCGTCGAAGGACCTCAAGCGGGCTCTGGAGGACGCGAAGGCCTCGGGCCAGGTCGATCTGCTGCCGGGCGGCAACCCGAACGATGCCAAGACGCTGCCCTCGCTCAAGAAGGGCAGCCCTCCGGCGATCCTCGTGGCCACGGCGCCGACGGAGCTGATCGTGACCGAGGGCGCGCCGAAGTACGTGCCGATCGAGGGCACCCAGCTCCTCTTCGTGGAGAACACCAAGGGCCACGTGTTCCGGCAGCTCGAGGACCAGATGACCTACGCGCTGATCTCGGGCCGCTGGTTCCGCGCCGCCGGCCCGGATGGGCCCTGGACCTTCGTGGCGAGCAACGCCCTGCCGAAGGACTTCGCGAAGATCCCCGACGACAGCCCCAAGGAGAACGTGAAGGCCTCGGTGGCCGGGACGGCGCAGGCCAAGGAGGCGCTGATCGCGAACAGCATTCCCGAGACGGCCGCGGTGAAGCGGAGCGAGGCGAAGATCGACCCGCCGAAGTTCGACGGCGAGCCGAAGCTCGAGCCCATCGAGGGCACCGCCCTGCACTACGTGGTGAACTCCGCGACGCCGATCATCCAGGTCGGCGCGACCTCCTTCTACGCGGTCCAGAACGGCGTCTGGTTCACCGCGACGTCCGTCAACGGCCCCTGGCAGCTCGCCGCGTCCGTCCCCTCGGCGATCTACTCGATCCCTCCCAGCTCGCCGGTGCACTACGTCACGTACGTCCGGGTGTACGACTCGACCGAGGACACGGTCTACGTGGGCTACACGTCGGGCTACTACGGCACCGCCGTGCAGAGCGGCACGGTCGTCTACGGAACCGGCTACTACTACGCGCCCTACGTCGGGTCCGTGTGGTACGGTCCGCCGCTCACCTACGGCTTCGGCACCGCGATCACGTACACGCCGTGGACCGGCTGGACCTACGGCTTCGGCTTCGGCTGGGCCTGGGGCTCGGTGACCGTGGGCTGGGGCTGGGGCTGCTACCCGTGGTGGGGGCCCGTCGGCTGGGGCTACTACTATCCCTATCCGTACTACCGGCCTCCGTACTGGGGCGGCGCGGCCTGGGGTCCCTGGGGCGGCGGCGCCGTGTGGGGCCCGGGCGGCTGGGCCGCCACGACCGGAAACGTGTATCACCGCTGGGGCTCGACGAGCGCGGTCACGCGCCGCTCCGGCGGGTACGACGCCTGGACCGGGAACGCCTGGCGCAACTCCGCGGGGATGTCCTACAACTCGCGCACGGGCAACCTCGCGGCGGGACAGCGCTCGGCCGTGGGCAACGTGTACACCGGCGGTTACGCCTACGGCGCCCGCGGCAGCGTGACGAACACGCGGACCGGCAACACGGTGAGCGCCGGACGCGTCACGGGCGGCAACGTGTACACGGGCGCCCAGGGCTCCGCAGGCTACGTACGCGGCGAGCAGGGCGGCGTCGCGCGCTTCGGCGACGACGTCTACGCCGGCCAGGACGGCAACGTGTACAGGCGCACCGAGGGCGGCGGCTGGGAGCAGCGGACGGACGGCGGCTGGAGCAGCGTCGACAGCTCCCGCGCCGGCAGCCTCGAGAGCCAACGGTCCGCCCGGTCGAGCGGTGAGACGCGCGTCCAGGGCTACGATCACAGCCGCGCCTCGGGCTACGGGGCCGGCTATCGGAGCGCCGGCGGCGGGATGCGTGCGGGCGGGGGGCGGCGGCGCTAGAGGCCTGCGGATCAGCTCCGCGCGAAATCCCAGGCGAAGCGATGGTTCCCGTAGCGGAAGCGGAGGACGATCCTGCCCGCCTCCTCGGTGAGCGTCATGACCATGCGCGGCTCGATCTCCGGGGCCGTCTCCATGTTCAAGATGCCCTTGTAGTAGACGTCGCCGGGCGGGGGCACCTGGATGACGTTGAAGTCGAGGATCCGCCGCATGTCGATGTTGCGAACCTCGAGGGTCATGCCCCGGCCGTCGAGGTTGGGATTGAAGACGATGACCCCGTGGCCGACCGGCAGCGTGCGCGATCCGAGCTTGAGCGGCACGTCGTTGACGAGCCGCGCGAAGGCCCAGGGCCGCTTCGACTCCACGGGCCCCGGCCCCCCCGAGACCATGGGCTCGAAGATCTCCGGGCGCCAGCGGTAGTTCACGAAGCGAAGCTCCACGCCCGGCACCTTCTCGTAGACCATCGCCAGCGGCGTCGGCGAGGGCGCCGGCGCCTGCTCCTGGGCCATCGTTCCCGCCAGCAGCAAGAAGAGGATCGCGCTGCGAGTCAACATGAGCACATCTCCTTTTCGACTTCGACTCGAAAGCAGGTTATACCCCAGGACCGGCCCCTGGGACGAAGCTCCCATGGACGCCGGCCGCTTCGGCTGGTATTGTCGCGGACCCGACGGGGCCGATGGACACGTTCAAGAAGGCCTGGGGCGCGCGCCTCGAGGCCTGCGGCTACAGCGTCAAGAAGGAGAGAGACATGACACGGTTCAGGAGTGGCGTCACACTGCTCGCGGTCCTCGCGCTCGCGGGCTCCGCTTTCGCGCAGACGGCGGCGAAGCCGGCCTCGGACGAGGCCGCGACCGACGCGGCCATCGAGCAGCTCCGCAAGGACGCTCGCGCCGACATCAACACGATCATCACCGCCAGCATGCGCTTCACGGGAGACGAGGCCGCCAAGTTCTGGCCGCTCTACAAGAACTTCGAGCAGCAGCGCAAGGCGATCGGCGACGAGAAGCTGGCCCTCATCAAGGCCTACGCCACGAGCTACAACGCCGGCCCCGTGACCGACAGCCGGGCCCAGGAGCTGATGGTTAAGGCGATCGGCATCGAGGAGAAGAGCCTCGCGGCGAAGAAGCAGTTCATGCAGGAGCTGCAGAAGGCGCTGCCCGGCAAGACCGTCGCGCGCTTCTTCATGGTGCAGAACCGCATCGACCTCCTGACGGCCCTCGAGCTGGCGGAAGGCATCCCGCTCATCGACTGAGGTACGGTCGCGTCAGCGCCCTGGCGGCCGGAGCTCCGCCAGGGCGAGCGCGCCGGCCCCCAGGGCCGCCGCCCCTGCGAGGCAGCGGCGATCAGCAGCCACATCAATCCCGGCTGGCTCCCCGGAGGTAGAATCGGGCGTTCGATGCCCGAGATCACGATCCAGAGCAACGACGGCGCGTCGCATCGCTTTCCGCTGAACAAGGATCGCGTGACGATCGGCCGCTCGCGCGAGAACGACATCTTCCTCCCCGACCAGTGGCTGTCCCGGCATCACGCGGAGATCCACAGGGACGGCGAGGGCTTCTCCCTCAAGGACCTCGGCAGCAAGAACGGCACGCTACTGAACGGCTCGCGCATCGCGGCTCAGGAGCGGCTGCGCACGGGCGACGTGATCACGCTGGGCGAGCACACCCTCACCTTCCATGCGCTGTCGGTCGACGAGCCCGAGGAGTTCGAGCCGATCGGCACCCGCGTGTTCTCGGCCCGGGAGCTGAGCGACGTCAAGACCAAGCCGGTCGTCGATCCCAGCGATCTGGTCCGCCAGAACCGCCTGCTGCAGATCCTGAGCGGGGCGGCGGAGAGCCTGCTCGAGCACAAGCCGCTCCCGGAGCTGTTCGACCGCGTGCTGCAGCTCCTCTTCGACGCGGTGCCCGCCGAGCGGGCGGCGATCCTGCTGCTGGAGGGCCCGACCCGGCAGCCCGTCATCAAGGCCTCACGCAGCCGCATCGGCAACCCGATCACTCGGGTCAGCCGCTCCATCGCCCGCCGGGCCATCGAGCAGAAGGTGTCCCTGATCCTGCCCAACCTCCTCGAGGACGCCGCCTTCCGGACCCAGGACAGCATCCTGTCGAGCGGCATCCGCTCCGCGCTCGTCGCCCCCCTGTGGTATGCCGGCGAGATCGTCGACCGGGACCCGATCGGCCTCGTCTACATGGACTCGCTGCAGCGCTCGCACTCCTTCTCGGATGACGACCTCCGGGTCATCACGGCGCTCGCCAACGTGGCGGCCGCCAAGATCGAGAACGCCCGGCTCCTCGAGGAGAGCCTGGTGAAGCGGCAGCTCGAGGACGAGATGCGCAAGGCCGCCGAGATCCAGAGGCGCCTGCTCCCCTCGGTGGCGCCGACCGTGAAGGGGTACGAGATCTGCGGATCGAACCGGCCCTGCCGCACGGTGGGCGGCGACTACTACGACTTCATCTGCGAGAGCGGCAAGCTGCACCTGGCCCTGGGCGACGTCTCGGGCAAGGGCACGGGAGCGGCCCTGCTGATGACGGTGCTGCGCGCGGCGGTGCGCGCCCACTGGACCGAGTTCGAGCCGGCCGAGGCCATGGCCCGCATCAACCGCACGGTGTGCCAGAACGTCACCGAGGGCAAGTACGTCACGTTCTTCATGGCCCGCCTGGATCCCGCGACGGGCCAGCTGACGTACGTGAACGCGGGCCAGAACCCGCCGATCCTGGTGCGGGCCTCCGAGGAGGTCAAGGAGCTCGAGGAGGGCGGGATGGTGCTGGGCATGTTCGAGGCGGTCCCCTATTCCGCCGCGAGCGTCGAGCTGGGACCGGGCGACACCCTGGTCGTCTTCTCCGACGGCGTCAGCGAGACCTGGAACGGCACCGAGGAGGAGTTCGGCGTGGCCCGGCTGGTCGAGGTGGTGAGGAGGGGCCGCGCGCTGAGCGCCGCCGGGCTCGAGGCGGAGATCCTCCGCGCCCTCGAGGAGTACGCGGCCGGTGCCCGCGCGATGGACGACCGCACCCTGATCGTCCTGAAGCGCCTCGCCTGATGCCACTCGTCCGGAAGGCGCCGCCGCGTACGCCCCTCTCGGAGCTGCTGCTGCTCCAGCGAGAGGTGAACCAGCTCTTCGAGCGGCTGACCGAGGCCGAGCGCGCGGAGCGGCCGGTGTCGCCCGCAGGCTGGCAGCCCAGCGCCGACGTCTACGAGTGCTCGGGCAACCTGGTCGTGATCCTCGAGTGCCCCGGGATCGGCCCCGAGGCCCTGCGCATCGCCTGCCGCGACCAGACCCTCGTGATCAGCGGCGAGCGCCGCGAGCGGCGCCCCGCCGCCGGCGCTGCCGCGTTCCTGTGCATGGAGCGGCCCCAGGGCCGCTTCCGGCGCGTGATCCCGCTGGATCTCGCCGTGGACCTGCGCGGGGCGCAGGCGGTCCTCGAGGGCGGCCTCCTCACGATCACGCTGCCCCGGGTCAAGGATCGCCGCGGGCGCGAGGTGGTCATCCCCGTGGGAAGGGAGAAGGGTTGAGCGAAGACCTCCGCAAGGACGACGAGCCGGTCAAGATCCCCGAGGTCCTGCCGGTGCTGCCGCTGCGGGACATCGTGATCTTCCCGTTCATGATCGTGCCGCTCTACGTCAGCCGGGAGCGCTCGATCAAGGCCGTGGACCAGGCCCTCGCCGACCAGCGCATGATCCTGCTCGCGGCGCAGCGGGAGCAGGAGAAGGAGGACCCCGCCCCGGAGGACATCTATGGCGTCGGCACCGTCGCGATCATCATGCGGATGCTGAAGCTGCCCGACGGGCGCATCCGCGTCCTGGTGCAGGGCGTGGGCCGGGCCCGCATCGCCGCCTTCGAGGAGGGGCTCTCCCATCTGCAGGCGCGCATCGAGACGGTCGTCGAGCCCGAGGTCAAGGAGAAGAGCCTCGAGGTCGAGGCGCTCATGCGGAACGTGAAGGGCGCCCTCGAGAAGTCCGCGAACCTGGGCAAGCCGATCTCGCCCGAGGTGATCGTCATCGCGAACAACATGGAGGAGGCCGGGCGCCTCGCCGACCTCACCGCCAGCAACCTCGACCTCAAGGTGGAGGGAGCCCAGGAGATCCTCGAGGCCGTCGATCCCCTCGAGCGCCTGCGCCGCGTCCACGACCTCATGACCAAGGAGCTCGAGGTCCTGACGATGCAGCAGGAGATCTCCTCCCAGGCCAAGGGGGAGATGGACCGGAGCCAGCGCGAGTTCTTCCTGCGCCAGCAGCTCAAGGCCATCCAGAGCGAGCTGGGCGAGGGCAACGAGCTGGCCGAGGAGATCGGGCAGCTTCGGGACAAGGCCCACAAGGCCAAGATGCCGAAGCCGGTGCTCGACGAGGTGGAGCGGCAGCTCAAGAAGCTCGAGCGCATGCACCCCGAGTCGGCCGAGACCGCCACCCTGCGCAACTGGCTGGACTGGATGGTGACGCTGCCCTGGGGCAAGCCCACGAAGGACACCCTGGAGCTGGACGAGGCCCAGCGCATCCTCGACGAGGACCACTACGGGCTCGAGAAGGTGAAGGAGCGCATCGTCGAGTACCTGGCCGTCCGCAAGCTCAAGGAGAGGACCAAGGGCCCGCTGCTGTGCTTCGTGGGCCCGCCGGGCGTGGGCAAGACGAGCCTCGGACGCTCCATCGCCCGCGCCCTGGGGCGCAAGTTCGTGCGGCTCTCCCTGGGCGGCGTGAAGGACGAGGCGGAGATCCGCGGCCACCGCCGCACCTACGTGGGATCGATGCCGGGACGCGTGATCCAGGGCATCCACCAGGCCGGCTCGAACAACCCGGTGTTCATGATGGACGAGGTGGACAAGATTGGCGCCGACTACCGCGGCGACCCGAGCTCGGCGCTCCTGGAGGTCCTGGACCCCGAGCAGAACTCCACCTTCCGCGACCACTACCTGGGCGTCCCCTTCGACCTCTCCAACGTGATGTTCATCTGCACCGCCAACCTCACCGACACCATCCAGCCGGCCTTCCTGGACCGGATGGAGGTGATCCCCATCAGCGGCTACACCGAGGACGAGAAGGTCGAGATCGCGAAGCGCCACCTGGTGCCGAAGCAGCTCGACGAGCACGGGCTGTCCCCCGACCACCTGACCTTCACCGAGAAGGCGCTGCGCGCGATCATCAACGGGTACACCCGCGAGGCCGGGCTCCGGAACCTGGAGCGCGAGGTGGCCCGGATCGCCCGGAAGATCGCGCGCAAGGTCGCCGGCGGCTCGAAGGAGAGCGTCAAGGTCCTGCCGGGCGGCCTGGGCCGCTACCTGGGCGCGCCCAAGGTGCTGCCCGACGAGGCACTCAAGAAGGACGCCGTGGGGATCGCGACGGGCCTCGCCTGGACCGCCACGGGCGGCGACGTGCTGTTCGTCGAGTCCACGGCCATGAAGGGCAAGGGGCGGCTCACCCTCACCGGCCAGCTCGGCGACGTGATGAAGGAGTCGGCCCAGGCCGCGCTTTCCTTCGCCCGCACCCGCGCCCGTCTCTACGGCATCAAGGAGGAGTACTTCGGGAGCCACGACATCCACGTCCACGTCCCCGAGGGCGCGATCCCCAAGGACGGGCCGTCGGCGGGCATCACGATCGCCACCTCGATGCTCTCCGTCTTCACGAACCGGTCGGTCCGGCGCGGCGTCGCGATGACCGGCGAGATCACGCTGCGCGGCAACATCCTGCCGATCGGGGGTCTCAAGGAGAAACTCCTCGCCGCGCGCCGCGCCGGCCTGCAGACCCTCGTGATCCCCGCCCTCAACAAGAAGGAGCTCGACGAGATCCCGGGCGTGCTCCGCCGCGGCCTGGAGGTGCACCTGGTCGAGGACTTCGACGAGGTGCTGAAGCTGGCGCTCGTGCCGCCCCTGGAGCCCCGGAAGGAGCCGGCGGCGAAGCCGGGGCCGCGAGCCTTCCCGCCGAGGTCGAAGCCGATCACGGTCTAGGATCGGCGGCGGCCGGCGAATCGCTCAGTGCGGCGCGTCTCCGTCGCTCAATGACGGCTGGTCCTGCGGTTGGCCTGTCGCTCGTGGCTTCCTGTCGGCCCGTCTCTTCCTCGCCGTGCCGTTCGTCAGCTTCTGCGCCACGGCCAGCAGCAGCCCGACCATGGCGGCGACGGGCTCGAGGCGACGCAGCGACGCGCCTGCGAAGGCCCAGCCGTACTCGCGTGCCAGGACGATCGCGCCCTCGAAGCCTTCCCGGGCGGTGATGGGCAGGACCAGCAGCGACCGCAGGCCGGCCGCCTCGAGCCGCTCGTGCGTCGCCGGAAACGGCTCGGCCTCGAGCAGATGGTCGATGCGCAGGCTCACGGGGTGGTTGACGACGTGCCGCACGAGGTCGTCGCCCGCCACCGGGCCCTGGGTGGCTCCCAGGGCCCAGCGCACCACCTCGCCGTTGCGCAGGAACGCGATCTCGCCGCTGTCGAAGGGGGCCGTGGCTCCGAGGATCTCGGCCAGCGTCTCCCGCATGCCGGCGGCGCCCCGCTCGCCGACGGCCGCGACGAGGCGAAGCAGCTCGTGCTCGACGGAGATCATGCGGAGCGGCGATCTTATCACCGCCCCGGAGGTGGTAAGCCCGGAGCGGCCCTGCTAGGCTCGGGGCGTGAAGATCCTCGTGGTCGGCGACGTCGTGGGAAGTCCCGGCCGCGGCATCATGAGGAGGGCGCTGCCCCACGTGTTCCGCGAGCACGACGTGGACTACTGCATCGCGAACGTGGAGAACGCCGCGGGGGGCTTCGGCGTCACGAAGGACGTGTGCGACGAGATCCGCGGCCTGGGCGTCGACTGCATGACGTCGGGCAACCATATCTGGGACAAGAAGGAGATCCTCCCCTGGGTCGCGCAGATGCCCGAGCTGCTGCGCCCCGCGAACTATCCTCCCGCCCAGCCCGGCCGGGGCAGCCACGTGGGGAAGGGCAAGGACTCGGGCGTGCCCGTCGCCACCCTCAACCTCTCGGGCCGCGTCTTCATGAACGGCGCCATGGACGACCCGTTCCGGGTCGGCCTGGCCGAGGTGGAGCGCCTCCGCAAGGAGGCCAGGATCGTCATCGTGGACATGCACGGAGAGGCCACCTCGGAGAAGATGGCGATCGCCTACTACCTCGACGGCCTCGCGACCGCCGTGGTGGGCACCCACACCCACGTGCCGACCTGTGACCAGCGCGTGCTGCCCAAGGGGACCGGCTACTGCTCGGACATCGGGATGACCGGCCCCTACGACTCCGTGATCGGCGTCGAGAAGGAGCCGATCATCCAGCGCTTCCTCACGGGCATGCCGACGCGCTTCGAGACCGCCAAGGGCGATCCCCGCCTCGCCGCCGTCGTGATCGATGCCGATCCCCAGACCGGACGCGCCCGCTCCATCGAGCGGCTGCTGCTCTCCGAGCGGGATCTGCCGGCCTGATGGGCGCGCCGGACTCGTTCTCGGGCCTCGGGGCGGCGGTCCTCGACGCGATCCCCCTGAGCCTCTACGTCGTCGACCGCGAGCTGCGGGTCGTGGCGTGGAACCGGGGGCGCGAGCAAGGGCCTCTGGGCCGGCCGCGGGAGAAGGCGATCGGCCGGCCGCTCAAGGCGATCCTCGCGCCCCGGGGCTTCCGGGCCGCGCGTCCGGTGCTGGAAGAGGTGCTGCGCACGGGCCGCCCGCACGAGAGCACGCTCGAGTCGCGGCGGGGGCGGCTCGTCCACGTGCGCCGGCTGCCGGTCTTCGACGGCGCCCGCGTCAGCCACGTCCTGTGCACGTTCGAGGACGTCACGGAGCGCAGGGCGCTCGAGATGCGGCTCATCGCCTCGGACCGCCTGGCCTTCCTCGGCCAGCAGGTGGCTGGCGTGGTCCACGAGATCTCGAATCCGCTGGCGGCCATCTCGGGCTGCGCCGAGACCCTCGCGGCGATCGCCTCCCGGGCGCCCGACGAGGCGGACCGTCGCGACGCCCGGGAGTTCGGCGAGATGGTGTGGAAGGAGGTCACCCGCTGCGAGCGGCTGCTCAAGTCGCTGCTCGGCGCGGCCCGTCACCACCCCAGCGCCGTCGCTGACGTCGCCGCCACCGTGAGTGCGGCGCTCAAGCTCCTCGAGCGGCATC
Organism: Vicinamibacteria bacterium; assembly: GCA_035691285.1. Taxonomy (GTDB): domain Bacteria; phylum Acidobacteriota; class Vicinamibacteria; order Fen-336; family Fen-336; genus DATFEN01. The sequence goes on along the minus strand of DASSJI010000090.1, from coordinate 23,267 downwards.
CCGCCTTCACGGGCGTCGAGGTCGTCGCGCGGCTGCCCCGCGGCCTGCCTCCGGCCTCCATCGAGCCCGACTTCCTCCAGCAGGTCGTCGTGGCCCTTTCGATGAACGCGGCCCGGGCGATGCAGGGCGCCGGGAAGCTCACGCTGCGGGCCGCGGCGGCCGGGAACGACATCACCCTCGACGTCCTCGACACGGGGCCCGGCGTGCCGGAGCCGGTTCGGGACCGCATCTTCGAGCCGTTCTTCACGACCAGCCCCGGCGAGGGCACTGGGCTCGGCCTGCCGATCGCGCGCAGCCTGGTGCGCGGCCGCGGCGGCGAGCTGCTGCACCGGCCGCGGCGCGGCAAGGGCGCCTGGTTCCGGGTCCTGTTGAAGGCCCACGCCGCATGAGCCGCTATCGGATCCTACTCGCCGAGGACGAAGCCACGTACGCGAAGACGGTGGCCCGCTACCTGGAGGAGCGCGGCCACGAGCTGAAGGTGTGCCCCACGGGGCGCGCGGCGGAGCGTGCCTTGAAGGACGCCGAGTGGGATGTCCTCCTCCTCGACCTGAAGCTGCCCGACGCCCGCGGCATCGAGCTGCTCGCCCGGATCCGCCGGAACCACCCAGGCCTCGAGACCATCATCGTCACGGGCTTCGCCAACGTCGAGTCGGCGATCGAGGCCATGCGGCTGGGCGCCTTCGACTACCTGACCAAGCCGCCGAACTTCGCCGAGCTCGCGGTGCGCGTCGAGAGGGCCGGGGAGAAGGCCCTGCTGGAGCGCGAGAACCGCCGCCTGCGCTTCCAGATGAGCCGCTCCCTGCACGCCGACGAGGCGCTCCTGACCCGCTCGGCGGCCCTGCGCGAGGTGATCACGACCCTCGAGCGGGTGGCCGCGGCCACGACGCCCGTGCTCATCGAGGGCGAGAGCGGGGTCGGCAAGGAGCTGCTCGCGCAGCACCTCCATCGCGTATCGCCGCGCGGCCAGCGCGCGTTCGTGGACCTGAATTGCGCCGCCGTGGCGGCAGCCCTCCTGGAGAGCGAGCTGTTCGGCCACGAGAAGGGCGCGTTCACGGGGGCCGCCGGCGAGAAGCCGGGCCTCGTCGAGATCGCCGACGGCGGCACGCTGTTCCTGGACGAGGTGGGCGAGATGTCGCCGGAGCTCCAGACCAAGCTGCTGCGCGTGCTCGACACCGGCACCTTCTACCGAGTCGGGGCGACTCGCAAGCGACGCGCCGACTTCCGCCTGGTCGCGGCCACGAACCGCGACCTGAAGCACGAGATGGAGCGCGGGCGCTTCCGCAAGGACCTCTACTACCGCATCCGCGGCGTCCGCGTGGTGGCGCCTCCCTTGCGTTCGCGGCCCGAGGACATCCCCCTGCTCGCCGAGGCCTTCGCGGAGCGGCTGTCCTCCCCGAAGCGCCTCTCGCCCGAGGCGGTCGCCGCCCTGCAGGCCCACGACTGGCCGGGCAACGTCCGCGAGCTGCGCTTCGCCGTGGAGCGGGCCGGCCTGCTGGCCTCGGGGGACGTCATCGACGCCGGGGACCTCCCGCCCGAGATCCTCGAGCGCGGAGCCGCCGAGGCGACGGCGGTCCCGGCGCCAGAGCGCCTCGCCCCGCCCCGGACCGCCCTCGAAGCGGCGCAGGTTCGCGGCGCCCTCGAGCGCGCGCGCTGGCGGCGAGCCGAGGCCGCGAAGCTCCTCGGCGTCTCGCCGCGGACACTGCACCGCTGGATGAAGAGGCTGGGGCTCTAAGAGCCGGCGACCCGGGGTCAGGAACTCAGCCGCGAGGCGTCAGGCCCTGGGCCTGCATCAAGACCACGATCTGGCCCGAGTGGTAGAGCTCGTGCTCCACGACGCCGTGGAGCATCAAGTAGAAGGGATAGTCGCGGCCAGGCACCACGTCGTCGAGCCGAGAATCCGGGAAGCCGGACAACGCCCTGCGGAGGCGGCGGTGGCCGCCCTCGAAATCCTCCAGGGTGCGCCGCCAAGCCGCCGGACTCGTGTCCTCGATCCGCGGCCAGTCCTGGTCGGGCGGCAGTTCGCCGACCGGCTGGCCCTGCAGCCGCCGAGTCACCGCATCCTCGAGGGCCGTGAGGTGCCGCGCCGTCTCCCAGATCGTGTGCGCCTCGGGGATCGGTCGCGCGGCGGCCTGGGTCGCGGTCACGCTCTGCAGCAGCTCGGAGAGCGCCGGCCCGTGCCAGGCGTTGCCCGCGTAGGCCCGCTGGAGCATGTCCCAGATCCGGTCCGTCTCGCCCATGGCTCGCCTCCCACCGGCCCGAGTGCAAGGGCCGGACCGGCTGCAAGCTGGTGCGGGAAGGCCCGGCGCGGCGAACTTTCCGCAACTTCTTCCCGCGCCGGTGCTGCGCGGCGAAGGGCTTGCGCCCGCTACGGGGCCAGCGCCTCCCGCACGATCGCCTCCTGCTCGAGCAGGTGGATCTTGTGGGAGCCGGGCGCCGGGGCGGCGCTCTGGTCGCGGCCGACGTAGCGCGGGATGCGACGGCCGGGGTCCCCGAAGCCGCCCTCGAGGAACTGCTCGCGGACGAAGCGCCAGGCGCCCATGTTGCGCGGCTCCTCCTGGGCCCACACCAGCTCGGCGCCCGCCGGGTAGCGCGCCAGGGCCTCGACCAGCTCGGCCCCGGGCACGGGATAGAGCTGCTCGAGCCGCACCAGGGCGACGTGGCTGGCGCCGGCGTCCTCCTGCCCCTTGAGCAGGTCGTAGTAGAGCTTGCCGCTGGTGAGGACCACGCGGCGGACCTTCGCCGGCGTGGCGCCCCGGTCGTCGAGGACGGGCCGGAAGCGCCCCTCGGCGAGCTCCTCGAGGCTCGCGACGCAGCGCGGGTGACGCAGGAGGGACTTGGGCGTGAACACGACCATCGGCTTCTCGACGGCGGCGCGGCCCTGCCAGCGGAGCAGGTGGAAGAAGGAGGCCGGCGTCGACGGGTACAGCACCCGCATGTTGTCCTCGGCGCACAGGTTGAGGAAGCGCTCGATGCGCCCGCTCGAGTGCTCGGGGCCCTGGCCCTCGTGCCCGTGGGGGAGCAGCAGCACGAGGCCGTGGGGCTGGCCCCACTTGGTCTCCGACGCGGCGAAGAACTGATCGACGATGACCTGGGCGCCGTTGAAGAAGTCGCCGAACTGCGCCTCCCACATGACCAGGGCTCGATGCTCGGCGACGGCGTATCCGTACTCGAAGCCCATCACGGCGGCTTCGGAAAGCAGGCTGTCGTGGACCTCGAAGCGCGTGCCGGCGGGGGCGATGGAGTTGAGGGGCACGTACTCCCGGGCTGTCCGCGTGTCGTACAGGACGGCATGACGCTGGCTGAAGGTGCCGCGGCCCACATCCTGGCCGGAGAGGCGCACCGGCACGCCCTCGAGGAGCAGCGTGCCCCACGCCAGGGACTCGGCGGTCGCCCAGTCCACGGCCCCCCTGCCCTCGAGCAGCTCGCCGCGCGCCTTCACGAACGGCACGAGCTTCGGATGGATCTCGAAGCTCTCGGGCAGCGTGCTGAGCGCGCCCAGCACGGCCTTGAGGCGCGCCCGCATCGCCGCGCCGTCCACCGCCGGCGGCTCCGTGGGGGGCCGGCGGGCAATGACGGACAGGCCTCCCCCCTCGCCGCCCCGCTGCATGGCCGCCTTCTTCTCCGCCCACAGGGCGTCGAGCTCCTCGCGCGCGACCCAGCCGCCGCGCAGGCCCTGCTCCCCGTAGATCGTGGCCACGGAGGGGTGGCTCTTGATCTTGGCGTACATGATCGGCTGGGTGTAGCTCGGCTCGTCGCCCTCGTTGTGGCCCCAGCGGCGGTAGCCGACGAGGTCGATCATCACGTCCTTCTTGAAGCGCTGCCGGTATTCGAGGGCCAGCGCCGCGGCCCAGGCGACCGCCTCGGGGTCGTCGCCGTTCACGTGGAAGACCGGCGCGTGGACCATCTTCGCGACGTCGGTGCAGTACGTGGACGAGCGCGCGTCCTGGGGCAGCGTGGTGAACCCGATCTGGTTGTTGACGACGACGTGGATCGTGCCGCCGGTCCAGTAGCCCTCGAGCCCGGCGAGGTTCAAGGTCTCCGCCACGATCCCCTGACCCGCCACCGCCGCGTCGCCGTGGAGCAGGATCGGCAGGACCCGCTCCCGCGACGCGTCGCCCATGGCGTCCTGCTTCGCGCGGACCATGCCCTCCACGACGGGGTTCACGAACTCGAGATGGCTGGGGTTCGGCGCCACCGACACGGCGAGCGTCTCGCCGGTCGGCGCGCGGTGCTCGCCGGTCGCCCCCAGGTGGTACTTCACGTCCCCCGAGCCCTGGATCGAGTCGGGGTCCACGTTGCCCTCGAACTCCGAGAAGATCTGGGCCAGGGACTTCTTCACCGTGTTGGCGAGGACGTTGAGGCGGCCACGGTGGGCCATCCCGATCACGGCCTCCTTTACGCCGCCCCGGGCCGCGTCGTTGAGGATGCGGTCGAGCAGCGGGATCAGCGCCTCGCAGCCCTCGAGGGAAAAGCGCTTGTGGCCGATGAAGCGGGCGTGCAGGAAGCGCTCGAAGCTCTCGGCCTCGAGCAGCTTCTCCAGGATCCGCTTGCGCTCCGCGGCCGTCAGCGGCAGGCGGTTGCGGGCCTGCTCCATGCGCTCCTGCAGCCACTCCTTGCGCTCCGGATCCGCGATGTACATGTACTCGATGCCCAGGGTCCCGCAGTACGTGTCGCGCAGCGTCTCGATGATCTCGCGCAGCGTCGCGCGGTCGCGCCCGGACAGCCCGTTGGTGATGAACTCGCGGTCGAGGTCCCACATCGTGAGGCCGTAGGTGGCCGGGTCGAGGTCCTTGTGCGGGGCGCGCTTGCTGTCGAGGGGGTCGAGGTCCGAGACCAGGTGGCCGCGCACGCGGTAGTTGTGGATGAGCTGGAGCACGCGGGCCTGCTTCTCGATCTCCTCGCGGCCCCCGGCCGGGCCGCCGATGCCCGGCGCGACGTCGATCTCCCAGCGCACCGGCCGGTGCGGGACCTTGAGGTCCTCGAAGATGCGCTCGTAGAAGCCGTCGTCGCCCTTGAGCAGGTCCTCCATCCGCGCCAGGAACATCCCCGACTCGGCGCCCTGGATGATGCGGTGGTCGTACGTCGAGGTCAGGGTCATCACCTTCGAGATGCCCAGGAGCGAGAGCGTGCGGGACGCCATGGAGCGGTACTCGGCCGGGTAGTCCAGGGCGCCCGTGGCGATGATGACGCCCTGCCCCGGCATGAGGCGCGGCGCCGAGGAGGTCGTGCCGACGGTGCCGGGGTTCGTCAGGGACACGGTGGTTCCCATGAAGTCGTCGGGCGTGACGGCGCCCTTGCGTGCGCGGGAGACCAGCTCGTCGTAGGCCTTGAGGAACGCCGCGAAGTCGAGCTTCTGGGCGTCCTTCAGGTTCGGGACGAGCAGCGTGCGCGAGCCGTCCTTCTTCTGCACGTCGACGGCGAGCCCGAGGCGGACCGAGTCGCGCTGGATGCGGTGCGGCTGCCCCTCCAGCTCCGCATAGGCGTCGTTCAGGCGCGGGAACGCGTCGAGGGCGCGCAGGATCGCCCACGCGATGACGTGGGTGAAGCTGATCTTGCTGCCGCCCGTCGCGTCACGGTGCTTGTTCAGCAAACGGCGGTTCTCCTCCAGCGTCCGGACCGGGACGGTGCGCACCGACGTCGCCGTCGGGATGGTGAGGCTCGCCTCCATGTTCTCGACGATGCGCACGGCGCCGCCCCGGATGGGCTGGGCGATGTCGCCGGGCAGGATCGCGGGCACGACGAGGGCCTTCGAGCGAACCGCCGGCGCGGCAGCCGGGACGACCGTGATCTCGCCCTTCGCGGCGGGCGCGCTTTCGGGGGCCGGGGCCCTGGACCCTTCGACGGCATCATTCGCCCTTCCCGAGAGCCGATCGAAGTACTCGCGCCAGGTCGCGTCCACGGATTCGCGGTCCCGACGGTACTGCTCGAGGAGGTCGAGAGCGAAGACGTAGTTTCCCCCGAAGTCGCTGACCAGGGACTCCAGCAGCGGATCGATCGCGGTCGACATGGGACAGCGAGTCTAGACCCGCGGCCGCCGAGCGATCAAATGCCGCACTCGGGTTGGGCACGCGTCTTGAATTTGATGTCGGCAAGCATGATGGCGGCGATGTGCGGCAGTGCGTCGTGGCGCCTCCGGAGGACACGGCTGTCGTCGGCAGGTTTCAAGGGCGCAACGGCTGCGGCCCTGCTGTTCTGCTCCGCAGGCTGTCTCTCCACGAGCAAGCCCGACACCGGTCCATCTCCAAGACCCCAGACGGGGACGCCGGATACGTTCGCCGAGGCGCTCTCGGCGGCGCGGATCGAGACCGGCGCTCCGGGCGCGGCGGCCGCGATCGTGCAGGACGGGGCGCCGATCTTCGAGGGGGCGAGCGGGGAGGCAGCCCGCTCGCCGTCCAGGCCCCTGCGCACGACGAGCCTGCTGCCCCTCGTCGGCGTCACCCACATGGCCACGGCGGTCATGGTGATGCGCCTGATCGAGGAGGGACAGCTCTCGCTCGACGATCCCCTCGAACGCTTCGTGCCGTACGTGCCCGGCGCAGACCGGATCACCGTGCGCATGCTGCTTTCGCACCGCAGCGGCCTGCCCGACTACCAGAGCCAGAGCGTGCGTTTCCCCGGCATCTACGAGGCCCTGGCCGACCCGGCGCACGCGTGGACGCGTGACGAGATCCTGAAGGCGATCCAGCCGGACGACGTCGACCGGGCGCCTGGCGAGTACTACTACTCGAACACCGACTACGTCGCCCTGGGCGCCGCGATCGAGCAAACGGCCGGGATGCGAGTCGACGCTTTCTTCGAGCAGCTCATCGCCGCGCCCCTGGGCCTCGAGCGATGCCTGCTCGACATGGACCCGGCGCTCGCGCCGGACGTCGCTCAGGGCCACGCGTGGGACGCGGCCAGGAGGGAGTACGTCGCGACCTTCCCACCGGACGGAAGCGTGCCCACGAGCCTCTGGGGACCCGTGTGGACCGACAACGGGATCATGTGCACGGCGCGCGAGGCCGCGCGCTTCACGGACGCCCTTTTCCGCGGCCAGCTCGTGCGCCCCGAGACGCTCACGGCCATGACAGCCTTCAACCTGCCCGAGGGCTACGGGCTCGGCGTCACCCACAACGCCGGGGGCGATCGCTCCTTCATCGGACACGCCGGCAGCCGGCCCGGCTACGGCGCGGCCGCTTGGTACGACCGCGAACGGCGGCTCACGATCGTCGCGCTCGTGAACGCCGACGGGCCGAGCTTCCTGGCCGGCACCGTGTTCCAACGCATAGAACAGGCCTACACGCGGCTCGCCGCGCCCTAGCCTCGGTCGCGTGGATGCGCAAGCCTTTACCAGATTGGTAGTTATGAGAAATCGCATGCCTGGCATGGAACATTGGTCGTATACTTAACGTTGTTCACTTCAAGAACGGTGTTGTGGCCGTTCCGGGGCAGGCGAAATGGGCATCGTGGAAAGGCGCGAAAGGGAACGGGAGAAGGTGCGGCGCCAGATCCTCGACGCGGCCCGTGAGCTGTTCGCGCGCAGGGGCTACGAGAGCGTGACGATGCGCGCGGTCGCCGAGGCGATCGAGTACTCGCCACCGACGATCTACAACCACTTCGAGGACAAGGAAGACCTGGTCCAGGCCCTGTGCCGGGAGGACTTCACCCGCCTCTTCTCGGCGCTCAACGCCGGCCCGCACGCGAGGGATCCCGTCGAGCGGATCCGGCGGATGGGCCGGGCGTACGCGCGCTTCGCTCTCGACTTCCCGAACCACTACCGCTTCATGTTCATGACGGCCATGGTGCCTGACCACAAGCCGAATCCCGACGAGCCCGGCTGGCGCTCCTTCGAGCTGCTGCTCGAGGCCTGCCGCGAAGCGGTCGCTCGGGGACGCCTGGTCGGCGACGCGCCCGAAGCGATCGCCCAGGTCCTGTGGGCGAGCCTGCACGGCGCATCGGCACTGCTCGTGACCTACGGGCCCGAGCAGTTTCCGTGCGTGCCTGCGGACCCGCAGCTGATCGAGAAGACCTGCGAGAACGCGCTGCGCGGATTCCTCGCGAGGTAGCCGATGGTTTCCCTGGCCCGCAAGAACCTGCTCCACGACCGTCTGCGCTTCGTGATCACCGTGGCCGGCGTGGCCTTCGCCGTCACCCTCGTGCTCGTGCAGGTCGGCCTGTTCATGGGCCTGCTCGACAAGGCGACCGTGACGATCCAGCACGCGAGCGCCGACCTCTGGGTCACCTCGAAGGAGACGCCCAACGTGGACTTCGCCCACACCTTCCCCGAGACGCGCGTGCTGCGGGTGCGGGGCGTGGCGGGCGTCGAGCGGGCCGACAACCTGATCGTGCAGTTCATGAACATCCAGCTTCCGTCGGGAGCCGAGGAGGGCTGCCTCGTCTACGGCCTCGAGGACTTCGCCGCCTGGAACCTGCCTTGGAGCGTGGAAGGCGCCGACGCCCGCGACCTGAAGCGAGGCGACTTCATCCTGATGGACCAGTCGGCGGTGCGCCGCTTCGGCGCGTTCGCCGTCGGCGAGCACCGGGAGATCCTGCGGCGCCGCTTCAGGATCATCGGCACGACGACCGGGGCGGCTTCGTTCACCACGGCGCCCATCGTGTTCATGGACTTCCGGCGCGCGCAGCAGCGCGTCGAGACCCTCGTGGACAACACCCACTACGTCCTCGTGAAGCTCCAGCCCGGCGCCGACCCGCAGCGGGTCAAGGCCGCGATTCAGGCGCGCCTGCCGTTCAACGACGTCTACACGCGCGACGAGTGGGCGCGCCGCTCGCGGACCTACTGGGTCGTCTCGACCGGCCTGGGGATGAACATGGGCATCACGGTCTTCCTCGGAATCCTCGTGGGGATCGTGGTCGTGGCCCAGACGCTCTACACCTCCGCGGTCGAGCACGTGAAGGAGTTCGGCACCGTCAAGGCCATCGGCGGCTCGAACTGGGACATCTACCGCATCCTCGGCGAGCAGGCCCTGATCGCAGCCGTGGTCGGCTACGCCATCGGCGGGGCGATGTCATTGGCGATGCGTCCCGCCATGGCGAAGCTGTACCTCAACGTGCTGATCTCGCCGGGCTTCGCGGCCACGGTCTTCGTGGGCACGCTCCTCATGTGCCTGGGCGCCGCGATGCTGAGCTTCAGGCGCGTGGCGGGGATCGACCCGGCGCTGGTCTTCCGGACCTGAGCGGACGAGCCGGGCAGCCGCGGAGGCATCGAGATGACCGTACTGGAAGCCAGGGGAGTCACCAAGACGTTCGAGGAAGGGGCGAGCCGCGTCGAGGTGCTGAAGGGCGTGTCGCTCGAGGTCGCGGCCGGCGAGGTCGTGGCGCTCGAGGGACCGTCGGGCTCGGGAAAGACGACCTTCCTGTCCATCCTCGGCTGCATCCTGACGCCGACCTCCGGCGAGGTGATCGTGGCCGGCGAGCGGGCGAGGACCGACCGGCCCGACGCGCTCAGGGACCTCCGGAGGCGCGCGATCGGCTTCGTGTTCCAGCAGTACAACCTCTTCCCCGCCCTCTCGGCCCTCGAGAACGTCGAGTACGCGCTGAACGTCAAGGGCGTGGGCGGCCGGCAGGCACGCTCGGAGGCGGAGCGCGCACTCGCGCGCGTGGCCCTGGCCGACCGGATGCACTTCCTGCCGCGCGACCTCTCGGGCGGCCAGAAGCAGCGCATCGCGGTCGCGCGGGCCCTGGCAGGCTCGCCGCAGGTCCTCCTGGCCGACGAGCCGACAGCGAACCTCGACACGACGGTGGGGACGCAAGTGCTCCACCTCTTCCGCGACCTGGCCAAGAGCGAGAAGAAGGGGCTCGTGGTCGTGACCCACGATCCGAAGGTGCGCGAGATCGCGGACCGCGTCGTGGGGATCCGCGACGGGCGGCTGGCCGCGTAGGTTGAGGGCAACGAACACGGAGAGAACGGAGATGACGAAGCAGACGGCGCTATGGGTGATCGTCGGCACGGGGCTCCTGGGCGCGTCCGCCCTGCAGGCGGCTCGGATGGGCGCCCCGGTTCGGCCGGTGTCCCGCGTCTCGACGAGCGCAGGCCCGCGCGAGGTGGCCGCGGAGGGCCGTGTCGTCGCCTACCCGGGCGCCGAGGTGCTCGTGGGCGCCGAGCGAGCGGGGCGGCTCGAGCGCGTGCTCGTCGAGGAGCGGCAGGCTGTCGCAAAGGGCGCGCTATTGGCCGAGTTCGAGAGCGACGAGCTGCGGGCGGCGCTGGCCGAGGCCAGGGCGCGCATCACCGAGGCGGTGGCCGAGGTGCGCCTGGCCGAGGCCAACCTGGCGCGCAAGCGACAGCTCGTGTCGGAGGAGATCGTCTCGAGCCACGACTTCGACCAGGCGACGCGGGACCTGGAGACGGCCGAGGCGCGCCTCGCCACGGTCCGCGCGACCGTCGGGCGCATCGAGGCGCAGCTCAAGAAGTCGCGGGTCGTGGCGCCGATCGCCGGCACCGTGCTGCTGCGCCACGTGGACGCGGGCGAGACGATCGAGGCCGGCGACAGGGTCGTCACCCTCGCCGACCTCGGCCGGCTGCGCGTCGAGGGCGAGGCCGACGAAGCCGACGCCGCAGCCCTCGCGGTCGGAGCGCCGGTCAGGATCACGAGCGACGGCTATCCGGGCCGATCCTGGCTGGGCCGCGTCGAGGAGGTGCCGGACTCCGTGACGCTGCGCCGGCTCAAGCCCCAGGATCCGGCGCGGCCGACGGATACCCGGGTCCTGGCCATCAAGGTGGCCTTCGCCGAGCCCGCGCCCCTCAAGCTCGGGACCACCGTCGAGCTGCGCATCGCGCCGCCCGGACGCTGACCACCGGCCGGCCGCGCGCCCCGGCGCGTCTGGTACAGTCGCCCCGATGGCGCGCGGCACAGCCTGGGCGTTCTTGCTCTTCTTCGCCGCGTGCTCCCGCCCAGAGAGCCGGCCGGCCGCTCCACCCGCCCTCGACCTGAGCGCGCTCGCCTTCGCGGCCGACTTCGACGGACCGCTGGAGGCCTGGATCCTCACGGCTCCCTGCGCCGCCCGCCTGGGAGTCGAAGGCGTGGTGCCACCGCTGGAGCCTCGCGACGAGCCTTACGTCTGGCTGCGCCCGACAGCTGAGCTGCGGCTCGGGGGCCCGCCGGGAGCCGCCCGTCGTATCGTCCTCGACCTCGAGCCGCACCCGAACTCCGGGGCCCTCGTGATGATCGCGTACTGGAACGGGCGCAAAGCCGGCCGCGCGGCGCTCGATCGGCAGCGGCGGCTCTACGTGATCGATGCCCCGCGGACCGGCGGCGGCCGGGACAACCGGCTCCGGCTGCGCTTCCTCGGTGCGGCGCGACAGGTCGATGTCTATCGGGGTCGGCTCTCGGTGCGGGCCTTCGCGGTCTGGGCGGGGCCGCCGGGAGAGGCCTCGCTCGGACCGGCGCGCGTCGCGGCCAGCGAGAGGCCGTTCGCGGTGAGGGCGAGGGACGGAAGCCCCGAGGTCATCATGGCCCCGGGCGTGCTGCGCTTCGCGCTCCACGCGCCCGAGGCGAGCGAGCTGCGCTTCGGTGCGCGGCTGCTCGCGGGCGCCGACGCGAGCCTCAGGGTCGTCACGGAGGGCCGGCCCGGAGCGGAGCACGAGCTGTGGAGGGGCGGCCCCGGAGCGGACGAGGTGGCGGTGCCCCTCGCCGGCGGCTGGGGCCAACACGCCCGTCTCTCGCTCCGCGTCGAGGCAGCAGATCTCGGCACTCGTGTGGCATGGACGTCGCCGCGTCTGGTGGGAAGCGGACAGGACGCGGCGCCGTCCCACGGCGAGACGGACGAGGCCCGCGCAGACGGCCTGCGTGCGACGCTGACAGGAGCCAACGTTCTCCTCGTGGTCCTCGATTCGGCGGGCGCCCGGCACCTGGGTCCCTGGGGGGGGCGGCCCGAGGCGAGCCCCGAGATCACGAGGCTGGCCTCGGAGAGCGTCGTCTTCGAGAACGCCTTCACGCCGGCCGTGTACACCATCGCAGCGATGAGCTCGCTCTTCTCCTCCCTCGCTCCGGACGAGCACGGCAACCTGGATCCCTGGACCGGCCATCTCTCGCGCGCGCCGCTCGTGGTCTCCGAGGTCGCGGGCGCGCGCGGCGTCCACACCGCCGGCTTCGTCGCCAACGGGATGGTGGGCCGCATACGCGGCTTCGACCGTGGCTTCGCGGAGTTCCACGAGCTCTACACCGGGCCCGAGGACACGCCCCGGGCCGCGGAGTTCCGCCCGCTGCTGGAGCGCTTCCTGGCCGAGGCGGGGCAGCGCCGGTTCTTCGCGTGGGTCCACTACCTCGAGCCGCACTTCCCTTATGATCCCGAGCCTCCGTTCGACACGCTCTTCGGCGATGGTCCCCTGCCCAGGGACCTGCGGAGAGAAGTCGAGCTGCTGCTGGCGATCAACCATCGCCGCCGGCGGGCCGTGCCGGAGGAAGTGGACCACCTGCGCCGGCTGTATCTGGGAAGCCTCGCCTACGCGGATCGCGAGATCGGACACCTGCGCCGCCGCCTCGACGAGACGGGGCTGCTCGAGAAGACGGTGCTGATCGTCACCGCGGACCACGGCGAGGCCTTTCGCGAGCACGGGCACATCGGCCACGAGGTGCAGGTGTACGACGAGCTCGCCCACGTGCCGCTCCTGATCCGCTTCCCGAAGGCTGCAGGGCTCGCCGGGCGCAGGATCAGGTCGCTCGTCGAGCTGAACGACCTCGCCCCCACGATCGCCGACGCCCTCGGGTTCTGGCGTGCGGGGAGGCCGAAGCTCCAGGGCCTCAGCCTGCTGCCCGTGGCGGCCGGTGCGCCCGGCCGGCGGAGCGTGGTGACGCGCGAGCGAGGCGAGGCGCCGCGCTACGCGCTCCGCGACGAGGACACGACCTGCATCCTCGACACCCGCACCGGCGCGGTGGAGCTCTACGATCGCCGCGGCGACCCAGCCGAGTCCAGGGATCTCGCGACCGCCGACCCGCTCCGCGCCGACGTCTGCCGGCAGGCCCTCCGCGCATGGATCATCGGGCGGCGCCTGCGCAGCGGCCCCGCCCGGATCTCGGCACCGAGCGCCGAGGACAGGGAGCGCCTGCGCGCGCTGGGATACGTACAGTGAGGCCCGCGAGGCCCATCACCATTCTGGAACTCGGCTCCCTCGCCCCGCGTTAATGGAGCCGAAGCAAGGGAAATGGCGGGCCGCCCACGCGGCCCCGAGGGCGGGAGCGCATGGCGAAATCGAACGGGAAGCGTGTGCGTAAGTTCTGGTGGATCGGTGGTTTGCTGGCCCTGGCCGTGGCGGGCTCGCAGGCGCTCAAGCCCAAGGCCGAGCAGGAGAACGAGAAGGACAAGATCAAGACCGCCAAGGCCGAGCTCGGCGACGTGCAGGTCCGCGTGACCGAGGTGGGGTCCGTCGAGCCCCAGGTCAAGGTGGACGTGAAGTCGGTCCTTTCGGGCAAGGTGGTCGAGCTGCTGGTGCGCGAGGGCGACCGCGTGAAGCGGGGCCAGGTGATGGCCCGCGTCGAGCCCGACGTCAACCAGGCGCGCGACCTCTCGCAGGTCAAGAACGCGGTGCACGAGTCCGAGATCGCCCTCGCCGAGGCGCACGCCACCTTCGAGCGCAACCAGGGCCTCCTGGAGCAGGGCCTGCTCTCCCCCCAGGCGGGCCTCGAGAGCGAGACGCGCTTCAAGACGGCCCGCGCCGGCTACGACGCCGCCCTGGAGAAGTACCGCATCGTCGAGGAGAGCGGCGTGCCCATCGCGCTCGCCGAGGCCGGCACGGTCCAGCGTCTCAACGTCACCTCGCCGATGGACGGAGTCGTGATCCGTCGCGGCGTCGAGCTGGGCGACACCGTCATGTCCGGAGTCTCGTCCTTCAACGCCGGGACCGTGCTCATGACCGTGGCCGACATCGGCACCATGCTGATCAAGGCCGGCGTGAACGAGGTCGACATCGGCAAGGTGCACCTCGACCAGCCGGTCAAGATCGGCCTCGACGCGTACCCGAAGGTCAAGTTCGCCGGGACGATCAGGCGCATCGCGCCGGCGGCGCGCCTCGAGGAGAAGGTGAAGGTCTTCGACGTCGAGATCGCCATCGACCGCCAGGGGGCCGAGCTGCGCACCGGCATGACCGCCAACATCGACGTGATCGGAGAGCGGCGCGAGAAGGTGCTGACGGTGCCCGTCGAGGCGCTGTTCCGGAGGGACGACAAGGAGATCGTCTACCTGCGCAAGCCCGAGGCCCCGAAGGCGCCCGAGAGCAAGGGCTTCCTCGCCGCGGTGTTCGCCGACGGCAGGAAGGACGGCCACGCGAAGCTCGACGAGAAGGACCGCTGGAAGGAGAAGTTCGAGGTGCGCGAGGTGCAGACCGGCCTTGCGAGCTTCGACAAGGTGGAGGTCACGGCTGGGCTCGAGTCGGGCGCCGAGATCGCCGTCGAGGACCCGACCCGGCCGCGGGAGAAGAAGGACCGTGACTAGCCCCGAGGTGGCTGGCCTCGTCCTCACCCTCGGCGCCATCCCGGAGCGCGTCGAGGAGCTGGCGGCGACCGACGCGCGGCCCGCGTCCCTGATCCGCCTCGCGGCCGTGACCAAGACCTACGACGCCGGCGAGCTGGCCGTGCAGGCGCTGCGGGGCGTCAGCCTGACGGTGGATAAGGGCCAGATGGTCGCGATCATCGGTCCGTCCGGGTCGGGGAAGTCGACCTTGATGCACATCCTCGGCTGCCTCGATGCGCCGACGGCCGGCTGCTACTGGCTGGACGGCCAGGACGTGTCGGCGATGAGCTCGTTCCAGCTGGCCTCGGTGCGGAACCGCAAGATCGGCTTCGTGTTCCAGACCTTCAACCTGCTGCCCAAGGCTTCGCTGCTCCGCAACGTGGAGCTTCCGATGCTGTACGGCGGAATCGGCTCGGCGGAGCGCAAGGAGCGCGCCCTGGCGGCCCTCGACAAGGTGAGCCTCGGCGAGCGCGCGAAGCACCGTCCCGCCGAACTGTCGGGCGGCCAGCGGCAGCGCGCGGCGATCGCCCGCGCGCTGGTCATGGAGCCGACCCTGATCCTCGCCGACGAGCCGACGGGCAACCTCGACTCGAAGACCGGCTTCGAGATCCTCGAGCTGTTCCAGCAGATGCACGCCCGCGGCGAGACGATCGTGATCGTCACCCACGACCCGCGCATCGCCGAGCTGTGCCAGCGCGTCGTGCGCATCGTCGACGGCGCCATCGAGAGCGACTCCCTGAACTAGGAACGCCGATGAAGAAGTACCTCTTCTCGCTGTGGGAGTCCCTCGTCGACGGCATCGTCGACATCAACACGCACCGCTCCCGCAGCCTGCTCCAGGTGGTCGGCATCGTCCTGGGAGTGGCGTCGGTGGTGGCCACCTTCGGCCTCATCGAGGGCGGCAAGCGCCAGATGAACCGCGTCTACGACCTGACCGGCGGGATCCGGAAGATGCGGATCGACGACAGGCAGACGACCGATGCCACCCAGGGCGCCGCCGACAAGGCGTCGAGAGGACTCACCTACGACGACGCGCTGGCCTTGCGCCGGGATGCGCGGTTCATCGAGATCGTCGAGCCGACGATGCAGCGCGAGGCGCTCGTGCGCGCGCCGGGCGGCTTCGAGAAGGCCCTCGAGATCTCCGGCGCCACCTGGGGCTACGAGCCGATGTACAACTTCCACCCGTCCGAGGGGCGCTTCATCACCGACGAGGACCTGGCCACGAGCGCGAAGGTCGCGGTGCTGGGCTCGACGCGGCGAGAGCAGTTCTTCGGAGCGCGGCCGGCGCTGGGCCAGACGATCACCCTCGACGGCTCGAGCTACACGGTCGTGGGCGTGATGGAGCGGAAGGAGTTCTACTGGAACTCCGCCAACGACAACGACCTCGAGTGGATGAACGAGTTCGTGTTCGTCCCGATCACCAGCATGCTGAACCGCATGCAGGGCGACCGCACCGGCCAGAAGATCGCCTTCATGAACGTGCTGGTGCGCGACCTCAAGGACATGGACGCCGCCATGGACGAGGTCACCCGCATCCTCAGGCGCAGCCACGGCGGCGTCCTGGACTTCGAGGTCTTCAACCGCGCCGCCCAGATGCGGCGCATGGAGCAGAACGGCCGCATCTACGACGTCACGTTCCTGGTGTGCGGCACGATCTCGCTGCTCGTGGGCGGCATCGTGATCATGAACATCCTGCTCGCGTCCTTCAACGAACGGGTGCGCGAGGTGGGCACGCGCAAGGCCCTGGGCGCCACCGGCATCAACATCCTGGCGCAGTTCCTGGTCGAGAGCGTGGTGGTGACGATCTTCGGGGGCCTGCTCGGCGTGGCGCTGGGATCGGCTTTCACCCGCGCGATCAGCAACCTGATCCAGCAGCCGGTGGTGCTCACGCCCCAGAACGCCGCCATCGGGCTCGTGTTCGCCGTGGTGATCGGGATCTTCTTCGGCTTCTACCCCGCCATCAAGGCCGCCCGGCTCAACCCGATCCAGGCGCTGCGGTACGAGTGACATGGGTCTCTGGGAGTCCGTCCGCACGTCGGCCGCCGAGATCAGGGCGCACAAGCTGCGCTCGCTCCTGACGCTCGCGGGCATCATCCTCGGCACGACCTCGATGGTCGTGATGGTGTCGGTGATCGGCGGCGCGGCGATCTCGGTCCAGAAGGGCCTCTCCGACCTGGGCTTCGACGGGGTCATGTTCGTGACGACCCAGGCGCCCAGGGAGCGGCTCGAGAAGAAGAAGCAGGGCTACTCGCGGGGGCTGCGCAGCGCGGACCTGCGCTTCATCGACGAGGGCAAGGAGCTCCTCGAGGGGGCCGCGCCGGTCGTGTTCTCCCGCGAGAGCGCCCTCGTCAACGGCCGCAACCTGACCCTCAACGTCGAGGGCGTGACCCCCGCCTACTCCGCGATCCGCAACCGGACCGTCAGGGACGGCCGCTACATCGTGGACCGCGACGTCGAGGAGCTGGCCCCCGTGTGCGTCATCGGCCAGAAGCTCAAGGAGGACGTCTACGGCCACGAGGAGGCGCTCGGGCGCGAGATCGTGATGCGCGGCCTCCGCCTGCGCATCGTCGGCGTGCTGCGCAGCCTGGGCACCGATCAGGTCAACGACGACGAGATGGCGAAGGACAACAGCAAGGTGTACCTGCCCCTGTCCACGATGCAGAAGCACTTCTTCGGCACCGACGCCGTGATGGCATACGCCTTCAAGGTCAAGGACGTGGAGCGGCTCAAGGACGGCCAGAAGGAAGCCGAGGCCCTGTTGCGGCGCGGACACCGCGGCATCACGGATTTCCGCGTGGAGAACATCGGCGAGGAGATGCTCCGGATCCGTCGGGAGGTCGACAAGCTGATCTCCAACTGGACGGTGGTGCTGGCCTCGATCGCGGGCATCTCGCTCCTCGTGGGCGGCATCGGGATCTTCTCGGTGATGCAGATCTCGATCTCCGAGCGCGTCTACGAGATCGGCCTGCGCAAGAGCATCGGCGCCAGCGACGGCGCCATCTTCGGCCAGTTCCTGATCGAGTCCGTCTCCCTCTCGCTCGTGGGAGGGCTGCTCGGCGCCGGCCTCGGCTACGCGATCACGATGCTGGCGGGCCAGGCCTTCGAGGACGGCCTCTCGGTTTCGCCTGTCGGCCTCCTGATGGCGGCGGGCTTCGCGATCGTGATCGGCCTGTCGGCGGGCGTCTATCCGGCGCTCCGCGCCTCGCGCCTGGCCCCGGTGGACGCCCTGCGCGCGCTCTGAAGCGAGCGTTGACGCGAGGCCGCGGCCGCACTTAAGGTCTCGGCGCGTGCTGCACGCCCGCCTCGCCGCCGCGGCCCTGGCCGGGCTGGCCCTGCTCGGCTGTCGCGCCGGAGACCGCCCGGTGCGCGGCCTCTGGTCCGGCCAGGCCCGGGTCGAGGGCACGCCCCCGACGCGCGTGGTGCTGGACGGAGAAGCGCGTTGCCTGCTGTTGCGGCACCGGGCGAGCGACCTGCGCGTGCGGATCGCAGGGACCGCGCCCGGAGGCGCGCTGAACGTCCGCGCGCTCCAGGCAGACCGCGAGGCGCCGCGCCCGCTGGCGACCGTCACGCTGCCGCTGGCGCGGGGCGCGTTCCGGAGCGAGCTGCGCTTCTCGCGGTCCGAGCTGGGCCAGGCGAGCTGGATCAGCCTGGCCTTCGATCGCGGCGGCCTCGCCTTCGACGCGTTCGAGCCCCTCGAGGACGCAGGCGGGCCGCGCATCGTCGTCTTCGGTCTCGACGGCCTGAGCTGGCGCATCCTCGACCCGCTGGTGAATGCCGGACGCCTCCCCAACATCGCCGCCCTGATCCGACAGGGCTCCGCGGGCCCGCTGCTCTCGGTGAAGCCGACACTGTCTCCGGTCGTGTGGACCACGATCGCCTCCGGCCACGGCCCGAGGGACCACGGCATCTGGGATTTCGTGGACGCGCAGAAGCACCTCGTCAACTCCACCCAGGTGCGGACCAAGCGGATCTGGGAGCTGCTGAGCGAGCGCTCCCCGGCGACGCTCGGTGTGGTCGGCTGGTTCGTCACCTGGCCGGTCGAGCGAGTCGCCGGTTTCATGGTCTCGGAGCGCTCGCGGCCCTGGAAGCTCACCCGCGAGCGTCGCCCCCTCTCCTTCCACCCGCCGGCGCTGCAAGACCCGTTCGAGGACGTCGACCGCGAGCGCCGCGGGAGCTATTTCGCCGAGAGCGCCCGCTTCACGTCCCTGCCCCTCGACCCCGAGTGGCGGACGAAGCTCGCGGACGGGACACCCGAGCGCGAGCGAATGGACGCCCTGGAGCGGCGCTTCCTCAGGGCCTACCTGCGCGACTCGACCTACGCCGAGACGGGGCTCTCCTTCTACCGCGCTTTGGCGCCCGACCTGCTCTTCCTCTACTTCCGGGGCGTCGACCATGCCCAGCACGCCTACTGGTTCGCGCGCGCACCGGAGGAGTCGATCGACCCCGTCAGCGAGGAGGACCGACGCCATTTCGGGGGCTTGATCGACAGCTACTACGCGTACATGGACGAAGTCATCGGCCGCTACCGCGGCGCCGCGCCCGAGGGCACGGCCTTCATGGTCGTGAGCGACCACGGCTTCCGGAGCTTCACGCGCCAGAAGGGCGAAAGGCGGCGGTCGGTCGCCTACCACGAGCGCGAAGGCGTCTATGTCGCGAGCGGGGGGTCCTTCAAGAAGGGCCTCCGCGGAGAGGAGCTCTCGGTCCTGGACCTCGTCCCGCTGTGGCTCCACCTGGCCGGGCTGCCCGCGGCGCGGGACATGCCGGGCAGGGTTCCGACGCAGATCCTGGCCTCGTCGCGGAAGGAGCTCGAGCGGGTCGCGACCTACGGTCGGCGCGAGGCTCGGGAGGAATCGCGCTCCACGGAGGAGGATGCCGACCTGATCGAGCAGTTCAAGGCATTGGGCTACCTCGGCGAGTAGAATCGGGCCATGGCGCCTTCCATCTCGAGCCGCGGCCGGCTGATGCCCGCCTCGCCGATCCGTCGCCTGATGCCCGCCGCCGACGCGGCCAAGCGCCGCGGCGTGCACGTCTACCACCTCAACATCGGCCAGCCGGACATCGAGACGCCCGCAGCGTTCCGCGACCGGCTGGGACGCATACGGGAGAAGGTCCTCGCCTACTCGCCCTCCGCAGGCACGCCGGAGTACCTCGAGGCGCTGCGCCACTACTACAGGGGCATCGGCATCGAGGTCGGGCAGGCCGAGCTGATCGGCACCACCGGCGGCAGCGAGGCCGTGCTCTTCGCGTTCGCCGCTTGCGCCGACGACGGCGACGACGTCCTGGTGGTCGAGCCCTTCTACACGAACTACGCTTCCTTCGCCAGGCTCGCGGGCCTCCGCCTCGTCCCGCTCACGGCTCGGGGCGAGGACGGATTCCACCTTCCGTCCCGCGAGGCGTGGGAGGCCTCCCTCACCCCCAGGACCCGGGCCGTCATCCTCTGCAACCCCAACAACCCCACCGGCACCGTCTACACGCGGGAAGAGCTCGAGCGGGTCGCGGAGTTCTGCCGCGACAGGAACCTGTTCCTGATCTCCGACGAGGTGTACAGGGAGTTCGTCTACGACGGCCGGGAGGCAGTGAGCGCGCTCTCGCTCGAGGGCCTCGAGGACCGCGTGGTGGTCGTGGACAGCCTGTCGAAGCGGTACAGCGCCTGCGGCATCCGCCTCGGCGCGCTCTTGACGCGGAACCGGGAGTTCCACGACGCCTGCCTGCGGATGGCCCAGGGCCGCCTGTCGCCCCCGGGCATTGCACAGGCGATCGCCGTGGGGCTCACCGAGATCAGCCCTGAGTACACCCGCACCGTGGTCGCCGAGTACCAGGAGCGGCGCGACATCCTCTTCGAGGGCCTCTCGCGCATCCCCGGGCTCTTCCTGCGCAAGCCGGAAGGCGCCTTCTACTTCGTGGCGCGCCTGCCCATCGACGACGCCGACGAGTTCGCGCGCTTCCTGCTCGAGGATTTCTCCGACGAAGGCGCAACGGTCATGGTGGCGCCCGCGCCTGGCTTCTACGCGACGCCGGGCCTCGGACGGAGCGAGGTGCGCATCGCCTACGTCCTCAACGCCGACGACCTGCGGCGGTCCGTCGAGGTGCTGGCCCGCGCCGTGGAAGCGTACCGCGGAGCGCGGGACCGAGAAGGCGTGCCGGCCGCCGTCCCCGGCGCGAGCTAGCGTGCCCCGGGCGATCCACGTCGCGCCGGGCGTCTGGATCCCCGAACCCGCCATCTCCTTCAGGGCCGTCCGCGCCTCCGGTCCCGGCGGCCAGAACGTCAACAAGGTCGCGTCCAAAGTCGAGCTGCGCGTGGACCTTCAACTCGTCCTCGGCCTCGATCGCGACGCTCGGGAGCGCCTCGCGCAGCTCGCCGCCCCGCGCCTCGACGGAGAGGACCGCCTGGTCGTCACGAGCCAGCGCTCCCGCGACCAGGGCCGGAACCTCGAGGACGCGTGCGCCAAGGTCCGCGACCTCGTGGCGCGTGCGCTCGTCCCGCCCCGACGACGGCGTCCCACGCGCCCGCCGGCGGCCTCCCGGGAAGCCCGGCTGCGCGACAAGCGTCTGACGGCGACGAGGAAGGCCTCGCGCCGCCGGGGCCTCGAGGACTAGAGCCCCAGCTCGCGCAGCTTCTCCAGCAGGACGGCCGCGACCTTGGCGTGGCCAGGGGCGGTCAGGTGGTCGTCGAGCAGGAAGAAGTCTCCCGATGCCAACCGGCCGCGAAGGTCGACGACCTGGAGGGTTCGAATCAGATGGGGATGGCTCGGGGCGGCGGCTTCGCGCATCAGCGCCGTCACGAAGTCGCTCGAAGCGACACGATACGAGTCGAGCTCGAGCACCAGCAGGCTCACCGCCGAGAGGTCGCGCGTCGTGGCGTGCGACAGGGCGTTCACGAAGAGGCGGGCCTGCTGCGCCGCGGGCAGGACCGGCGGCCCGGGGTGGGGCGGGAAGAAGATCCCGCGAACGATCTCGAGGGTGATCTTGCCGGGGTAGTAGCGGAGACGGCGCACGCCGCGCTGGACGTCCTGCCCGAAGAGGCGCTCGTGCTCGATCAGGAGCGTGTTCCCGCGCTCCTCGAACAGGCGATTCTCCTCGCTGTCGTTCGAGGAGTACTCGACGACGAGGAAACGGAGCCTGCTCGTGTCGAGCCGGTCCAGGAGCCGCGCCTCCCGCACCGTGCCGTAGGACGGCACGCCGGCATTCAGGACGCGCCGGCCGCTCGCGCGGGCCAGCACCTGGGGGAACGCCTCCTCCTGCTGGACACCCCAGCCCATCGCGAAGCTGTCGCCCAGCACGATGATCTCGGGCGCCGCGAGCGCCTCCTCGCTGTCACGCAGCCCCTGGGAGTTGATGCGCAGGGTCGTGTCGTACTCGCGGTTGCGGAAGCGGCAGGAGCCGGGCCGCAGGGTGTAGAAGAGGCCGGGGTCGTAGATCGCGCACTCCGGCAGCGACTGGGCCATGACGCGGTCGTGGTGGAGGTAGTAGGCCCGCAGGTGCGAGGCCAGACCTCCCGGCACGTGGCGCAGCGCTGCGGGGGCCCCGAGGAGGGCGGCGAACACCGCCTCGGACAGGGCCAGCGCCGCGACGAGCGATAGCGCGACGAGCGCGGCCACGCGCGCCGCCGCCCCGACGCGGGACGGAGCCCCCATGCCGCAAAAGTGTACTGGCGCTTGGGAATGGCGGGGTGGACGGGACTCGAACCCGCGACCTCCGACGTGACAGGCGACACGGACCGACACGAAAGGACCCGTTTCGACGCCCGTCTTGACACACGTAGTGCACAGCGCTGACCTCCGGCTGTAGGTCACCTGGTCGCTCGGCGCGCGGCACACCCACCGCACACCGACCTGCGAGGGGGACCGAGTAGTTCGGCGTGAAGCTATGGGATCGCGTTTCTGCGCGCCTGTATGCGCTTCTTCCAGGCCCGAAACAACATCCGCGTGGGCATCCCCGCCCTTGGCTTCAGAGCTTCGATTTCTGTCTGATAGCCCATGTCCATCTCCTGGCTCACCCGCTGTAAGACGGCGCAGAAGAGTAGCCGCGTGTTATCGAGTAGGAAGTTCATCTCGCGCAGGTCGCTCGTCCCCGCCTTCAGCTGCAACCCGCCCTGTTCGCTTGGTTCGGCATGGCTCTCGAGGTCCGCGGCGTGTGGATGTACGGACAGCCTCCGATAGAGCGTTTGATACAAGCGGTTCAACCCGACGCGCTTGAAGGTCTCTTCAAGGCTCACTCCCGAGTAAGACCTCTTGAGCTGTTCCAGCCGGGCGGTGCCCAGGCGCCTCTCAAACGGCTTCTTCTCCTTCTCCGCCCGTCTGTCGATTCGTCGCCCAGCCACCTTGAGCCCGTGCGTCCGTGTCCATCCTTCCATCGCCCATTTCGTCCGCATCAGCGTGTGAGCGATGTACTCATCGGCCCGTCGCGGGCTGTCTTTCTGCAACACGTACAGGATCGCCACCGTCGTCTCAAGCAGTGACCGGCAGAGCACGAACCCGTCTTCTACAAGATCGGGCGAAGCGACGATGCGGATGGCCCGCACGGTCTTCAGGGCCTTCATGTACAGGCCCATCACGACCAATCCCACCTTCTTCGTCCGCTTCCGCGTGACGACGAAGGAGCTCGTACGCTGAAGGAGCTTGATACCCAGGGCGAGGCACGCGTCGACTTCCGCGAGGCCCTTTGCGACCGTCCGCTCGACCGACTCGCGTGCGCTCACCTCACCCGGAAGCGCAAACCCCGTGACCTTCATGGTGCTCACGAGAAGCGGCCGACAGTGTCGTGAGTAAGGATCTCCCCCAGGCCGTACTGACACGCGCGCTGTATGTTCTCAGGCGCGAGCAGCC
>DASSJI010000089.1:0-16008 GCA_035691285.1 Vicinamibacteria bacterium | reverse complement strand
AAGCATTGGGGCACGCGAAGCGACGATCCGAACGACGCGTTCCCGCACGAGCACCGCCGCGACCTGCGCGGCTACCGGGTGTTCTGCGCCTGGCTCAACCACGACGACTCCCGGAGCGTGAACTCGCAGGATACGTTCGTGAGGGGCGGCGACGGAAAGGGCTACGTGAAGCACCACCTGATCGACTTCTCCTCGACCCTCGGGGCAGGCTCCGACGTCGAGCGCCGCATCGCGCCGCAGAACCCGCGGGCGGGGAACGAGTACATCCTCGAGCTGAAGCCGATCCTCAAGACGGCCTTCAGCCTCGGGCTATGGGAGCGGCCCTGGCGGCGGGTGCCGTACCGCGTGTTCACCGAGGTCGGACGCTTCGAGGCCGAGTTCTTCGAGCCCCACGCCTGGAAGCCGGAGTACCCCAACCCTGCGTTCGAGCGCATGCGCCCCGCCGATGCCTTCTGGGCCGCCCGGATCGTGTCGCGCGTCTCCGACGAGGCCGTGCGAGCCCTCGTGCACACCGGGGAGTTCGACGACGTCGAGGCCGAGAGGCACCTCGCGGACACCTTGATCCGCCGTCGTGACAAGATCGTGGCCTACTATTTCCGCCGGATGAACCCCCTCGCGGAGTTCAGGATCGCCGACGGCGGCGCGGCGCTCGCGTTCGAAAACCTCGGAGAGAGGGCTCGTCTCGCGAGGGCCGAGGCCTACGAGTGCGAGTGGCACGTGCTGGAGAACCGCACGGGCCGCCTCGATCCGTTGCCCGCGAAGGGCGAGTCGACCGAAGAGCGCCTCGCGCTGCCCCCGGGCGGCCACAGCTACGTGATGGCGCGGATCCGGACGCGAGCGGCGACCGAAGCCGCCTGGCGCAAGGCCGTCGACGTGTACGTCCGCAAGGAGGGCGGCGTCCCGACCGTGGTGGGAATCGAGCGGGAAGAGTGATGTCCAGCACCACGGCGGAGTGGCGCACCGCGACTCCTCTCGACCGACTGTTCCGGCTGTTCGCCGACGTTCGACCCGGCGAGGCCAAGACCGCCGCCATCCTCCTGGTCAACGTCTTCCTGCTCCTCGGCGGCTACTACTTCGTCAAGCCCGCCCGCGACGGTCTGCTCGCGACCAGCGGGGTCGAGGCCATCTCGAGCACCGAGCTCAAGGCGTACAGCAGCTTCGGCCAGGGCCTCTTGCTCCTCGTGGTGATCCCCATCTACGCCCGGCTCTCGAGCGCCCTCGAGCGGCGCCGGCTGGTGTCGCGGGTCACGCTGTTCTTCGCCTCGAACCTGGTGGTCTTCTGGCTGCTGCAGCCGGGCTTCCTCGTCGACCGCGTGCCCTACCTGGGGATCGCGTTCTACCTGTGGGTCGGCATCTTCAACAACCTCGTGGTCGCCCAGTTCTGGTCGTTCGCCGCCGACATCTACGACGAGGAGCGAGGCAAGCGCCTGTTCCCCGTGATCGCCATCGGCGCCTCGGCGGGAGCGGCCGCCGGCGCCTGGATCGCCAAGCAGCTCGTCTCCCTCCACGTTCTCAACAGCTACTCCCTCCTGCTCGCCGCGGCCTTCGTCCTGCTCGTCTCGATCGGCCTGACGCTCCTCGCCGACACGCGGGGGCCGATCGGCGAGGGTTCCCCTCGGACGAAGCGGACCACCGAGCAGGGCGGGGCGCGGAGCGAAGCCTTCCGACTCGTCTTCTCGCACCGCTACCTGCTGGCCACGGCGCTCATGATCCTGGTGCTGAACTGGGTGAACACCGGCGGCGAGAACCTCCTCTACGGCGCCGTCCAGAGGGCGCTGCAGCAGCAGCTCCAGGCCGGCGGTCTCACCGACCCCGCCGCCGTGGAGCGCTTCGTCGCCGACGGCACCACGGCCTTCTACGCCGACTTCCTCTTCTGGGTGAGCCTGGTCGGGCTGCTGCTCCAGGCCTTCGTCGCGTCGCGGCTCCTGAAGTACGGAGGCTTCGCGACGCTCTTGCTGGCGCTGCCGGTGATCTCGCTCGTCTCGTACACGGCCATGGCCCTGGTGCCGCTCCTGGCCGTCATCAAGACGATGAAGGTCGCCGAGAACGCCACGGACTATTCGATCAACAACACGGCGAAGCAGGTGCTGTGGCTGCCCACGACCCGGGAGATGAAGTACCAGGCCAAGGGGGCGATCGACACGCTCTTCGTTCGGATCGGCGACGGCTTCTCGGCCTTGACCGCGTTCGTCGGGATCAACCTGCTGCAGCTCTCCCTCACGCCGTTGTTCGTGTTCAACGTCGCGCTGGTCGTCGTCTGGCTCGCCCTCGCCATCGTGGTCGTCCGCGAGAACCGGCGGCTCACGCGGGGGGCGGCGCCGCAGTAGGCCGCGCGTCGCGCGGCTCGCCACTCGCTTCGAGCCCTTGCACCAGCACGAACAGCAGCCCCAGCGCCTGGACCGAGCCGACCGCAAACCCCCCATACCGCGTCAGCGGCATCCAGTAGACGGGCGTGAGCGCCAGCAGGGGAACCAGGACTCGGGCGCCACCCCGCTCGCGAAGCGCGGGAACGAGCAGGGCGAGGGCGAGGAGCGCGGGCAACAGCGTGTCCTGGAGCGCGCCGCTGCGGATCGCACGACCGCTCTCCAATCGCTGGAACACGATGATCGCGTCGGCGGCGAGCAGGGCGGCGCCGAGCCCCACGAGCAGGAGCGCCCTGTGGCCGCCCTGGCGCGCGCGGCGGAGCGCCAGGGCTGCGAGGGCCACCAGGGCCAGCAGCGCGAAGGGCACCCAGGCCGCGGGAACGCCACGCCCGCGCTGCATGCGGCGCGTCGCCGCGGTCACGTACACGAGCGCGGGGAGCGCGAGCACCGTCACGAGGGCCGCGGGCGCGAAGACGCGGTGGAGCGCCGCGCCGAGGGGCGCCGAGCTCGCGAGCGGCGCTCGCCGCTCCAGCACGAGGCCCAGCAGCACGAAGACACCGGCCATCTCGATGCCCTCCTCGAGCACGCCGCGGAAGGGGGCGAGGCCAGGGGGAGTTCGGATCGAGTGCTCGAGCTTCTCCAGGAGCACCACGGAGCCGAGCAGGCCCAACGCCAGGAGAAGACGCAGGGCCCGCCGCCGCTCGCCGCCCTGCCAGAAGCGCGCCAGGGTGAAGACGGCGAGGGCGACGGCCGGGACCGCGAACGGAAGGAGCGCCACCATCTCGGTGTCGAGGCCGATCGGCTCGAAGAGCAGGTCGGCCCGCTCGTGGATCGAGCCCAGCTCGTCGAGCGAGAGGCCCGCGGCGAGGATCGCCACCCCGAGCCACGGCCAGGCCGGCGGCGCGCGCCATGCCCGGCCGGCGCGGCCGAGGGCGAGCAGGCTCACGAGCAGGAAGCAGAACCCCTCCCAGGTGGTCGCGAGGTTCTGCTCGAACTCGAGGGAGAGCCCGTGCAGCGCGGCGCCGGCGAACGACCCGCGCGGCGCGACGTAGAAGAGGCCCGTGCAGGCGAGGCACAGGAACGTGATCGCCCAGTACACGGCCTCCCACGGGAAGCCTCTCCCGGGCTCGCCCATCAGTCCAGGCTCTTGCGGAAGCGCAGGGACGCCAGCACGAGGATGAGCGTGCCCATCCCGAGGAGCGTGACCGCCTCGGGCCACAGCACCCCGATCCCCGACCCCCGCAGGAAGACGCCCCGGAGCACGTCGGCATAGTATCGGACCGGGATGACATAGGTCGCGTACTGGAAGCCGGCGGGCATGTTCTCGATCGGGAAGATCAGCCCCGAGAGGTAGATCATCGGCACCATGAGCAGGTAGATGCACGACATCATGGCCTGCTGCTGCGTGCTCACGAGCGTCGACACCAGCAGGCCGAGCCCCAGGGTGTTCAGCAGGAAAAGCAGCGTGACCAGGGTCAGGAACACCAGCGAGCCGCGCAGCGGCACGCCGAACAGGAAGCGGGCGACGGCGGTGACCAGCAGCATGTCGAGGAGGCCGATCACCACGAACGGGACCAGCTTGCCGAGGACGAGCTGCCAGGCCTGGAGGGGCGTCACGATGATCTGCTCCAGGGTTCCGAGCTCCTTCTCGCGCACGACGGCCATCGAGGGCAGGATCATGGTGACCAGCATCAGCACCATCGCCAGCACCGCGGGGACGTAGAACCAGCGGCTCTTCAGGTCCGGGTTGTACCAGACCCGCGGCTTGAGCTCGACGCGCGCGGCGTCGGCGCGCCGCGCCGCGCGGTCGACCCGCGCGGCCACGAGCTCGACGCCGAGGCCCTGCACGATGCGGGCCGCGTACTGCAGGCCCAGCACGGCCGAGTTCGCGTCCGTGCCGTCGGCCACGAGCTGGAGCCGCGGCGTCCGGCCCGCCGCCACGTCCTCGCCGTAGCCCTCGGGAACGACCAGGGCCACCTGGGCCCTGCCGTCGACGAGCCAAGGCTCGACTGCGTCCGCGGTCTCGACGCTGCCCGCCAGATCGAAGTAGCCCGATCCGGTGAAGCGCTCCAGGAGGGCACGGCTCTCCGCGCTCCGGTCCTGGTCCACGAGCAGGAGCGGGATGAGCGCGATGTCCATGTTGGCCGCGTACCCCAGTGCGATCAGCTGCGCCAGCGGCCCGACGAGAAGCACGGGGATCATCTTGCGGTCGCGGGCGAGCTGGAAGAACTCCTTGACGATCATCCGGACGAGGACGCGCACCGCTCAGGCCTCTCGCCGGGTCAGGCGCACGTAGGCGATCCCCAGGACCACGGCGGCGTAGAGGACGAGGAACGCCAGGTCCCACGCGTATGGCTGGAGACCCGCGCCCTTCAGGATCACGCCGCGCAGGATCACGTTGAAGTAGCGCGCAGGAACCGCGTACGTGAGCCACTGCAGTACCTCGGGCATGGCGCGGATCGGGAAGATGAAGCCCGACAGGAAGATCGCCGGCAGCATGGACGTCACCGAGCCCGCCTGGAACGCCAGCGCCTGGGTGTCGGAGAAGCTCGATACCAGCAGCCCGAATCCGAGCGCACCGATCAGGTACACCAGGGTCGCGACGAACAGGTCGAGATACGGCCCCCGCACCGCGACGCCGAACAGCACGCGAGCCGCCACCAGGATGATGCCCGTCGCCGTCAGCGAGATGCCCAGGTAGGGCAAGGTCTTGCCTGCGATCAGCTCGCCCGGCCGCAGCGAGGTCACGCGGAGCTGCTCCATCGTGCCGCGCTCCTTCTCCCGGACGATCGACATGGCCGTGGAGAGCACGGCGGTCAGCATCAGGATGAACCCGATGAGCCCCGGCACCAGGAACTGCGTCGACTTCAGCTCGGGGTTGTAGAGCACCCGGGGTGCCAGGTCCAGGGCGGCCCCCTGGCGCGTCCCCAGCGCCTCCCGCATCAGCGTCGCGTTCTGGTCCGCGACGATCGCGTTCGCGTAGTTGAGGATCGTCGAGGCGGTGTTCGAGTCGGCCCCGTCCAGGACGAGCTGCACCGGCGAGGGTCGCCGCCCGAGGATCTTGTCGCCGTAGCCCTCGGGGATCACCAGGATCGCCCGCGCCTCCCGCGTCTCGGTGACCCGCTCCAGGTCCGCGCCGGCGCCGAGATCCGCCACGCGGTCGAAGTAGCGGGAGTTGACGAAGGACGCCACCAGCTCCCTGCTCTGCGGCGTCCTGTCTCGGTCCTGGACCGCGAGCCGGATGTGGCGCACGTCGAAGTTCAGGGCGAAGCCGTACAGCAGCAGCATCATGGTCGGCACGCCCAGGAGCATCGCCAGGCTCAGGGGATCGCGCGCCGCCTGGCGCAGCTCCTTGCGGGCGATGGCGACGACCTTCCGGAAGCTCACGCCCGCACGGCGGCCGGGCTGCGCGCCGCGTCCTCCTTCTCGATGCAGTGGATGAAGACGTCCTCGAGGGAGGGAACCACGCGCTCGACGCGGGCAGGGACGTTGCCCTGGGCCTCGAGCACCGCGAGCGTCCTGCGGCGGCCCTCGTCCGCGTCCGTCACGACCAGGTGCAGCCGGGTACCGAAGAGCGAGGCCTCCAGGACGAACGCCTCCCGCTCCAGCCGCTCCTGGGCCGCCACGAAGCGGGGGCAGGAGACCTCGAGGAGCGCGCGCCCGGCGAACACCTGCTTCAGCTCTCGGACCGTGCCCAGGGCGACGAGCCGGCCCAGGTGCATGAGCGCGATCCGGTCGCAGCGCTCGGCCTCGTCGAGGTAGTGCGTCGTCACGATGATCGTCACCCCCTGGGCCGCCATTCGGTCGATGAGGGCCCAGAAGCGTCGCCGCGAGAGCGGGTCCACGCCGCCCGTCGGCTCGTCGAGGAACACCACGCGGGGCTGGTGCATCACCGCGCAGGCCAGGGCCAGGCGCTGCTTCCAGCCGCCCGGAAGCGCGCGGGTCAGCAGGCCCTCCTTCCCCTCGAGCCCGGCCATGTGCACCGCCCAGGCGCTGCGCTCGTCGAACAGCGACCCCCGCAAGCCGTAGACGCCCCCGAAGAACTCCAGGTTCTGGGCGACCGACAGATCGTCGTACAGGCTGAAGCGCTGGGTCATGTAGCCGATGCGCCGCTTGACAGCCTCGGGGTCTCTCGCCACGTCGATGCCGAGGACACTGGCCCGCCCGGAGCTGGGCGTCAGCAGCCCGCACAGCATCCGGATGGTGGTGGACTTCCCGGCCCCGTTGCTGCCGAGCAACCCGAACACCTCGCCCTCCTCGACGGACAGGCTCAGGTCGTCGACGGACGTGAACCCGCCGAAGCGCTTGACGAGGCGCTCCACCTCGATGACGGCCATCGCTACCGTCCAGCCGCGCGATCGAGCCCGGCGCCTGCCAGCCGCAGGGCGGCGAACGACTCCGTGCGGGACAGGGCCGCGCGCTCGTGGGCCACCTCCGCGTCGAGAAGCTCGGAGGAGGGTATGACGCCTTCCCGGTAGCGATCCGCGGCGACCCTCTGGCTCTCCGCTGCCGACACCACGCCACGCTCGGAGACGGCGAGTCGCGCCTCGGCCGTGCGCAGCTCCAGGGCCCGCTGCGTCACCTCGAGACGGACCGCTCGGTCCAGCTCGCGCAGCTCTTCGCGGGCGGCACCGGCCTGGGCCCGTGTGCGGGCCTCGAGGCTCGCGCGCTTCCCGCCATCGAAGACGCTCCACGCCAACCCGACGCCGACCTCCCAGGTGTCCGTCCAGTCCGCGGTCGGGGGCACGATGTCCCGGTTGGGGTTCGCATAGGTGTAGCCGCCGCTCAGCGCGAGCTGCGGCAGCCGGGCGCCGCGCTCGGCGCTCGCCGCCGCATCCGCCGCGGCGACGCGCGCCGCGAGGGCGCGCCGCTCGGGCCGGCTCGCCTGGGCCTCGGCGACGAGCGCCTCCAGCTCGGGCCGACTTCCGGGCTGGACCTCCTTCGGCTCGACCGGGTCGATGCGGGTGGCGGGCGGCAGCCCGAGCAGCCGCTGCAGGTTGGCCTCGGCGGCTTCCGCGGCGGCTTCTGCCTGCAGGCGCTCGTACTCCGCGCGGTCCCGTTCCACCTCCACGGCCAGGACCTCGTTGCGCGCCGCCATGCCCACCTCCTCCCGGCTGCGGGCGTCCCGCAGGTGGGAGTCGTAGGCCCGGATCGCGTCGCGCAGCACGCGCTCGCTCTCGCGCGCGGTCACGAGCGACCAGTAGGCGGTCTTCGTCTCGAGCACGAGATCGGCCCGGCCGGCGCGAAGATCCTCGGCCGCGGCAGCCGCGCCCTCCCGCGTAGCGTCGATCTGCCCGGACACCCTTCCCCCGGTGTAGATCGGCAAGGTGACCCCCGCACGCACGCGCCAGTTGTCCTGGATGTTCGGGAACACCACGATGCGCTCGACCGGCCGCGCCGGATCGTTCGTGGGCGCGAAGATCGCGAGCTCGGGAACCTCCGAGCGCCGGCTGTACGCGGCTCCGACCTCGAGCTGGGGCCAGCGCTCCGCCCGGGCTCCGCGCGCTTCCGCCGCCGCGCCCGCCTCGAGGGCGAGCAGGCGCGCGAGCCGCGGCGACGACTCGACGGCGCGCGCCACGGCCGCGTCCACCGTGAGCTGGAGGGCTTCGACCGTCGGCGGCGCGGGCCCCTGCGTGGCGCCTGCCGGAGCGCTCACGGACAGCGTGATCCAGGGCACTGCGGCGAATGCTGCGCGCATCTTCATCGCTCCCCGGCGGGCTCGCCCGCGCTCGTCTGGATCCGCGCGATGAACACGTCCTCGAGGCTCGGGGGCGTGGCACGGGCGGACTCCACGACCACGCCACCGCCTCGGAGGATGGACGAAAGCCGCAGCGCCACGGCATCCGCCTGCGCTGCCGCGTCGGCCGTCAGGGTCACGTGCAGCCTCTCGCCGAACGACTGCACGTCCCGGACCCCCTCGCGTCCGGCGAGGAGCTCGAGAGCGCGGCGTCTCGGCGTGGCCAGCACCTCCACCACGGACCCCTCCGCTCCTGCCCGGAGGGCGTCGGGCGCGCTCACGACCAGGATCCGCCCCCGGTCCATGAGCGCCACGCGCTGGCAGCGCTCGGCTTCGTCCAGGTAGGGCGTGGTGAGGAGCAGCGTCAGGCCCTCGCGCTGGAGCCGAGCCAGGATGCGCCAGAAGTCCCGGCGGGAGACGGGATCCACG
Organism: Vicinamibacteria bacterium; assembly: GCA_035691285.1. Taxonomy (GTDB): domain Bacteria; phylum Acidobacteriota; class Vicinamibacteria; order Fen-336; family Fen-336; genus DATFEN01. Next base: position 7,479 of record DASSJI010000089.1, on the reverse strand, counting down.
CCGGTCGTGGGCTCGTCGAGGACGAGCAGCTCGGGAGTGTGGATCAGCGTGCAGGCGAGCGCCAGCTTCTGCTTCATGCCGCCCGAGAGGCGGTCGGCCAGGCGCCTGCGGAACGGGGTCATGCGGAGCAGGTCGAGGAGCTCGTCGCGCCGGGTCCTGAAGCCCCGGACGCCGTGGACGTCGGCGAAGAAGGCGACGTTCTCGTCCACGGTCAGGTCCCCGTAGAGCGAGAAGCGCTGCGACAGGTAGCCGACCTTCCGCGAGAGAGCGGCGGACTCGCGCCAGGGATCGAGACCGCAGGTCCGCACGCTGCCAGCCGAGGCCTGGAGCAGGCCCAGGACCACGCGCAGGGTCGTCGTCTTGCCGGCGCCGTCCGGACCGATCAGGCCGAACATCTCGCCGTGCTCGACGTCGAAGCTGACGTCGCCGGCCGCCGTGCGCTCGCCGTAGCGCCGCGTCATGTGCGACAGGCTCACCAGGGCGCTCACTTCGCCGCCTCCGAGACGGGCTTCAGCGACGCCTCGGCGGGCATGCCCGGCTTGAAGAGCCCGTCGCGGTTCTCCAGGCCGATCTTCACCTTGTAGACGAGCTTCACGCGCTCGTCGCGGGTCTGGACGTTCTTCGGCGTGAACTCCGCCTTCGGCGAGATGAACGTGATGCGCCCTTTGCGCGTCTGGCCGTCGTCGGTGGTCACGTCGGCCTCCTGCCCGAGCCGGATGCGCCCGAGGTCGGGCTCGCCGACGTACACCGTCAGCCAGGGCTCGGCGAGGTTGCTGACGACCGCCAAGGGCGCCGCGACGGCGAGCAGCTCGCCGGCCTCGGCGATCTTCTCGGTGACGACGCCGTCGAGAGGGCTTGAGACGACCGCGTCGCGGACCTGCTGATCGATCTGCGCGATCCGCGCCTCCAGCGCGGCCAGTCTCGCCCGGGCGGCATCCTTCTCCTCCTCGCGGAAACCGGTTCGCGCCCGGAGCAGGGACTGCTCGGCGGCCGCCAGGCGCTTCGACGTCACCTCGAGGCGGGTCCGGGCGTCGTCGCGAGCCTTCTCGGTTCCCGAGCCACGATCGAGCAGCGCCTGGAGCCGCTCGAAGTCCCGCCGGGCCGAATCGCGGTCGGCTGCTGCAGCGGCCGCCTGGGCCTCGAGCTCCGCGATGTCCTCGGCGCGCGCACCCTTGAGGCGCAGGCGCAGCTCGGCGGCCGCCTGATCGCGCTCGGCGCGGGCCTGGGCGAGGAGCAGGCCGAGGTCGGTGGTGTCGATCCGGGCGAGCTCCTGCCCGGCCTTCACGGCGTCCCCCTCGTTCACCTCGAAGCTCCGCAGACGGCCGCCCACCTTTGCCGACAGCCGCACGTCCGTCGCCTCGACGTGTCCGGACGCGAGGATCAGCGTGGCGTGCCTTCCGTCGCCGCAGGCTGCGGCTGGCAGGACCAGGAGGGCCGCCAGTGTGACTCGCATCATCGCAGCTCCTTTGTCGGGGCCGTGTCGAGGCTCCGCGCCAGCGTCTCGTCCACGTGGCGGGCCAGGTCCTCGTGGGTCGGTTGCGCGTTTCCCGGGGCGACCTGGGGCAGGACCTTGCGCCGAAAGCCGCCGCCCATGAAGTAGAAGAGGATGGGCGCGATCATCGTGAGATGCAGGAAGAGCGGGTTGACCGGTCGGACGCTTCCCGACCGGACGCCCGCCTCGACGTTCCGCCGGACGAAGCCGACGATCTCGCTGAGGACCGCCGCCGTGCCCCTGTCCAAGTGCTCTCCCCCGTCGAGCACCTCGCGAACCATCAGGGACGACAGCGTGGGGGCGGTGGCGAGCAGGCGAACGATGCCCCTGTAGAACTCCTGGAGTCGAGCCCGCGGCTCGAGCGAGGACCCCTCGAGGGCCTCGATCCTTTCGCGGACCGGAGCGAAGAGCGTGAGGAGCACCGCCTGGTAGAGCGCCCGCTTGTCCCCGAAGTGGTAGTAGATCATGGCCTTGTTGGCCCGCGCCTTGCGGGCGATGCGGTCCACGCGGGCGCCCTCGAAGCCGCGCTCCTCGAACTCGCGGATCGCGGCTCCCATCAGCTTCTCGCGGGTGGCGTCGGGAGGCATCTCAACCAACCAGTCGGTCTAGTCAACCGACAATTTAGTTGAGATTGGCCCTCCTGTCAAGTGCCGCGGCCGCCCGCCGATCGCCCGGACCGTGCTAACGTGCCGGCCTCCGGGAATGCAGGCCCGCCGCCGCTCGTAGTCACGCGGAGCCCCTGCTTCCGGGCTCGTCGACGGGAGGTCGCATGCGCCTTCGGCCGTCACTGCTCCCCCTCGCGGGCGTCCTCTTCGCGGCGGCCGCGCACGCCCAGCCCATCCCTCCCGAGGCGGTGCCGGGCCCGCTCCGCGATTGGATCCCCTGGGCGCTCGACGGGGCCGGGGAGAGGCTCTGTCCCGCGGTCGGCGACGCCGCCGTCTGCCTCTGGCCGGGGAGGCTGGCGCTGGACGCGAGCGAGACGGGCGCTCGCTTCGTCCTGGAGGCATACGCCGACCGGCACCTCGACCTTCCCCTCCCCGGCGGCGAGCGGCGCTGGCCCGCCGAGGTTCGCCTCGACGGCCGGCCGGCGGCGGTGCTCGAGCGGCAGGGAACTCCCGTCCTGCGCATCGCGTCGGGCGGCCATCGGGTCGAGGGGCGCTTCGACTGGGACCGGCTGCCCGACTCGCTCGCGGTGCCGGGGGCCATCGCGATCGTCGACCTGACTGTCGCCGGCCGTCCGGTGCCCTTCCCGAAGCGCGAGGAGGGCGGCTTGCTCCTGTTGCGACAGGCCGCGGGTGAGACCGGTGAGGCGGAGAACCTCGAGCTCAAGGTCTTCCGGCGGATCGCCGACGGCATCCCGATGTTCGTGGAAACGCGCCTCGTGCTCGACGTCGCGGGCCGGGCTCGAGAGGTCGCGCTCGACTCCTCCGTTGTGCCGGGTTCCTCACTGGTCTCGGTCTCGGGCGAGCTTCCGGCGCGCAGGGACGCCGGGGGGAAGCTGCGGATCCAGGTGCGCGCCGGCACCTACGCCGTGACGCTCCTCGCCCGTGTGGAAGCGCGGGCGCAGCGCATCGCCGCGCCGAAGCTCCTGCCGCCCTGGCCGAGCCAGGAGGTGTGGGCCTTCGCCGCGGACGAGCGCTTGCGCCAGGTCGAGATCACGGGAGCGCCGGGGATCGACGCCTCGCGGACCGACCTCCCCGAAGCCTGGAGGGCACTTCCCGCCTTCCTGATCGAGGAAGGGACGGCGCTCGCGTTCGCGGAAACGCGCCGGGGCGAGCCGGAGGCGCTCCCGGACCAGCTCCGTCTCGAGCGCACGCTGTGGCTGGACGAGGGCGGCCGCGCCTTCAGCGTCCGCGACGCCATGGGCGGGCAAGTGGGCCGGAGCACGCGCCTCGGCCTCCTCTCCCCGGGCGAGCTGGGCCGCGTAACGCTCTCCGGCACGGGCCAGCTCGTGACCCAGGACCCGAGCGACGGGCGGCCGGGCGTCGAGGTCCGCCAGCGCGTCCTGCAACTCGAGGCCGACTCGCGCTGGCCGCGCAGGGGACGCATGCCGGCCGTGGGCTGGAACGTCGGCGTGCAGTCGCTGCGAGCCCGGCTCCTCCTGCCTCCGGGCTGGCGCTTCCTCGGCGCGTTGGGTGCCGACAACGCGCCCGGCTCCTGGCTGGGAAGCTGGAGCCTGTACGCCTTCTTCTTCGTGATCCTGACGGCCTTCGCCGCGCACCGGCTGTTCGGGCCGCGATTCGGCGCGCTGACCCTGGTCGCGCTGGTGCTGGTCCACGGCGAGGCCGGTGCGCCCCGGATCGTGTGGCTCTTCCTGGTCGCCGCGCTGGCCGTCCACAAGGCCGCGCCCGAGGGCTGGCTCCGCAAGCTGGCGCGAGCCGCGTGGGCCGGCGGGGTGCTGGTACTGGCCTTGACGCTCCTGCCCTTCGTCGTCGACCAGGTCCGCGACGGGCTGTTCCCCCAGGCAGCCGGCGCGGCCGTTCCCGCCGACATGCCCTTCGGTGTGCTGGCCACGCGCGACGCTCCCGCCCCGGCCGCGCCGCCGCAGGCAGATGGAGAGAGGGCCGTCGTCGTGGAGGAGGCTCGGGACAAGCTCGAGGCCCTCGGCGCCCCGAAGTCCGCGGAGGTCGCTCGCCAGGCGAACATCCTCTCCGACCACTACGCCAAGGCCTACCAGTCCGATCCCCATGCCGTGATCCAGACCGGCTCCGGGCTGCCCACCTGGTCGTGGCGGTCGTACGCCCTGAGCTGGTCCGGGCCCGTCTCGAAGGACCACACGCTGCTCCTGCTCCTCCTGTCGCCCGGCGCGAGCCTGCTCCTGACGCTCGTCCGCGTGGCGCTTCTGCTGTTGCTGGCGCTCCGCGTCGTCGCGGGCTTCGTGCCTTCGCTCCTCCTGCGCCTGCCCTGGCTCGGCGTGCCCGCGCTTCTGCTCGCCGCCCTGGGAGCGACGCCTGCCAGAGCGCAGGCCGCAGACCAGGGGCTTACGCCCAGCCCGGAGCTGCTCAAGGAGCTGCGCGAGCGGCTCACTCGCCCGCCGGCGTGCGCGCCCGATTGCGTGGCGACGGCGCGGCTCCACCTCGCGATCGAAGGCGGCACGCTCGTGCTCGCGGCCGAGGTGCACGCGGGCGCCCCGGGCGCCTGGCCGGTGCCGGGTCCGGCGGCGAGCTGGGTGCCTCGGAGCGTGAGCGTGGACGGCGAGGCGGGAGAGCGCGCCCTCGTTCGCTCCGCCAACGGCTTCCTGCGCGCGCGCGTGCCCGCCGGCGTCCACCAGATCGAGGTGAGGGGACCGCTTCCGCCCCGCGACAGCCTGACCCTCCAGTTCGGCGAGACGCCCCGCCGCGCGAGCGCAGCGGCGCCCGGCTGGCAGGTGGACGGCATCCGCGAGGACGGCAGCGCCGACGCTTCCGTGCAGCTCAGCCGCCGGCTCGGCTCGACGGCCAAGGCGCGGAACGACGGCAGCTACGAGCCCTGGCTCGAGGTGACGCGGGTGCTCGACATCGGCGTGTCGTGGACGGTCGAGACCGTCGTGCGGCGCGTCAGCCCGACGGGCGAGCCCGTCGTCGTCAAGGTTCCGCTCTTGAAGGGCATGCTCGTGACCGATCCCGATCGGCAGGTGAAGGACGGCGACGTCCTCGTCACGCTGGGACGGGACGAGACCGAGGCCCGCTGGGCGGCGACGCTGAAGCCGACAGAGGACGAGAAGATCGCGCTCCAGGCTCCGGAGGGCCGCCCCTGGTCGGAGGTCTGGATCGTCAACTGCGGCCCGGTCTGGCAGTGCGAGGCCTCCGGCCTGCCGCCCGTGCAGCGGTTCGAGAACGGAGCGCTGTCGCCGGAGTTTCGGCCGTGGCCGGGGGAGAAGCTCGACTTGACGTTCCGGAGGCCGAAGGGGGCCGAAGGCCGGACCGTGACGGTCGATCGCGCGAGCCTCCACGTCGCCCCCGGCGCTCGGCTCGAGGACTCGACGCTGGAGCTCTCGGTCCGGGCCAGCCGCCCCGGGCCGTTCTCGCTCACGCTGCCCGAGGACGCCGAGGTCCAGGAGCTGAAGGTGAAGGGGATGGACCGCCCCATCCGGCCCGAGGGCACGAAGCTGACGCTGGCCCTGGAGGCGGGCGAGCAGGCCATCAAGCTGGTCTGGCGCCGCGACGGTGGCCTGCGCACTTTGCACCGGGCCCCGGCCGTCGCGCTGGCGCAGCCGGCCGTGAACACGCAGGTCTCGATCCAGCTCCCCGAGGGCCGTTGGCTGCTCCTGACCGGCGGCCCGCCGTGGGGTCCTGCCATCCTGTTCTGGCCCTACCTGATCTGCCTGCTGCTCGGCGCTTACCTCATCTCTCGTGCCCCCCTCGCGCCCCTGACGTTCCTTCAATGGGCGCTGCTGGGTCTCGGTCTCGCGCAACTGCCGCTCCCGGGGGCGCTGATCGTGGCGGGATGGTTCCTCGCTCTCGCGTGGCGGCGCGACCGCGTCCTCGAGCGGGTCGAGCTCCACGACCTCATGCAGCTCGGCCTGCTCCTCTGGACGCTCCTGGCTGCGGGCTTCTTCTACCTGGCCGTCCACCAGGGCCTGCTCCTCGTCCCCGACATGCAGGTCGCAGGCGGCGGCAGCAGCGAAACGCTGCTGCGCTGGTATCGCGATCGCGTCGACGGCGCGCTGCCCCGGCCCTGGGTCCTCAGCGTCCCGATCGCCGTCTACCGGCTGGCGATGCTCGCGTGGTCCGTGTGGCTGGCGCTGGCGCTCCTGCGCTGGCTGCCGTGGGCCTGGAGCTCGTTCGTGAGCGGCGCCGCCTGGCGGCGCCGCGAGAGGCCCGCCCCGGCTCCGGCGCCAGGGGGAGGCTCCTCGTCGTGAACGGTCGCTACAGCCTGGGCAGCGTCAGCGTCTGCTGCGCCTGGTACTTGCCCTTCTTGTCGGCGTAGGACGTCTCGCACGGCTCGTCGCTCTCGAAGAAGAGCACCTGGGCGATCCCCTCGCCCGCGTAGATCTTCGCCGGGAGCGGCGTGGTGTTCGAGACCTCGAGGGTGACGATGCCCTCCCATTCCGGCTCGAAGGGCGTGACGTTCACGATGATCCCGCAGCGGGCGTACGTCGACTTCCCGAGGCAGCACGTGATCACGTTCCGGGGGATGCGGAAGTACTCGACCGTGCGCGCCAGCGCGAAGGAGTTGGGCGGGATGATGCAGACGTCGCCCTTGAAGTCGACGAAGGACTTCGGGTCGAAGTGCTTCGGGTCCACGATCGACGAGTTGATGTTCGTGAAGATCTTGAACTCGTCGGCGATCCGTATGTCGTACCCATAGGACGAGAGGCCGTAGGAGACGACGCCCTCCCGCACCTGCTTCTCGACGAAGGGCTCGATCATGCGGTGCTCGACGGCCATCCTGCGGATCCAGCGGTCGGACTTGACGCTCATCCAGCCTCCCGTTCCCTCATCGGAACAGCTTCTTGAGCACGTTGCCCTCGCCGGCGTCCGGCGCCTCGAGGGCCGCGAGGGCCTGTTGCGCCTCGGCATACCGGGGGCGCAGCGCCAGGGCCCGCTTGTAGCACGCCGCCGCCAGCGCGCCGGCCCCCCCGTCCCGGTAGATCGCGCCGAGCTCGAAATGCGCCTCGGCGTGGCCTGGATCCTGCTCGAGAGCCGCCTTCAGCTCCTCCTCCGCGGCCTTGCGGGTGCCCGCGCCCCTGAGCAGCGCCTGGGCCTTCAGGAGCCGCGCGCGGCGCCGCGCGATTCCCGAGGCGCCGAGCAGCGCGTCGCTCGCGAGCGTGAGCGCCTTGAGCGGCTGCCCGCTCGCGAGCGCCTCCTCGGCCTGGTTCAACGCCGCGCTGACCGTCCCGGCATCGGCGGCGATCGCTTGAGGGGGGCCCGGCGAGGGAGACGGCGCGCCAGCGCCCCGGACCTCCAGCGCCTGGTCGTAGGCGACGCGCAGGCCCGGATTCGAGATCACGCGGTGAGCCTCGGTGATCCGCGCGAACAGGGTCTCGAGCTGTCCCGCGAGCCTCT
>DASSJI010000088.1:0-12334 GCA_035691285.1 Vicinamibacteria bacterium | reverse complement strand
GGTGGACGTCGCGGCGAGCATCGCGCACGCCGCGTCCACGGCGTTGCCGCCCTTCTGGAACATCATCGCCCCCGCCGTGGCCGCGAGGGGCTTGCCGGTGATGGCCACCCAGTGGCGCCCGTGGAGCACCGGCTTGGCGGTCGCCGCGTCCAGGCGCGGCGTCGTGGCGAGGGCGACGAGAACGAGAACGGCGGACTTCCGCATGGGTTCCCTCCGCAGGGCGCCCGGGCATGATAGCGCTGTTGCCAAGGCCGCCGGCCTTCGCTAACGTCGCGAGCCTGCTCCTCAAGGGCGAGACTCCGGACGTCGGCGGCGAGGCCCGCGTGGCCAAGGACGCGCTCCTGTGCGCCTACTGCCGCGCGCTCGTCACCAGCCGGGCCGCGGCCCTCGAGATGAGCGGCAGCCATGCCCACACGTTCGTCAACCCGCACGGCATCCAGTTCCGGATCGGCTGCTTCGCCGACGCGCCGGGCTGCGGCGTGCGCGGAGCGGAGTCCAGCTACTGGACCTGGTTCCCCGGCTTCACGTGGCGGATTTCGGTCTGCCGTCACTGCGGCGAGCACCTCGGCTGGCTGTTCCGCTCGCCCGACGCGCGCTTCTACGGCTTGATCCTCGACCGGCTGACAGCAGGCGACTAGCGCCGCCTCACCGGAGCCCGCGCACCTCGTACAGCGTCGTCATCGCCTCGAAGTAGCTGTAGGCATAGGCCCCGGCCTCTGGAGCGATGGCCACGGCGTTGACGCTTCCCAGCGTCGACGCGCCCGCGGGCGAGAGTTCCTTCCACAGCTCGCGCGCACCCGTTTGCAGGTCGATCCGGTAGATCGAGTATGGAAGACGCCGCGGGCGCGGAAAGCGGCCGACGTACAGGAGGCGGCCGTCGCGGCTCACGCGCAACAGCTCGTCTCCGGTCTCACCTCCGACGACCGGCCGTGGCTCACCGCCCGAGACCGGGTAGAGCGCGATCCCCGCGTCGCTCTGGGCGGCGACGAACGCGCCGTCCGGCGTCACGGTGTCGCCCTCCAGGGCAAAGACTCCCTCGGGCGAGAACGGCTTCGGGTCGCCGCCGGCGAGGTCCTGGACGAAGAGACGCGGCCCCTTGCCATCTTCGTTCCCGGTGAACACGATGCGCTTGCCGTCGGGCAGGAACGCGCCCCACTGGAACTGGGCCACGCGGCCCCGTGGAAGCGGTCGGACCTCGCCCGAGCCGGTGGGCAGCAGGCTGAGGTGGGACGGCGCCCTCAGATCCACCACGAGAGCGAAACGGCCATCAGGAGAGAGCGCGATGGCGTGGCCCTTGCCGAGGAGCACAGGCGCCGAGCCGTCGGTCCCACGCACGTACGTCGCGTACTCGGGCCCGCCGCCGTCCCCCTGCTCGTCGAAGAGGAACGTCCTGCCGTCCGCCGAGAGCGCCGCGGCCAAGCCCCAGTCGAGCCACGAAAGGTCGCGGTCCTCCGTCTCGCCCGGCGCGCGGCCAAAGATGCTGGGCTTGGTGCGTCCGACGGTCAGCAGCACGCGGCCGTCCGGGAGGCAGTCCTGGATCGCCATGTTCCCGGGAGCTCGATACACCTGACGCTCCTGGCCGCCGAGCGTCACGGCCCAAAGATTCTGCTCGATACCCTGCCGTGTCGCCGTGAACCAGACCTCGCTGCCGTCGGGGGACCAGGCGAGGCCGCGGATGTCGGACCAGTCCGTCGAGAGCGCGCGCCTCTTCCCGGTGAGGTCGACGACCGCCACGTCGCCGCGGTTGTCGCCCGCGAGAGGGTGGTCCGTGAAGGCCACGAGGTCGCCACCCGGCGAGACGCGGACCAGTCCGATGTATACGGCTTCGTACAGCGGCTTGCCGATCGGGAACTCCAGCCGGTCCCGGCCACCTTCTCGACGGATCACGGCCAGGGACGTTCCATCCGGCGCCCAGTCGGCATTGGTGATCCGCTCCGTCAGGTCTCGCGGCGCGCTGCCTCCCATCGGCAGGCGCGCGAGGGTTCGGGCGCGGCCCCGCGAGGTCTCGCGCGCGATGAGCACCGCCATCTCGCCGGATCGCGACACGGCGACGAGCTCCGCGTTCGGGAGCTCGAGGCTCCGCGACTCGGGTTTCCCCGCCTGGGCCGTGTAGACGTTGGCCGGAACTCCCTGCCAGGTCGCCGAATAGACGATGCTCCGCCCGTCCGGCGCGAAGCGGGCCTCGTTCACGACGCCGCGCCGGAACGTGATTGGCTGGAACTCGGGCAGCGCATGGGTTGCGGTGCCGCGGCCGGCGACGAAGGCCAGCGTCGCAACGGCGATCGTCCCGAGTGCGACGGCCGCCAAGCGCCAGTGCCGGAAGCCTCGCTCCGCGACGGGCGCGAGGGCCGCATGGGCGGCCGAGCCCGAGAGCTGCTCGAGGTCGAAGGCGATGTCGCGCGCCGACTGGAAGCGCTCCTCGGGGTTCTTCTCGAGGCAGTGGGCGACGATGTGCTCGAGGGCCGCGGGGAGCTGGCGGTTCGTCTCCGTGAGGTCGGGCGGATCCTCCTTGAGGATCGCGTTCATGGTCTCGATGGCCGATTCGCCCCGGAAGGCGCGCCGGCCCGAGAGCATCTCGTAGAAGACCGAGCCGAAGGCGAAGATGTCCGAGCGGTGGTCGACGGGCTTCGCGCGGACCTGCTCCGGCGACATGTAGCCCACCGTGCCCAGCACCTTGCCGGCGTCGGTGCCGGGCATGCCCCGCGTGTTGGTCTCGGCCTCGGACAGCGCCTCGCCGTCCGCGAGCTTCGCGAGCCCGAAGTCGAGGATCTTCACCCGGCCGTCCTTGGTGAGGAACAGGTTCTCCGGCTTCAGGTCGCGGTGGACGATGCCCTTCTCGTGCGCCGCCGAGAGTCCCTTGGCGATCTGCGTCGCGAAGTCGATCGCCTTGCGGGTCGGCAGCGGCGTCCCGCCGATGCGGTCCCGCAGCGTCTCGCCTTCGAGCAGCTCCGACACCACGTAGGGCGCCCCGCCGTGGGTGCCGATGTCGTAGACGGCCAGGATGTTCGGATGGTTCAGCAGGCCGGTGGCGCGCGCCTCCTGCTCGAAGCGGCGTAGGCGCTCCGCGTCCGCCGCGAAGGAGTCCGGAAGGACCTTGACCGCGACGTCGCGGCCCAGGCGCGCATCGCGGGCGCGGTACACCTCGCCCATCCCTCCCGCGCCGAGCGCGGCGGTGACCTCGTACGGTCCGATCTTCGTTCCAGAAGCTATGGACAAGGCGTCGCGCGGCGCATCCTAGCAGATGTGGCGTCAGCGCGGCCCGGCCTCCTCGGCGATCTGCCGGAACAGGCTGGACTCGCGCCTGAAGAAGCCCTCGGTGTGCAGCGAGTCCGCGAGCTTCAGGTACTCGTAGTCCAGGTGGTGCCCCAGCTCGTGGAGCAGCGTCCGGACGAAGGTCCGGAACGCGACCACGCGCCGCTGCCGGGCCGTGCGCATCCACAGCTCGATCCGCGGCGGCCGCTTCGCGTCGGGGGTGTAGAGGCCGTGCAGTTCGCCCCACGTCTCGCGCGGCCGGACGGGCAGCACCTTCACCGCCACCGGCCGCACAGCGAGCATGTCCGTGAGCCCACGGGCGAGGTGGCCGGCTGCCAGCTCCACGGCCTGCCGGCTCTCCTGGGCGAGGGCCTCGCCCAGGCCCTGGACGAGCGGCCGGAGCAGCTCCGGCCGCGGCAGCCGGATCTCGACGACCGCGTCGCTCTGCCGGTAGATCGCCTTCGCGCGTGGGGAGAGGCGATCGTAGTACGCGAACAGCATGACCTCGCTCTGACGCGAGAGCGCCCACGATCGGCGCGGAGGATTGACCGGTCGGCTAGGCCAGGTCGCTCTCCCGGATCGGCATCCGCCGGATCCGCTTCCCCGTCGCCGCGAAGATCGCGTTCGCCACGGCGGGCGCGATGGGCGGCAGGCCGGGCTCGCCGGTCCCCGTCGGCGGCGCGTCGCTCTTCACCGTGTGCACCTCGACCACCGGCATCTCGTCGATGCGGAGCATCTCGTAGTCGTGGAAGTTGCTCTGTTCGATGGCGCCGTCCTTCACCGTGATGGCGCTCTTGAGCGCGGCGGTGAGGCCGTAGACGATCGAGCTCTCGACCTGTGCGGCGACGCCGTCGGGATGGATCACCCGGCCGCAATCCACCGCGCTCGTCACCTTGTGGACGCGCACCTTGCCCTTGTCCACCGAGACCTCGGCGACCTGGGCGACGTAGCTGTGGAAGGAGAAGTGGCCCGCGATTCCGTGGTAGTGGCCTGCGGGGAGCGGCTTGCCCCAGCCGGACTTCTCGGCCGCGAGCTGGAGCACCGCCTTGAACCGCTGGGTGTCGAGCGCCGGGTCGTCGCCCTCCTTGGGGTACTTGACTTGGCGCGGCTCGGCCAGCAGCTTGAGGCGGTAGGCCAGCGGATCCATCTTGGCCGCCGCCGCCAGCTCGTCGATGAAGCTCTCGACGACGAACGCGTTGCCCGAGTGCTCGACCGATCGCCACCAGATCGTCGGGAAGCCCCGCGGCGCGTGGGAGTACTCCATGCGGAAGGCCGGCACCGCGTACGGGATGTTCACGGCGCCGCCGATCTCGCTGCCCTCGTGGGAGACCTTGTCGGGCGGATCCCAGAACGTCCCGAGCGAGGTGGATGCCATCTTGTGCACCCAAGCCGTCGGGAGCCCGTCCGCGCCCAGCGCGGCGCTCATGCGGTGGATCGCGAAGGGCCGATAGAAACACTGCCGGATGTCGTCCTCCCGGGTCAGGAAGAGCTGCACCGGCGCTCCGGCCGCCTTCGACACCTGCGCCGCCTCGAGGCCGGTGTCGAACGTGTAGCGCCGGCCGAAGCCGCCCCCGAGCAGCGTGGTATGGACGACCACCTGCTCGGGCTTGAGCCCGAGGGAGCCAGCCACCGTGTCCCGCAGGTCCTGCGGCCCCTGGCACCCCGTCCAGATCTCGACGCCGTCGGCCTTGACGTGCGCCGTCGCGTTGAGCGGCTCCATCGGGGCGTGAGCCTGGAACGGCACCTCGTACACGCCCTCGACCTTCGCGCCCGCGCCGAGCGCCTTCGCCGTGTCGCCCTCGTCGCGGACCACCTTCCCGCCCTTGGCGATCATCGCCTCGAAGTCGCGACGCAGGGAGTCGTTGCTCCAGCTCGCGATCGGACCGCCGTCCCACTCGATCTGGAGCGCGTCGCGGCCCTTGATCGCCCCGTGCCGGCTCTCGGCGACGACGGCGATCCCGCCGCGGGTGAAGGCGCCGTCGTCCACCTTCGGCAGCTCGACGACCTGGCGCACGCCCTTCACGGCCTTCGCCTTCGTGGCGTCGTAGCTCTTGAACTTGCCTCCGTACGCCGGGGGCCGGGCAACGACCGCGTAGAGCATCCCGGGCACCCGCACGTCGAGGCCGAACTGCGCCGTGCCGTCGACCTTCGAAGGCAGGTCCGCCCGCGGGACCGAGGTCCCGACGATCCTGAACCTCGCGGGATCCTTCAGCGCGACCTTCTTGTGGTCGGGCACCGGCAGCTTCGCCGCGGCCTCCACCAGCGAGCCGTAGCTGGCGCGCTGGCCGGCGGGTCCCATCACGACTCCCTTCTCGGTCGTGAGCTTCGACGCGTCCGCCTTCCACTGCGCGGCGGCCGCCTGCACGAGCAGGGCGCGGGCGGCCGCGCCCGCCTGCCGCAGCGGCGTGTAGTAGGTCCGCACGCTGCTGCTGCCGCCGGTGCCGTGGCTGTACCAGTCCGGGTTGGTGGCGGCCTGCTCGACCTTCACCCGCGCCCAGTCCACGTCCAGCTCCTCGGCGAGGATCATGGGCAGCGACGTGAAGATGCCCTGCCCCATCTCGGATTTCGCGACGACCAGCGTGACCGAGTCGTCCTTGCCGATCCGCACCCAGGCGTCGAAGGGATTCGGCGTCGGCTTCTCTTTCGACGCGGGCTGGGCCAGGGCGTCGAGCCTGACTCCGACCACGAGCGCGGCGCCCGTGACCCCGCCGGCCTTGAGGAAGGAGCGGCGCGAAACGCCGGAACGCTTGCGAGGGATCGGGCCCTTCATCGCGCACCTCCCTTTTCGGCCGCGGCCCGATGGATGGCTTTCCGGATCCGCTGGTAGGTGCCGCAGCGGCAGATGTGGCCGCCCAGGGACGCGTCGATGTCCGCGTCGCTGGGCTTGGGCTTCCTGGCCAGGAGCTCGGCCGCGGTCATGATCATGCCCGACTGGCAGTAGCCGCACTGGGGAACCTGCTCGGCGATCCAGGCCTGCTGCAGCGGATGGCCGCGATCCGACGACAACCCTTCGATCGTCGTGACCTTCTTGCCCTCGACGCCGTTCACCGGCAGCACGCAGGTGCGCGTGGCGACGCCGTCGACGTGGACGGTGCAGGATCCGCACTGCGCCACGCCGCAGCCGTACTTGGTGCCGGTCAAACCGAGGGTGTCCCTGAGCACCCACAAGAGCGGCGTTTCGGGATCGACGTCCACGGATCGGGCCTGGCCGTTGACGGTGAAGCGGATCGCCATCGGAACCTCCGGCGTAATGGGTTTCTGACCGCTGCTCCAGCCTCGAAGGCTATGCGCGCCGGCAGGCCGGCGTCAACCCAAGAGTTCGATTGCGCGCGCGCGAGGCGCCGACGGGGCGAGAATGCCAACGACGAGGCGGATCCGGGGGGTGACGATGGCGCGCTCATGCGTTCGCGGGCTGCTCGGGCTCGCGGTCCTCCTCTCTCTCGTGGGAGCGGCCGAGGGCCGGGCGACCGTCGACCCGCCGCGGCCGGCGCGGGGGAGGCTCGGCGCGGGCTTCCGGTTCTCCGTCTACGGGCCGGACTACGATCCAGGCCCGACCTACTGGCGCGACGTCGGCAAGCAGATGGCCGCGCGCCTTCCCGGCGCCGTGCCGGAGGCGGTCTGGATCGTCGGCCGGCTGAAGGGACAGGGCAGCGAGCTGAGCTTCCCCGGCCGGAGCGAGAACGCGCTCATCCAGTTCACGGCCGACGACGGCAACGAGGCGGCGCTCTCCCTCTTCGACCGCGAGGGCGTCAGGGCCTGGCTCCAGGTCGAGCCCGGGAACGCGCCGGTCGAGGAATTGATCCACCTCGTGCTCGAGCGCTACGGCCGGCATCGGTGCGTGGTCGGCGTGGGCGTGGACGTCGAGTGGTATCGGTCCGTCGACCAGCCCGACGGACAGGCCGTGACGGACGCCGAGGCGGCCGCGTGGCTGGCGGCGGCGCGGAGGCACAAGCCCGAGTACCGGCTGTTCCTCAAGCACTGGCTCGTCGAGAAGATGCCGCCCAGGCTGCGCGAGGGGATCCTTTTCATCGACGACAGCCAGATCCTCCCGTCCCTCGACGCCATGGCCGCGGAGTTCGCCGAGTGGGGGCGGGCGTTCGCGCCGGCTCCCGTCGGATTCCAGATCGGCTACGAGAGCGATCGCCCGTGGTGGAAGAAGCTGCAGGATCCACCCGCCGAGATCGGCCGCCGCATCCTCGAGGCGGTGCCCAACACCCAGGGCATCTACTGGGTGGACTTCACGGTCCTCGACGTGTTCCCGCCGCCTGCGGCCGCGGCCCAGGGTGCTCCGGCCTGGGATCCGCTGGTCGGGGTGAAGCTGTACGAGCGACCGGCGGACCTCGAGGGCCTCTTCGATGAGTGGAGGAGTCTGGGCATCGACACGGCCTTCGTCAGCGAAGCCGTCGCCGGAGATCAGGGATTCCGGCGTCTCGCGACCGAGCGCGACGTCCCCGTCTTCGTGATCGCGCCGGTCTTCTACGACCCCGACGCCCTGGCTCGCGATCCGCACCTCTACGCGGTCACCGCCGACGGCGCCCCTGCCCGCGACGACTGGGTGCAGTTCGTATGCCCCTCGCGCCAGGAGTTCCGCGAGAGGCGGGTGCGGGAGATCGCGGAGATGGTGAGGCGGCTGCGTCCCCAGGGCCTCTCCGTCGACTTCATCCGACACTTCGTCTTCTGGGAGAAGGTCGGCCCCGCGACCCTCCACGCCGCGATTCCCAACGCCTGCTTCTGCCGCCACTGCGTTGCGGGCTTCGCGGCGAAGATGGGCATCTCGCTTCCAGGCTCCCTCGCGGACACGCGGGCTCAGGCGGCGTGGATCCTCTCGAACCACGAGGCCGAGTGGACGGAGTGGAAGATCGGTCTCGTGAACTCCATGGCCGAGGCGATCGCGCGCGCGGCCCGCGCCGAGGATCCGGCGCTCAAGATCAACCTCCACGCCGTCCCCTGGCGCCGAACCGACTTCGGCGGCGCGATCCTGAGGAACGCCGGCCAGGATTTCTCGTCGCTCTCCCGCTTCGCCGACTTCCTCTCGCCCATGTGCTACGCGCACATGCTGGAGCGCGACGCGAGCTGGGTCCGCTCGGTCATCGTGAGACTCGCCGAGGAATCGGCCGCGCCGATCCTGCCCAGCATCCAGGTCGGCGAGGCCTACCGGCCCGGCGTGGCGTTCACGGCAGACGAGTTCGAGCAGCAGCTCCGCCAGGCCCTGCGGCCGCCGTCGCGCGGCGTCGTCTTCTGGTCCTGGGACGCCCTCGCGAAAGAGCCCGACAAGCGCCGCGTCGTGCGCGAGGTCCTGGCCCAGGTGAGCGCGCGCCGGCGCGCAGAGAGGTAGGACGGGCCATGCGAGGCAGAGCGATCGTGGCGCTGGGCACGGCCCTGGTCGTCTCGAGCTGCCAGGGCCTGCGCGTCCAGACGGACCGGCCGCGGCACCCGAGCGGCGGCTCGGCCTCCGACCGCCCGCCGGGCGGCCTCGCGGTCGAGCAGGCGCCGCTCTTCGTCCAGTTCGGCTTCGACGACAACGGCTACTCCGGGCGGGAGGGCTCGGGGACCAGCGGCGGCCTGCGCTTCGTCAACGAGCTGTTCGCGGGCCGCCGCAACCCGCCCGGCAGGGGCAACGCTCGCACCTACGACGCGGCGCCCGCGCTCTTCTCCCTGTTCGCCGTGACCCGCTACATCGAGCAGGCCCAGATGGACGCGCCCGAGCACGTGAAGCGCGAGTGGCGAGCGGCGGCGGACGCTGGTCACGAGATCGGCCTGCACACCCACAGCCATCCCCACGGCGCCGGCTTCACGAGCGCGCAGTGGTCGGAGGAGATCACCGCCTGCCTGCGCTGGCTCGGGAAGCCGTTCGACGCCGGGCGCGCGTCCGACCCGGAGACCGGCCTGGGGGTCGCGAGAGGCGCCCTCTTCGGCTTCCGCGCGCCGTTCCTCGAGCACGGTCCCCCGCTCTTCCCGGCGCTGCGCGCGAACGGGCTCGAGTACGACTGCAGCGTCGAGGAGGGTCTCGAGGAGCGGTTCGACGGCCGAAACTTCGTGTGGCCGTATCGCATCGCGCCCGGGTACGGCGGCTCGGGTTCCGCGAAGCAGGACCTCTGGGAGATCCCCGTCTACGTGCTGATCGTCCCGCCCGACGAGGCGTGTCCGCGCTACGGCGTGCCGCCGGGGCTGCGCGCGCGCCTCGCGCGCGTGCAGGACTACTTCGACCCCGGCGACGGCAAGATCACCGGATTCGACTGGAACCTCTGGGTCGCCTTCGGCATGACCCGACCGGAGGTGGTGGCGACGTTCAAGCACACGCTGGACCTTCGGCTCGCCGGCAACCGCGCGCCCTTGACGTTCGGCGCCCACAGCGACATCTACGCCGACCAGTACGGCGGCGCCCCGGCCACGACGGTCGCGGAGCGGCGGGAGGCGTTGCGCGAGATCCTGGACTACGCGCTGTCCGTGCCCGACGCGCGCGTGGTCACGGCGAAGCAGCTACTCGACTGGGTGCGCCGTCCGGCGCCGCTCTAGATCCGGGCGCGCCGGCGTCAACCGAACAGTTCGGCCACGGCGACGCGGACGCCCGGCACGCTCGTGGCTTCGACGTAGTCCCCGACCGTCGCCGTCGTCGTCGCTCGGTAGTGCCCGTCCGCGCCCGGATCGCGATGGACCTCGATCGTACGCTCCACGAGGTTGACGACCCAGTATTCCGGCACGCCGAAGCGCGCGTAGAGGTTGGACTTGACGGCGCGATCCTTGCGCAGCGACTCGCCCGCCACCTCGATCACGAGCAGGGCCCGCGTGGGATGCTCCTGGTCGGAGCGCGCGTCCTGGGCACGCAGCACGGCGAGATCGGGCTCGGGCTCGCTGTTCTCGCCGAAGGTCAATGGCAACTGCGGCCGGATCGCGTACTCCTCGCCGAGCGACCGGAAGAGGATCCGGGTGAGGCGCTGGATCGCCTGGGCGTGGCGTTCGCTCTGCGGCGACATCTCGACGATCACCCCCTCGAGAAGCTCGACACGGTCGTCCTCGCCCAGGATGCCGGCCTCGATCATCCGGTGATAGTCGACGACGGTGATCCGGCGGCGCGGCTCCGCCGCCAGAGCAGCGAGCGCGTCGCGGTCGACCGGAACGGCGCCCATGGGTTCCCAGCTACGAGTCTACCGCGACGCCCGCGAGGAAGCGCGGCGCCTTCCGATGTCGCGTGGCCTGCTCGTAGGCGTACGCGAGGCGCAGCAGGACCGGCTCGCTCCACGCCCGGCCGATGAACGAGATGCCGACCGGCAGGCCGAAGACGTCGCCGGCGGGGACGGTGATGTTCGGGTAGCCGGCCACCGCCGCCGGCGTCGAGCTGCCGCCGCCGAAGTGGTCGCCGTTGACGCAGTCGGTCGTCCAGGCGGGTCCGCCGGTGGGCGCGACCACGGCGTCCAGCCGGTGCTCGTCCATCACGGCGTCGATGCCCTCGGCCCGGGACAGCCGGCGGTTCTTCTCCAGCGCATCCAGGTAGGCCTTGTCCGTGAGAGGCCCCTTCTCCTCGGCCTTCAGGAAGAGGTCCTGGCCGAAGTACGGCATCTCGCGATCCTTGTTCTCCTCGTTGAAGCGGATCACGTCCGCGAGCGTCTTCACGCGCGCGCCGGGTCCCAGTGTCGCGAGGTACGCGGCGAGATCCGCCTTCAGCTCGTAGAGCAGAACCAGGAGTTCGCTCTCGTCGTACTCCCCTGCATGGGGGATGTCGGCGGGGTCCACCAGGACCGCGCCCCGGCGCCTCATCTCCGCGAGCGCCTCTTCCATGAGCGCGTCCACGGCCGGGTGGAAGCCGAAGGCCTTCCGAAAGACGCCGATGCGAGCGCCCTGCAGGCCGGCGGGGTCCAGGAACCTCGCGTAGTCGGGCGGGACGTGGCCGCTGCTCGCCCGTGTCTCCGCGTCGCGCGGATCGACGCCCGCGAGCGCCGTGAGCACGATCGCCGCGTCGTGCACGCTGCGGCACATGGGTCCGGCCGTGTCCTGGCTGTGCGCGATCGGGATGATGCCCGCGCGGCTGACGAGCCCCAGGGTCGGCTTGATGCCGACGAGGCCGCAGTTGTTCGAGGGGCAGACGATCGAGCCGTCGGTCTCGGTGCCGATGGCCACGGCGGCGAGGTTCGCGGCGACGGCCGTGCCCGAGCCGGAGCTGGAGCCGCAGGGGTTGCGGTCGAGGGCGTAGGGGTTCCTGCACTGGCCCCCGCGAGCGCTCCAGCCCGAGGACGACCTCGAGGAGCGGATGTTCGCCCACTCGCTCATGTTGGCCTTGCCGAGGATGACCGCACCCGCGGCCCGGAGGCGCTCGGCGACGAACGAGTCCCGCGGGGCGATCGAGCCCTCGAGGGCCAGCGAGCCCGCCGTGGTCGTGAGCCTGTCGTGGGTGTCCACGTTGTCCTTCAGGAGGACCGGGATGCCGTGGAGGGATCCCCGCGGTCCCTTGGCCCGGCGCTCGCGATCCAGCGCCTCGGCGATCGCCAGCGCGTCGGGATTGACCTCGAGGACGGAGCGGAGCGCCGGGCCCCGGCCGTCGAGCGCATCGATCCGGTCGAGGTAGGCCTGTGTCAGGGCCCGGGCCGTGAGCGCGCCGGACTTCATCTTCTCCTGCAGGCCCGCGAGGGTCGCCTCTTCGAGCCCGGATGGCGAAGCGTTCTCTCGCGCCCATGCGGGCGACGTCAGGACGGCGGCGCCCGTCAACGCGCTCGCGCGGAGGAAGTAGCGTCGACTGGTCATGGCGGTCATCCCTCAAGCCCCCACCCTGTCCCGCCCAAAGGGGCGGGAGGCGGACCTGGATCTTACCGCCGCGGGGGTATGCTTCGAGGATGACGCGGATCGAGGAGACGAGCGTCGACTCCCCCGTCGGTCGCCTGCGCGGGTACACGCGCGACGGCGTGCTGCTCCTGCTCGAATTCGAAGAGGGCGACCGGGGTCTCCATGCGGGCGTGCAGCGGCGCTTCCCCGACGCGGTCTTCGAGGAGACGCGGCGGCCGGAGTTCCTGGCGCCGCTCGTGCGCTATTTCGACGGCGACCTGCGAGCCCTCGACCGCATCGCCTGCGATCCCGGAGGAACGCCGTTCCA
>DASSJI010000087.1:0-28647 GCA_035691285.1 Vicinamibacteria bacterium | reverse complement strand
GACCTCGCCAACTGCCCGAACTGCCAGGTGGCCTACCAGGCTCCGGACAGCAACGCGCTCTATGCCGCGATGCTCGACGCCGTGGCCCAGGCCGCGAACACCGGGGAGTTCTCTGCGTCCCCACAGGTCGTCTCGACGGTCTTCGAGCTGATCGAGGACCCGGACGGCAGCGGCTCCTTGAAGGCGAGCGCGTTCGATCCGACCACGCGCTACAGCCAGCGCGTCAACATCCTGTTCCAGTCCACCTTCGACCTGCCGCTGTGGCGGGGCCGGCTGTTCGCGTTCCGCAACGACGGCTCGTTCCTGCCGGTCTCCGTCGGCGTCAACGACGGCTGCCTGGCGAGCGGGGGCACCGGCACGCCCATCTGGGAGCCGGGCTGCACGCTGTTCGAGAACGTGGTCAAGTACATGCGCGACCCCGCCCAGACGGGCACGGACGGAACGGCGCCCACCGGCGAGAACGTGTTCACGTTCGAAGACCTCCACGCCAACCAGTCGAGCGCGAACATCGCGAACGCCGTGATCCGCCGGCGCGTGTTCACCACCGCCCGGAACGGGATCTGGGCCCGGAACACGTCGGGCGACACCGAGGCGAACCCGCAGTTCGACTCGTCGAGCGCACTCGGCAGCAACGTCATCTCCTTGTGGCCGCCCACGCAGTCCGGGTTGAACACCAACTCCACCGTCATCGGCACCGCCTGCGCGACGGACGGCGTCGACCCCACAGACCCGGCCACCGACGGCTGCCTCGACGCGGCGCTCGGGATCGCGGGGCTGACGACCGCCGAATACAGCTCGATCTTCCGGGCCTGCGAGGACCAGGCGACGCCCGATTCGACCTTCGGCAACCTGTCGGCGACGCCGAGCGGCGGGGACCCCTACGGCTGCACCAGTCCGTCGCCGGTCATCTCGAACCAGGCGGCCCGCAAGGAGGCCCGCCAGGCCATGCTGGCCTACATCGCGGGCGCCAGCGTGGCCCTGGGCACGGACGGCAAGCCGCTGCGCTCGTCGACGACGGGCGAGATGCTCTTCTGGGCGCGCGACTGGCTGCTGGCCGACACCCAGAACGCCGCGCCCGTCGTCGTGACGCCGCCGCTGCGCTTCGAGCCCTCGCGCCACGTCTCGGAGTTCACGCTCTACCGGGACGGCACGCGCGACGTCAACGGCGAGGGCGAGGACAAAATCCACCTGGGCTTCGGGCTCCGCAACCCCGACTTCGACAACGCCAATCCCCAGGCGGACGTGGACCTGAAGCCGGTTGTGACTGTGGTGTACCTGGGAACCAACGAGCGAGTCCATGCGTTCCGCGGCGGGCCGCAGTGCCCCCTGACCACGACGCCGACAGGGGTGCCCGGCTCGGCCGGCTGCGCCTTCAACGAGGGCGGCAGCGAGGAGCTCTGGAGCTTCATCCCCAACGACCTGCTGGCGAAGCAGAAGGAGCTGATCGAGAACCTCGGCCAGACGCGCAACCCCCACACCTACGGCGTCGCCTCGTCGCTGCGCGGAGCCAGCGTGTTCGTGCCGTCCTCGAGCGGCTTCCCGATCAACGGCGCGCCCTTCCAGGGCCGCTGGCGCACGATGCTGTTCTTCGCCCGCGGCGCCGGCGGGAAGTACGTCACCGCCATCGACGTGACCGCGCCCGGCGCGTTCACACGGGCCGCGCTCGACACGTACCCGCCGTGGGTCATGTGGAGCCGCGGGAACCCGGACACCAACGAAGGAACGGCGTGCGCGGTGGGCACGCCCAACAACACCGCTGCGGATTGCGCGCTCTACAACGACGCCGGCCAGACCTGGTCCGTGCCGGCCGTCGGAAACGTGGATCCGTCCACGGCGGGCGGCAGCTGCAGCCCGGCGCCGGAGTGGCGCGTATGGATGGGCTCGGGCTACGGCGAGGAGGTCGGAAACGGGACCACCCACTTCGAGGGCAAGCGCTTCTTCGAGCTCGACGCCCTCACAGGGAACGTCTGCCGCACCGGGCCGTTCTCGACCGCGACGTTCCTCACCGCGGATACCTTCACCTCGCCGATCGCGCACAACGCCTTCGTGGCGGCGCCGGCCGGCTTCAACTCGCGGGCGCTCGACCCGCCGGGCCTGACGGTGCACACGAGCCCGGACAAGGTCTCCCGCGTCTACATCGGCGACCTGCGCGGGCGCATGTGGCGCTGGAGCGTGGCGAGCGGCGTCGGCACGGTTCTCTACAACGCCGGCGCGACACAGCCGATCGCCGACGCCGCGGCGCTGCTCAAGGTCACGACGGACCCGGTGGCCGGCACCAGCGCGCCGCGGGTCTTCTTCGAGAGCGGGAACGACAACCGTGTGCCCGACTCCGCGGCGCCGTTCAAGCTGTTCATCGTCGGCGACACCGTCACTCCCGACAACGCGCCGGCTCCGCATCCGTCGCCGTCCCCGGCCATCGCGATCAACCTTCCGAGCCCGCCGCCGTCGAACGTCCCGTACCGTGGCACGACGCAGCCGACCACGGCGTTCAACTCCGTGGGGCAGCCGCGCGTGTTCTTCGCGGCCACGCGCTTCAATCCGGCCGGCTCGGCGACCGCCTGCGCGGGCACCTTCGACACGATCCTGTTCGGCCTGAGCGCGAACACCGGCGGAGCGGTGTACGACTTCTCGGGCGACGGCGTTGCGGACCTCTACACGACGCTCACCGGCACGAAGACCACCGGGATCGCGATCGTCTCCGGACAGCTCTTCGTCGGCGAGAGCGGCTCGCGCGCCAACGCGCCGACGCCGACTCCGAACCCCAGCCCGACGCCGACGCCGCCGCCGCCGAAGCCGGCGTTCGTCAACCAGAGGAACTTCAAGATCAACTCGCCGGTCTGCCGGATACCCGGCTAGGTGAGGAGGCAGGCTCAAGAAACACTTTAACTCCCGGGAGGAAAGTGCTAGGTTAGAAGGAGCCATGGCAGCCGACTTCCGGGTGTGTCCGGCGTGCGGGACGCGGAACAAGCTGAAGTGGGAGTTCTGCGTCAAGTGCGGCGAGTCGCTGCAGGACGTCAAGGCGGGTGGCGCTCCTTCAACCGGCGGTGAAGCGACAGCCCCGCGAGTGGGCCCGGGGTTCGACTGGAAGGGTGCTCTCGGCAGCGCCGCCGCCCTCGGGGCCGCGGCGATCGTCTTCTTCAAGTTCCGGCCCGAGCCCGCTCAGGCCGACCCCGCGATCTTCGAGAACCCGATCCGGACCGAGGTCGCCGCGGCGCAGGCCCCGCGGGCCGCGGTGGCGGAGACCCAGGATGCCCGGTTCGATGAGGGGTTGAGGCGCCTTCAGTCCGGCGACGCCAAGAGCGCCCTCGAGCTGCTCGCCCAGGCCGTGGACCAGCGCCCGTCGGACGCCGACGCGCGCTTCGCCTACGGCCAGGCCCTCTACCAGGCCGGCCAGCAGTCGGCCGCGCTCGCCCAGCTCCTCGAGGCGGCGCGCCTCGAGCCGAGGAACGCGCGAGCGAGCGCCGACGCCGCGAAGATCCTGCTGGGCCTCGGTAGGGCCGCGGAGGCGATTCCGCTTTACGAGGCCGCGCTCCGCGCCGACCCGGCGAGCCCCGCGTGGCTCTCGCAGCTCGGCCAGCTCTACATGAATCAGGGCGATCCGCGCCGAGCCTCCGAGGCGTTCCAGAAGGCCGTGTCGACGAGCGGCGGCAACGCGCGCTTCTTCGAGCAATTGGGCTACGCGTTGGAGAAGGCCGGGGATCCGGAGGGAGCCATGGAGGCCTATCGGCGAGGCCTCGATCGCGACCCCAGGTCCGGAAGCACGCGGGCGCTGCTTGCCGAGCGCATCCTGGCGACCGGGAAGGCCGACGACGCCATCTCCCTCGTTCGCGAAGGGGTGGGGAGCGATCCCAGGCTGAACCGCGCGCTCGGCAGCCTGCTCGAGCGGTCCGGGCGGTCGAGCGAGGCGGCCGCCGCCTACCGCGAGTACGCCCGCCAGAACCCGACCGCGCCCGACGCCCCAGCGATGGAGGAGCGGGCGAAGGCCCTCGAAGGTTCGTCGTGAAGGGACGCTGGCGCCGCACGCTCGGCCTCGCTGCAGGGCTCGCGGTAGCGCTTTCCGCGAGCGGCCAGCAGGAAGGCCTCGCCGCCGCCGCCCAGCGCGAGAAGGAGCGGCGCAAGAAGACCGCTGCGCCCGCGGCCACCTACACGGACAAGGACCTTCCCTCGAGCGCCGGAGACGCGTCGCCGAAGCCCGAGGGATCGGCCAGCCCCTCTCCGAGCCCGGCTGCGGGCGAGACGCGTCAGGCACCGCGTGACGAGGCCCATTGGCGCGGCCGCGCCACGGCGCTCCAGAGCGCGATCACGGCCGCCGAGGCGCGCGTCCGGAAGGCGCAGGAGGACTACGACGGCGCGCGCAAGGGGAACATCCAGCCGCTCCCCATGGACGCGATGTCCCAGATGCCGCCGATCCCTCAAGTGAACCCGGAGGCGGACCGGCTCCAGAAGGAGCTGGAGAGCGCGAAGGCGGCCCTGGCTTCGGCGCAGAAGGCGCTCGCGGACTTCGAGGAGGAAGCCCGCAAGGCAGGGGTCCCGCCCGGTTGGCTCCGCTGACCGGAGCACCTCCCAGGCCGGGCCCCGCCGCCGAGGTCCTCATCGTCGAGGACAAGGAATCCCTTCGCACCATGCTGCGGCGGACCCTCGAATCGCGAGGGCTCGGCGCCGACGAGGCGGGCGACGCGTACGAGGCGCGCCGCCGGCTGCAGGCCACGCGCTACGGCGTCGTCCTCACCGACCTGCGGTTGCCCGCGGGCAGCGGCCTGGACGTGCTCGCGGCCGCCCGCGAAGCCGACGCCCAGACCCCGGTCATCGTGATGACGGCCTTCGGGACCGTGGAGGAAGCCGTGCGCGCCATGAAGGAGGGCGCGGCCGACTTCCTGACGAAGCCCGTCGACACCGAGCACCTGCTGCTGCTCGTGGAGCGCGCCCTCGACCGGCGGCGCCTGCTCGCCGACTACCTGGTCCTGAAGGAGGAGCGCGAGCGGCGCTTCTGGGTGCCCGGGGTCGTGGGGGACGACCCGGCGCTGCGCGAGACCCTCGACGCGATCCGCCGGGCGGCGGCCAGCGACGCGACAGTGCTGATCCTCGGCGAGAGCGGAACGGGCAAGGAGCTCATGGCGCGGTCGCTCCACGACCTCTCGGCCCGGGCCCGCGCGCCGTTCGTGGCCATCAACTGCGCGGCCATCCCGGAAGCGCTCCTCGAGAACGAGCTGTTCGGCCACGAGAAGGGGGCGTTCACCGGCGCGACGGGTCGCAAGGTCGGCAAGGCCGAGCTGGCCCACCGGGGCACGTTGTTCCTCGACGAGATCGCGGACATGCCGCTGCCGCTGCAGGGCAAGATCCTGCGCCTCGTCCAGGAGAAGCAGTTCGAGCGCGTGGGCGGCGTCCAGACCCTCAGCGTGGACGTGCGCGTCGTCGCCGCCACCAACCGCGACCTCGCCGAGGCGGTGTCCCGGAAGGAGTTCCGCGAGGACCTCTTCTACCGGCTCTCGGTCTTCCCGGTGACGGTCCCGCCGCTCCGCCGCCGGCGCGGGGACATCCTGCCCCTGGCCGAGGCCTTCCTCGAGCGGTTCGCCGGCGAGCTGGGCCGGAAGGGTCTGCGGCTCTCCGACGCCGCGCGGCGCGCGCTGCTCGACCACGCCTGGCCGGGCAACGTCCGCGAGCTGCAGAACAGCATCGAGCGGGCGGTGATCCTCGCGGACGGAGAGGAGATCGCGGCGGAGCACCTTCGGCTGCGGCCGTCGCCATCGGGTGGCCCGACGCTCGGCGACGTGATCGACCTCACCGGGCCCCTGGCCGAAGTCAAGGAGCGTGCGGCCGCGCGGGCCGAGGAAGCGGCCATCCGTCTCGCGCTGGCGGAGTCGGGCGGCGACCGCGCAGCCGCGGCGGAGCGCCTCGGCATCAGCGCCTCGACGCTGCAGCGGAGAATGCGGTCCCTGTCCGAGGGCTGACCCGGCTCACTCCTCCGGGCGCCGCTTCGGCCGCTGGTTCGCGGCCAGCACGCGCTTCCGGAGCCGGATCGCGCCCGGCGTGACCTCGACCAGCTCGTCCTCGTCGATGAACTCGAGGGCCTGCTCCAGGTTCAGAGCCCGGTGGGGCGTGAGGCGGATGGCCTCGTCGGCGGTGGATGCCCTCATGTTGGTCAGCTTCTTCTGCCGGGTGACGTTGACGTCCATGTCCTGGGGCCGCGCGTTCTCGCCGACGATCATCCCCTCGTAGACGGCCGTCCCGGGCCCCACGAACAGCTCGCCCCGGTCCTCCAGGTGCGAGAGCGCGTAGGCCGTGGTCTCGCCGGGGCGGTCGGCCACCAGCACGCCGCTGGCCCGGCGGGGGATCTCGCCCTGCCACTCGGTCCAGCCCTCGAGCAGGCTGTTCAGGACGGCGGTGCCGCGCGTGTCGGTGAGCAGCTCGGTG
Organism: Vicinamibacteria bacterium; assembly: GCA_035691285.1. GTDB lineage: Bacteria > Acidobacteriota > Vicinamibacteria > Fen-336 > Fen-336 > DATFEN01. The sequence goes on along the minus strand of DASSJI010000087.1, from coordinate 22,236 downwards.
CGGATGCCGATCAGGCCGCGGGTCGGCACCTGGAACTCCAGGCGCACGCGCCCCGAGCCGTGGTTGACCATCTTCACCATCCTGCCCTTGCGCAGCGCCATCTTCTCGAGCACGACGCCCATGAAGGTCTCGGGCACGTCGATGCTCAGGAGCTCCAGCGGCTCTTTCCGGACGCCGCCCTCGGCCTTCGTCAGCACCTCGGGGTTCGAGATGCCCAGCTCGTAGCCCTCGCGGCGCATCATCTCGATGAGGACCGCGAGCTGCAGCTCGCCCCGGCCCAGCACCTTGAACGAGTCCGCCGAGTCGGTTGGCTCCACCCGGATCGAGACGTTCGTGAGCAGCTCCTTGTCGAGCCGCTCCTTGAGGTTGCGCGAGGTGACGAAGCGGCCCTCGCGCCCCGCGAAGGGCGACGTGTTGACCGAGAAGATCATCGACAGCGTGGGCTCGTCGATGCGCAGGGGCGGAAGCGGGGTCGGGTTCTCGGCGGAGGTGACGGTCTCGCCGATCTGGATGCCGTCGAAGCCCGCGAGGGCCAGGACGTCGCCGCTGGCGGCGGACTCGGCCTCGATCCGGCGCAGGCCCTCGAACACGTAGAGCTTCGTGACGCGGGTCGTCTGCAGGGAGCCGTCGCGCTTGGAGAGCGCCACGCTGTCGCCCAGCTTGACCCGGCCAGAGAACATGCGGCCGATCGCGAGACGGCCCAGGTAGTCGCTGTAGTCCAGGTTCGCGATCAGGAGCTGGAGCGGCCCGTCCGGCGAGCCCGGCGGAGGAGGGATGTGCGAGACGATGGCCTCGAAGAGCGGCCGGAGGTCGGTCTCGGGCCCCTCCGCCTCGGTCCGGCACAGGCCGTCGCGGGCGTTCGTGTAGAGGACCGGGAACTCGAGCTGGTCCTCGGTGGCGTCGAGGTCGATGAAGAGGTCGTAGACCTCGTTCAGGACCTGCTGCGGCCGCGCGTCCACGCGGTCGATCTTGTTCAGCACCACGACGGCCGGCAGCCGGGCCTCGAGGGCCTTGCGCAGCACGTAGCGGGTCTGGGGCAGGGGGCCCTCCGAGGCGTCGACCAGGAGCAGCACGCCGTCCACCATCTTCAAGGCGCGCTCCACCTCACCCCCGAAGTCGCTGTGCCCGGGCGTGTCCACGATGTTGATCTTCACGTCGCCGAAGCGCACCGAGGTGTTCTTCGCCAGGATCGTGATGCCGCGCTCCCGCTCCAGCTCGTTCGAGTCCAGGACGCGCTCGACCACCTCCTGGTTGGCCCGGAAGGCGCCGCTCTGCCGGAGCAGGCCGTCCACGAGCGTCGTCTTCCCATGGTCGACGTGCGCGATGATGGCGACGTTGCGGAGCTGCATGAAACCGGTGATCCTAGCACGGCATGCGCGTCCTGCACGTCGCGCCCTTCTTCGAGCCGGCCTGGGAGCGGGGCGGCATGGCGCGGGCCGCCGCGGGGCTCGCCCGCGCCCTCGCGGCGCGGGGGCACGAGGTCACGGTGGTGACGACGCGTCCCCGGGGCTCGCCGGCCGAGGAGATCGCCGACGGAGTGCGCGTGCTGCGGTGGAGCAGCTGGCCGCCCTTCGAGCGCCGCCTCGTCCCGTGGGCGCCCGGCCTGCGCCGGCGAATCGAAACCCTCGCCCGGGGGGTCGACGTCGGCCACGTCCACGGGCACCGCACGGGCTTCGCGACCGCCGCTTCGGCGGCCTTCGCCGCGGCCGGCGCCCCGTACGTCCTGCAGCCGCACGGCACCTACCCGGCCCACGGCCAGCGGGCGCTGGCGAAGCGGATGTTCGATCGTCTGGCGGGCGCCTCGGTCGTCGCGCGCGCCGCGCGGCTCGTGGCCGTGAGCGAGGCGGAGGCGCGCGACCTGCCTCGGCCTGCGACCGTCGTCCCGAACGGCGTCGAGCTCAGAGGCGCGAGCGCGGCCCGGGGAGCCCGGGGCCAGGGCCTGCTCTTCGTCGGAAACGACAGCCGGCAGAAGCGCGGCCTGCAGCTCGTCCCGCTCCTGGCGGCCCTTCCGGAAGCGCGGCTCGACGTCGTCGGAGCGTTCGGCGAAGGGTTCCGCCGCGTCTTCGCGCCCGTGGCGGGCCGTGTCACGTGGAGCGGCGTGCTGGCTCCTGCGGAGCTGGCTCACGCCTACGCCCGTGCCGACCTCGTGATCCATCCGGCCGTCGGCGAAGCCTTCGGCCTCGTCCCCTTCGAGGCCGCGCTGTGCGGCGCCGACCCGGTGGTCGCCGGGGATCACGGCTGCGGCGAGTGGCTGCGCAGGGCGGGAGGGGCCACGGTCCCGCCCGACGACCCAGGGGCGCTGCTCGCGGCCGTGAAGGAACGGCTCGAGGATCACGCGCTGCGCCAGCGCGAAGCCGACGCCGTGGCTCGCTTCGCGGCACGCGAGCTGACCTGGGAGAGCGCGGCCCGGCGCACCGAGGCTCTCTACGCCGATCTTCTCGCGGCCCGTCGGCGGAGCGTGGCTTGACCCGCCGCGCGCCGCTTCTGGCGGCGGCCCTGGCCTTCCTGGTCTACCTGCCGTCGCTCGGCGGGCGATTCGTCTACGACGACGTCGGCAACATCGTCGCGAACCGCAGCCTGGGCGGCGGCTCCCTCGGTCCCATCCTGCGCTCGGAGCCCGCGCGGCCGCTCCTCAATCTCACGTGGGCGCTCAACCACTCGATCTCGGGCCTCGAGCCCTGGTCGTACCACCTGCTGAACGCCCTGATCCACGCCGGCAACGCCGCTCTCGCGTTCTCCTTGTTGCTGTGGATGGCGCGTCGCGCGGGCAGGCTCCATGCGGAGGCCTCGTCGCTCCTGGGCGCGTGCCTGTTCGCCGTGACGCCGATGGCTGTCGAGACCGTGGCCTACGTGTCGAGCCGCTCGACGGCCCTGTGCTCGCTGTTCGCGCTGGCGAGCTTGCGGCTCGCGGTCTCGGCGCTGGACGGCCCTTCGCTGCGGCGCACCCTCGGCGCGCTCGTCTTCTTCGTGCTGGCCCTGCTCACCAAGGAGGAGGCCCTCGCGCTTCCGCTGCTGCTGATCCTGCTGGACGTGTTCTTCGTGGCGGGTGGCGACCTGCGCGGCCCTGTGTCGCGCGCCCGTATCCACGCGGGTTTCGTCGCCCTGCCCGTCCTGGCCCTCGTCGCCCGCCGCGCCGCCACCGGAGCCTGGCTGCCGCCCCTGATCGTGGACCGCGGCATCTACCTCGCCACGCAAGCGGCGGCGTTCCCGCTGTACCTGGGCAGGGCCCTCGTTCCTCTCGATCCGGCGCTCTTCCGCGGCCACGCGCCGTCGCCGTGGCCGCCGGACCCGGCGACCCTGCTCGTGGGCGGCCTTGGCGTCGGTCTCGCCGCCGCGGCCGGGGGGCTGCGGCGGCGCTTCCCGGCCCCCTCCTTCGCCGTGCTCTGGATGGCGGCGTCCCTCCTGCCGTCCTCGTCGGTCGTCCCGCTCCAGGAGATGGTGGTGGACCACCGCGCGTACCTCGGCGGGCTCGGTGTCCTCTACCTGCTCGGCGGCGTGCTGTGGGCGCCGGGCCGGCTCCTGTTCGCCGCGGGACTGCTGGCGCTCCTGGGCGCGCGCACGATCCAGTATCAGCTCGTGCTGGGCGACCCGGTGGCCGCGTGGGAGGACGCGGTGCGCCGGGCGCCGCTCTCGGCGGAAGCCTGGCGCGCCCTCGGCGATGCGTACGCCCAGAAGGGCGATCCCCGGGCCGAGCGGGCGATGCAGGAGGCGATGCTGCTCGGCGGCGAGCACGGGCGGAGCTGGGCGAATCTCGCGCTCTACTACCTGTCCCAGGACCGGCGCGAGGACGCCGAGCTGGCGCTGCGCCGGGCAGCCGAGGCCTCGCCGGCCGACTCCCGCATCCGCGACAACCTCGGCGCCCTGCTCGAAGCGGACGGCCGGAAGGACGAGGCCCAGGGCCAGTACGAGGCCGCCGTCGCCGGCCGTCCCGCGCTCGCCCAGCCGCGCATCCGCCTCGCGCTCCTGCTGATCGAGCGGGGCGACATGGGCCGGGCTGCCGCGCTCCTCGACGAGGCCGCGGCCCTCGAGATCGACGCCGAGGACGCGCGAGCGATCGAGGCGGCTCGCGCCCGGCTGCGGTGACAGAGAGCGCCACCGCCGTCGTCGTCAACTGGAACGGCCGTGACTACGTCCACGAAGCCGTGGAGAGCCTGCTGCGCCAGGACCTGCCGGACCTCGAGGTGGTCGTCGTCGACAACGCGTCGCGGGACGGATCGGATCGCAAACTGGAGGAGCGCTTCGGCGCCCGGCTGCACCTGATCCGGAACGACCGCAACCTGGGCTGGGGCGCGGGCAACAACGTGGCGATACGGGCCACGCGGGCTCCGTACGTGATCCTCCTCAACAGCGACGCCCGCGCGGAGCCCGCGTTCGCGCGGGAGCTGGTTGCGGCCGCAGGGGCGGACCCCCGCGTCGGCATGGTGGCGGCGAAGGTGCTCGACCACGACCGCCCGGACGCGATCGACACCGTGGGCCATCTCCTCTATCCGGACGGCCTGAACCGGGGCCGCGGCCGGCTCGAGGTGGACCGCGGGCAATACGACGCTGGCTGCGACGCGCTGTTCCCGAGCGGCGCGGCGGCCCTGTACCGCAGGGAGATGCTCGAGGAGATCGGCCTGTTCGACGAGGCGTTCTTCCTGTACGGAGACGACGCCGAGCTGGGCCTCAGGGGCCGTCTGGCTGGCTGGAGCTGCGCCTTCGCGCCGCGAGCCGTGGCGCGCCATCGCTACTCGGCCAGCGCGGGCGCCTACTCGAGCTTGAAGGCCTTCCACGTCGAGCGAAACCGCGTGTGGCTCCTCCTGAAGCTGCTGCCGTGGTCGTGGATCGTCGCGAGCCCGGCCTACACGGCCCTGCGCCTCGCGCTTCAAGCCTGGGGGGGGATCACCGGTCGCGGCGCCGCCGGGAGGCTGGCGGCCGAGCGGTCGGTGCTTCACCTCGGGGCCGTCACGCTGAAAGCCTGGGCGTCGGCAGCCGGCGGCGTGCCGCGTGTGCTCGGGGAGCGCGCGCGCGTCGTGCGCCGGCTTTCACCCGGCGAGTTCCGAGCTCTGCTCGCTGCCCACCGCCTGACAGCGCGGGAGGTCGCGCTCAAGGAATGAGCGGGATGCGTTCCGCGCTGGCGGTCGCCCTCGTTTCATCGAGCCTGCTGGCCGCCGAGATCGTCCTGGCGCGCCTGTTCGCCCTCTGGTTCCGCGTCTCCTACGCCTATCTCGTGGTCTCCGGAGCCGCCTGCGGGCTCGCGCTCGGCTGTTTCCTGGCTCAGGGCGCTGCCATCAGGGCCGAGGCGCTCGCGAAGCGGATCGAAGCGGCCGCGGTGGCGCTGTCCGCCGCGCTTGCGCTGCCCGTGCTGCTCCTGGTCCTGGCCGCGGGCACGGGTCTGGACCTCCTCGGCGCGCTGCCGCTCGTGCTGCTCCTCACGCTCCTCGTCTTCTCGGTAGGAGGCGCTTTGCTCGCGGCCCTGTTCCGAGCCAACGTCGGCGCGGCCGGCGGGTTGTATGCGGCCGACCTGGGAGCGGCGGCCCTCGGAGCGCCCTTGGCCATCCTCCTGCTCGATCGCCTCGGGGCCGTCCGCGCGCTCCTGGCGCTCAGCGCCGGCTCGGCTGCGTTCGGCCTGGTCGGCGCTCGGCGGAGCGGGAGGCTTTCGGCGCTCGCCGCGTCGCTCCTGCTGCCGGCGGTGGCCATGGCGGGTCTCGGCGGCCGCTGGTCGGACTCCCTGGCCCTGACCGTCCGCCCCCCGCGGTCCAACCCCTTCCACCCGGCGGGCCAGAGGCCGAAGGAGCTGTTCGTCGCGCTGTCCCAGGGCTCGACGCTCGTGCGCAGCGACTGGGACGCCGTCGCCCGCAGCGACGTGGTCATGGATCGCGGGCCTGCGGGCCCGGCGTACCGCATCTTCATGGACGGCGCCGTGCCCACGCCGATGGAGGCCTGGGACGGCAGCCCGGAAGACGTTCGGCGCACTTACGGAGCGTTCATCGGGATGTTGCCCTACCGCGTGGCGAGCGACGCTCCTGCCCGTGTCTTCGCCCTGGGAGCGGGAGGCGGCCTGGACGTGCTCCTGGCCCTCGCCGCCGGGGCGAGCGAGGTCGATGCCGTGGACGTCAATCCCGCCCTGCCCGGCATCGTCGCGGATCCCCGTTTTCGAGAGACGTCGGCCCGCGCGTACCGCGACCCGCGCGTGCGGCTCCGGATCGAGGAGGGTCGCAGCTTCCTCAGCCGCGCGGGGGCGTACGACGTCATCTACGCGGCGTGCGCGCTGACGAACACGCTCCAGGCTGGCGCCGGAGTCGTCGAGAGCCACCTCTACACGGTGGAGGCCTTCGAAGAGTACTGGCGCCATCTGACGCCGGACGGGATCCTGGCCGTGGTCGTCGAGGACGGCAAGCTCGCCGACCGTCTGTTCCTCACCGCGCTCGAGGCGCTCGGCCGAGCTGGGATCCCGGACGCCGCCGCGGCAGGCCACCTGCTGACCGCCCACGCCACCGAGAGCCGGAGCCGTGTTCCGTACCGGCACATCCTCATGGTGCGTCGCAGCGCGTGGCAGCCCGGCGAGGCCCGGGCTCTCGTCGCCACGGTGAGCGCCATGCGCCTCGAGCCGCGGCATGTCCCCCACGTGGCGAGCTTCGGCGCGAGGGGGGGCTCGTTCGACGCCCGGGCGCCGGCCCGGACGATAGCGGAGCGACTGGCGGCGGAATACCCCGCCCCCACACCGCCCGAGCTCCGGCCGGTGACGGACGATCGGCCGTTCTTCGTCGACTTCGCGCGGCAGCTCGATCCGGCCCAGTCCAGGCTCCTCGCGGGCGTCCTGGCGCTCACGGCGCTCGCGCTGCTCGCGTTCCTCCTTCTCGGTCGGGGCGCGCCGGCCCCGGCTCCCGCCGCGGCGACGCTCCTGTTCGCCGGCCTGGGCATCGGCTTCATGGCCGTCGAGACCGTGCTGATCCAGAAGCTCGGCCTCCTCCTCGGCTTCCCGACGCGGGCCCTGGCCGTCGGCCTCGGCGCTCTCCTGGCGGGCGCGAGCCTCGGCAGCTTCCTCAGCCGTCGCTGGGAAGGTCCCGCGCTGGCTCGGAGGGCGCACCTGTCGTGCGCCGCCGTCCTGGTCTGCCTCTCCCTCTTTCGCCTGGCCCTGCCGTCGCTATCCGGGCTCCTCGCGCCCCACTCCCTGTCCGTCCGCGCCGTCGCAGCCGTGATGCTGCTCGGTATGCTGGGCCTGCCCATGGGCGTTCCCTTCAGCGCGGCGCTGCGGCTTCTGAGCGAGCCGCTGCAGCGCCTGATTCCCGCCCTGTGGGGCGTCAACGGCATCGCCTCGCTGCTCGGCGCCGTCGGCACCGTGGCCCTCGCGAAGTTCTGGGGCTACCAGGCGGGCCTGCTCCTCGCGATGGCGGCGTACGCGGTCGCGTGGCTGGCCCTCGCGGCGCTCGCGGGCTACCCGCTGCGGGACACCCGCCACACCGCCCAGTAGACGTACAGCGCGACGAGGGCCGACAGCACCGCGCCGCGCACGTCCCAGGCGCTCCACAGGAGGCCGGCGAGGTTCGTGGCCCAGGCGAGCGCGACGAGGCCCAGGCCGACGCCGGGCACGCTCTCGAAGACGAGCGCGAAGGCCGCCAGCAGGCCGTAGTAGTAGTTGGCCTGCTGGAACAGCACCGGCAGCAGGCCGGCAGCGAGCGCCGCGGCCACCCACGCGGGCCGCCCTCGCGCGGCGGCGAGCAACAGGCCGGCGAAGACGAGGGCGAGGAGGGCCTGAACGGGCCGGATGCGCCGCGTCGCCTCCGCCTGTGCGCGGGTCCAATCCTCGGCCGGATCCGGCCGGAGCGGGTCCTGGAGGAGCTCCGCTCGATTCTCCGGCCGGAACGCCAGGGCCGTCGCGAGGCCGAGCTTGTTCTCCGCAGGAGTGCCCAGGTACTTGCGGCTGTTCCGGGCGAAATCCTCCCACGCGCCGCCTCCGGCCACGAGCAGCGACGACGGCACGAGCAGCAGCACCGCCGCGGCGGCCCCGAGCAGCGTGGGCCGGAGGCGCCGGAGCGCCACCCGCGGCCCCTCCACGGCCGCATCGGCCAGCGCCTTGAGCGCGATCCCCGCGAAGAGCACGCCGGGGAAGACACGCAAGAGCGCCGACCAGGCCAGGGCGAAGCCACCGAGGGCAGGGCGGCCGGCGCGCAGGGCGACGAGGCCGGCGGCCGCGAGGAACAGCCAGTCGTAGCGCAGCAGCGCGCCCCCGGTCCAGGCGAAGCTCGCCAGGCCGTTGGCGCCGAAGAAGACGACCGCCACGCACGCGGCGTCGAAGCCGAAGTGACGCGCGACCAGGAGCGCCGCGAGGGCGAGCAGGCCGAGATCCAGAAGCGCGAGGCCGCGCGCGCCGACGGGCGTCGCGGGGACCGCCGCGGCGAGCAGGCGGCCGGTGAGCGTCCAGACCGGCGTCGCGTTGTACCCGTGGTCGGTCTGCGCGCGCCACCAGTCGGCGGCCAGCCTGCCGCGGAAGAAGGCGACGTCCCGGCGGAACCCGCTCCAGCGAGCCGCGTCGAAGCGCGCGCGGCAGGCCGGGGGCGAGCGCAGCGCCTCGGCCGCCGCCAGGAGCCGGTCGGTGCGGAGGTCGCGGATGGGCCGATCCTCGACCGAGGCGACGCCGTCCTCGCGGTCGGCCAGGGCGACGCATTCGTAGAGGCCGTCGTAGCCGAGCTCGGGGAAGTACTTGGCGCCCACGTAGTAGTGGAACAGCTCGTGGAAGTGGACGAAGCCGGTGAAGTGGAAGTTGAGGAAGTGCGTCCACGACAGGGCCGCGGCCAGGGCGGCGGCGCCGAGGGCGACGCTGGCGCGTCTGCGCCCACGCCCGTCGCCGCCGTGCCGCGCCGTCCAGGCCAGCAGCACCGCGCAGAAGCCGAGGCCAGCCACCGCCGCGCGCAGCGCCGCCACCCGCGGAGGCGTCAGGGAGGGGAAGAGGGGCGCGCCGCGGCCGGGCAGGCTCAGGTCGAGCCGCGGGGGCCACTCGGCCGGCACGCGCTCGTACAACCGGAGGCGCGAGACCGAGAAGCCGGCGCCGCTCGTGGCGCGGACGCGGACGAAGCGGAAGCGCTCGGGAGCTCTAAGCCGCGTCCAGCGCGAGCGGAGGCCGGGGGGAGCGGCGAGGGCCGGAACCCGCCACAGGACGCGCCACGAGGCCCCGTCGTCCGAGGCTTCCACGAGGTACGTGTCGTCGAAGTCCGCCTGCACCAGGAGCGCCCGCGCCTCCAGCGTGCGCGCCAGGGGGATCGTGATCGCCGCATCCGTGTCCGCAAGGATGGCGGCGCCGGGCGCGTTCCAGTCGGCGCCCTCGGGAAGGAGCGGGCCGTCGAGGAACGCGGCGGTGTCGACCGCCGCCAGGAGGAGCAGGGCGGAGGCGAGGGGCATGGTGCGCGCCAAGGATATAATGCGCGCGCTCCGCGGGAGGTTCACCTGACGGCACGCGTCCTCATCATGGGAGCCGCCGGCCGCGACTTCCACAACTTCAACGTGGTCTATCGCGACGACCCGGCCCACGAGGTCGTCGCCTTCACGGCCACGCAGATCCCGAACATCGAGGGCCGGCGCTACCCGCCCGAGCTCGCGGGCAGCCGCTACCCGCAGGGGATCGAGATCCACCCCGAGGCGGATCTGACGCGGCTCATCGCCGAGCGCGGCGTGGACGAGGTGGTGTTCGCTTACAGCGACGTCTCCCACGAGACCGTGATGCACAAGGCCTCGCAGGTCCTCGCCGCCGGCGCGGATTTCCGGCTCGTCGGCCCGAAGGCCAGCATGTTGAAGGCGAAGGTCCCCGTGGTCTCGGTCTGCGCGGTGCGCACGGGCAGCGGCAAGAGCCAGACCACGCGCCGCGTCATCGGCGTCCTGCGCGCCCGGGGCAAACGCGTCGTGGCGATCCGCCATCCCATGCCCTACGGCGACCTGGTGCGCCAGCGGGTGCAGCGCTTCGCGAAGCTCGAGGACCTCGACCAGCACCGCTGCACGATCGAGGAGCGCGAGGAGTACGAGCCCCACATCGCGTCCGGCGGCGTGATCTACGCAGGCGTCGATTACGGCGCCATCCTCGCCGAGGCGGAGCGGGAGGCCGAGGTCATCGTCTGGGACGGCGGCAACAACGACCTGCCGTTCTACGCGGCGGACGTGGAGATCGTGGTGGCGGACCCCCACCGCCCGGGCCACGAGCTGAGCTATCACCCGGGCGAGGCCAACCTGCGCCGCGCCCACGTGGTCGTCATCAACAAGGTCGACACCGCCGACGCCGGCGGAATCGCGGCCGTGAAGCGCTCGATCCGGGAGCTGAACCCGCAGGCGATGGTCGTGGAGGCGGCCTCGCCGATCTTCGTGGACGCCCCCGAGCAGATCCGCGGCAAGCGGGTGCTGGCCATCGAGGACGGGCCGACCCTGACCCACGGGGAGATGAAGTACGGCGCCGGCGTGCTGGCGGCCATGAAGCACGGAGCGGCCGAGATCATCGATCCGCGGCCCTACACGGTCGGCACCATCTCCGAGACGTTCCGCAAGTACCCCGAGATCGGCACGCTGCTGCCCGCCATGGGCTACGGCGAGCAGCAGATGCGCGACCTGGAGCAGACGATCGAGCGGACGCCGGCGGACCTGGTGCTGGTGGCCACGCCCATCGACCTCAGGCGGGTGATCAAGATGGGGAAGCCCGCGCTGCGCGTGAGCTACGAGCTGCAGGAGATCGGCCGGCCCGATCTCACCGACGCCCTGAGGAGCATCACAGGATGAAGCAGCGGCACCTGGTCTCCCTGAAGGACTACTCCCGCGAAGACATCGAGGAGATCTTCGCCCTCACCGACAAGGTGAAGCGCAGCCCCGGCGACTACCGGGAGGCGCTGCGGGGCAAGGCGCTGGGGATGATCTTCCAGAAGGCCTCGACCCGGACCCGCGTCTCGTTCGAGGTCGGGATGTTCCAGCTCGGCGGGACGGCCCTGTACCTGGGCGCGAACGACATCCAGCTCCACCGGGGGGAGACCGTGGCGGACACCGCCCGGGTGCTTTCCCGCTACGTGGACGCGATCATGGCGCGGGTCTTCGCGCACCAGGACATCATCGACCTGGCCCGCCACGCCACCGTTCCCGTGATCAACGGGCTCTCGGACCTGCTGCACCCCTGCCAGGTCCTGGCCGACTACTACACGCTCCGGGAGCGGCGCGGGAAGCTCGACGGCCTCAAGGTGGCCTGGGTGGGGGACGGCAACAACGTGTGTCACGAGCTGATCCTCGGCGCGGTCAAGCTCGGCATGTCCATCGAGGTCGCCACGCCCCAGGGCTACGAGCCCAACCAGCTCATCCTGAAGAGCGCGATCCGAGACGCCCAGAAGGCCAGGTCGCCGGTGCCGGTCGTGACCACGGACCCGATGGCGGCCGTGGCGGGCGCCGACGTCGTCTACACCGACGTGTGGGCCTCGATGGGCCAGGAAGGGGAGAAGGCCGCCCGGGAGCAGGCGTTCCAGGGGTACATGGTCACCCCCGAGCTGATGGCGGCCGCCGGGCCGGAGTGCGTGTTCATGCACTGCCTGCCAGCTCACAGGGGAGAGGAGGTCGCGGCCGAGGTCATCGACGGCCCGCAGTCGGTCGTCTTCGACGAGGCCGAGAACCGCCTTCACGTGCAGAAGGCCGTGCTGTTGCTGCTCCTCGGAGCGAACTGACCAACCGACGACGGTAGCGGAGACCACGGAGGACACGGAGGGGCCCGAAGAGAGCACAGAGCGGGAGAGGGTTGACGACGCCCCCGAAAGGCGTTCTCGGTGTCCTCTCCGGGCCCCTCTGTGCTCTCTGTGGTTGTGCTGGCCGGGGGTCGCGGCAGCGGCGCCGCTCAGCCGAGCAGCGCCTCGCGCGCGGCCATCACCCTCAGGGCGCGACGCACCTCGGCGTCCGTCACGTCCTCGCGCACGACGGCGCGGCCGATGGCGGTCGGGAGCACGAAGACGCGCCGCGCGCCGCGCGCCTTCTTGTCGCGGCCCAACGCCTCGAGCAGGCGCTCGGGGCGCAGGTCCGAGACCCGCGGCCGCGGACCGACGCGGTCGACGGCCGCGGCGATCGCGTCGAAAGCGGCCTCACCGAGCAGGCCCTTGGCCCGGGCGATCCAGGCAGCGCCGATCAGCCCCCAGCCGACCGCCTCGCCGTGGGTGAAGCGGCGGTAGCGGGTCACGGCCTCGAGGGCGTGCCCGAGGGTGTGGCCGAGGTTCAGCAGGCGGCGCCGGCCCGCCTCCCGCTCGTCGCCCTCGACGATCTCGGCCTTGATGCGGCAGGCCGAGGCGATCGCGTTCTCGAGCGGGATGCGCTCCCACGCCTGGAGCCCCAGGGGCGACTGCTGCAGCGCGCCGAACAGCGTCCGGTCCGCAAGGACGCCGCACTTGAGGACCTCGTACGCACCGCTGCGCAGCTCCCGGGGCGGCAGCGTCTCGAGGAACGACGGGTCGACGACGACCGCGCGCGGCTGGTGGAACGCGCCGATGAGGTTCTTGGCCTTGGGGTGATTGACGCCCACCTTGCCGCCCACGGCGCTGTCCACCATGGCCAGGAGCGTGGTCGGCAGGGGCACCCAGTCGATGCCGCGCATCCAGGTCGCGGCGGCGAAGCCGGCCAGGTCGGTCACGACGCCCCCGCCGAAGGCGACGAGCAGGGCGTCGCGGCGAAGCCCGGACCGCAGCATCGCGTCGTGGACGCGAGCCAGCGTCTCGCGGGACTTGTGGGCCTCGCCGTCCGGGATCAGGATCCGGACGGCGGGGCCGAGAGCCCGGAGCGCCCTCTCGACACGGGCGCCGTGCAGGGCGAAGACGCGGGCGTTCGTCACGAGAGCAACCCGCCGCCCGCGCTGCGCCGGAAGCAGCTCCGGCAGGAGCGCTGCGGCGCCGTGGCCGATGTGGATCGGGTAGCGCCGCGGCCCGAGGTCCACCGGCACCTCGATCATGGCGCCGGAGCATAGCATCGACGCCGCCGGAGCCTAGTCGACGAGGTCGAGGACCTCCCTCAGGGCCTGGCCGACGCGCGCCATGAGCGGGCCGGGAATCCGGGCCAGCGGTCCCTTGACGAGGCGCCGGTTGTCGATGGCGCGGAGCTGGTCGATCAAGAGATCCGATGGCCGGCGCAGACGTCCGGAGGCAGGCAGGCGGACACGGAGCGGTTCAGCTTCGTCGATGAGCCTGCTCGTCAGCGGCACGATCAGCGTCGAGGGATGTCCTGCCAGAAGCAGGGAGCGCGCCTGGACGACGAGCACCGGCCTCCGCTTGCCCGGCTCAGTTCCACGCCTGGGATCGAGGTCGGCCAGCCAGACCTCGCCCCGCTCAAGCATCCGGATCGTCCTCGAGGCGCGAGAACTCCGCGTTCACCTGCATGCTCTGGCGCCGGACCTTGACGGACGCCGCGGCCATGCGCTCGGCCCGAAGCCGAGCCTCGGCCTCGAGGTTCATTCTCTCGATGGCGCGCCGCATGTACTCGGCTCGCGAGATCTTGAACGCCTGGGCATAGCGCCGGCTCTGCCGGAGCAGCTGCGCCGGGAGCTTCAGGGAAATGGCTTCCATCGGTTGTTCCCTCGTGATACTCGCATAGGATATCACTTGGGGACACCCGAAGGGGTGATCCAGAGGCCGGGAATCAGCGCAGCCAGCCCGGCATGGCCCCCTCCCGCCGCGCGCGCTCCTCGAGCCGGTCCTGGTGCTCCCGGATCTCGGCCTCGGCCTCCCGCAGCTCCCGACGCCACTCCACGAGCTTCGGGTCGGTCCTCGCGGCGACGCCGGGAAGCCGCCAGCGCTCGTCGATCTGACGGCGCAGCGTCGCGGCGCGCTTCTCGAGGGGGCGCACCCGCTCGCGGACGCGATCGGCCTCGCGCCGCCAGTAGCCTTCGCGCGCCCGATCGCTGCCGCGCTCGTCGCGGGGGGCGGCGGCAGGGCGAGGGCCGGCGGCCGCCGCTTCCGACAGCACGCCGGTCTGGCCGCGGAGCGGCGAAACCCTCGCCAGGTCGTCGTTGGTGTACACGTGCGCCCTCCTCCGGGCTTCGGCCGCGGCGGGGAGCGCGAACAACAGGGCCAGGAAGACGGCAGTCCTTCTCCTCATCTCGACACCTTCCTCTCGTGAAACGGCGGGAGAGATGTCGCGGCGGGAGAGAGGGCCGCGAGCAAACGGCGGCGGAAAGCTACACGAGCGGCCCGGGGGGCGTCAAGGGTAGAATCGCGGGCTTTGGGCCCCATGACGCCCGCCACCCTGACGACCGACTTCCTCGTCCTCGGCTCCGGGATCGCCGGCCTGCGCGCCGCCCTCGGCCTCGCCCGGGCCGGGCAGGTGCTGGTCGTGACGAAGGACCAGCCGACCGAGAGCAACACCGGCTACGCACAGGGGGGAGTGGCGGTCGCGCTGGGCGCCGACGACGATACCGAGCTTCACCTCGAGGACACCCTCCGAGCGGGCGCCGGAATCGTGTCGCGGCCCGCGGCGAAGGTCCTGGTCGAGGAAGGCCCGGCCCGGATCCGCGAGCTGGCCGCCTGGGGGGCGCGCTTCGACCGGGACGCGGGCCGCTTCCACTTCACGCGGGAGGGAGCCCATTCGCGCAGCCGCGTCCTCCACGCTCTCGGGGACGCCACGGGCTGGGAGATGGCCCGCGCGCTCCTCGAGCGGACGCGCCGTGTGCCCGCCGTCGCCGTGCGCTCCTTCGCGTGCTCCACCGACCTCGTCCTCAAGGAGGGGCGGGTCGTCGGCTGCCGGTTCCTCGACGAGCGGGGAGGCGAGACGGTCGTGCTGGCCCGCGCCACCCTCCTCGCGACGGGCGGCGCCGGCCAGGTGTTCGCCGAGACCACGAACCCGCCGGTCGCCACCGGTGACGGCGTCGCCATGAGCCTGCGGGCCGGGGCGGCGCTCCTGGACATGGAGTTCGTCCAGTTCCACCCGACCGCGCTGGCCGTCGAGGGGGCGCCCCGCTTCCTCGTCTCCGAGGCCGTGCGCGGCGAGGGCGCGGTCCTGGTCAACGCCCGGGGCGAGCGCTTCGTGGAGGAGCTCCTGCCTCGCGACCAGGTGGCGCGCGCGATCTTCCGCGAGCAGCGGGAGGGGCGCGGTCCGGTCTGCCTCGACCTGCGGCGCCTCGGCGCCGAGCGCGTGCGCGCTCGCTTCCCGCGCATCGTGGCCACCTGCCTGCGCCACGGCATCGACGTCACGCAGGAGCTCGTGCCGGTGACGCCCGCGGCCCATTACCTCATGGGCGGCGTGGCCACGGACCTGCGCGGCGTCACGACGCTGCCCGGCCTGTTCGCGGCTGGAGAGGCCGCCGGAAACGGCGTGCACGGCGCGAACCGCCTGGCCAGCAACTCGCTGCTGGAAGGCCTCGTCTACGGGGCCCGCGCCGCGGACGCGATGATCGAGGCGGCCCTCCCCTCCCCGCGGCCCGCCGCCGCCGAAGCCCGCGAGACGACGAGCCGGGCCGTCCCGCCGCGCGACCGCGAGGCCCTCCGCCGGGCGGCCTGGTCGACGCTGGGCCTCGAGCGCGAGGGCGCCGCCCTCCGCGAGCTGCTGGCGTGGCTCGCCCCCCTGCGCGAGGCGCCCGGCGAGCCGGGATCGCGCTCGGCGGCGGAGCTCCGCAACCTGGCCGACGTGGCCTGGGCCATGGCCGTGTGCGCCTTGCACCGCGAGGAGAGCCGCGGCGGCCATCACCGCCGGGATTTCCCGGAGGCCGACGAGCGCTTCCGGCGCCACACGCTCCTGGAGTCCGGCTCGCCGCGCCTGGCCGACGTGGACGTCCCACTTCCCGAGCGGGCCCGCGCATGATGCCGCAGGTGGCGCTGTTTCCTTTCGGCGAGTACTGGTGGTTCTACCTCGCCTTCACGGCGCTGGTGATCCTCCTGCTGCTCTTGGACCTGGGCATCTTCCACCGCGAGGCGCACAAGGTGTCGATGCGCGAGGCCGCCGGCTGGAGCGTCGTGTGGGTGAGCCTGGCCCTGGCCTTCAACGTCGCCTTCTACTTCTACATGCTGCGCCAGTTCCCCCTCGACCCGCGGCTCGCCGGGCTCGACGCGGCGGCGCTGGCGAAGCAGACGGCCCTCGAGTTCCTGGCCGGCTACGTCGTCGAGTACTCGCTGTCCGTCGACAACATCTTCGTGTTCGTCGTGGTGCTGACCTACTTCGGGGTGCCGGCGCAGTTCCAGCACCGCGTGCTCTTCTTCGGCATCCTGGGCGCGCTCGTCTTCCGTGCCATCTTCATCGCCCTGGGCGCGCTGCTGCTCCAGTTCGAGTGGGTGATCTGGCTCTTCGGCGGCTTCCTGATCCTGACCGGGGCCCGCATGATGTTCGGCCCCGAGGAGGGCCCGGTCGAGCCCCACGAGCGCTGGGTGATCCGCGCCTTCAGGCGCCACGTGCCGGTCACCGAGAGCTTCCGGGGCGCGAGCTTCTTCGTTCGCGAGCAGGTCGGCCGGCTGCACGCGACGCCGCTGTTCATCGCGCTGCTGTTCCTCGAGATGACCGACATCGTCTTCGCCGTGGACTCGGTGCCGGCCATCTTCGGTCTCACCCGCGAGCCCCTGGTCGTGTTCACCTCGAACATCTTCGCGATCCTCGGCCTCCGGAACCTGTACTTCCTCCTGGCCGGCGCCGTCGACAAGTTCCACATGCTCAAGTACGGCCTCGGCATCGTGCTGATCTTCGTCGGCCTGAAGATGGCGTGGCTGAACCGGCTCTTCGAGGGCCACTTTCCCATCGGTATCTCGCTGGGCATCATCATCGGAACGATCGCGGTCTCGGTCGTGCTGTCCCTCGTGTTCCCCAAGGCGCAGGAGTCCCCTTGAGCGACGACAAGCGCACCATGAAGGAGATCACGCCGCGCAGCCAGGACTACTCGCAGTGGTACCTGGACGTGGTGCTGAAGGCCGACCTCGCGGACTACGGGCCGGTCAAGGGCTGCATGGTGATCAAGCCCTACGGCTACGCGATCTGGGAGCACATGCAGGCCGAGATGGACCGCCGCATCAAGGAGACCGGCCACGTCAACGCCTACTTCCCGCTGTTCATCCCCAAGAGCTTCCTGGAGAAGGAGAAGGCCCACGTCGCCGGCTTCTCGCCCGAGTGCGCGTGGGTGACCGTCGGCGGGGGCGAAGAGCTCGACGAGCCCCTCGCGATCCGCCCCACCTCCGAGGCGATGATCTGCTCGATGTACGCGAAGTGGGTCAACTCCTGGCGGGACCTGCCGGTCCTGATCAACCAATGGTGCAACATCGTGCGCTGGGAGAAGGTGACGCGGCCCTTCCTGCGGACGACGGAGTTCCTCTGGCAGGAAGGGCACACGCTCCACGAGACCGAGGGCGAGGCGGAGGCCGAGACCCTGAAGATGCTCCAGGTGTATCGGAGCTTCTCCGAGGAGGTCCTGGCGATGCCCGTCGCCCACGGTCGCAAGTCCGAGAGCGAGAAGTTCGCGGGAGCGCTGCGCACCTATGCGATCGAGGCCCTCATGGGGGATGGGCGTGCCCTCCAGGCCGGCACCTCGCACAATCTGGGACAGCACTTCTCGACCGCCTACGGGATCGAGTTCCTGGGCCGCGACCAGACGCGCCAGAAGCCGTGGTCCACCTCCTGGGGGACGTCCACCCGGATGCTCGGGGGCCTGATCATGACCCACGGCGACGACTCGGGCCTGACCCTGCCGCCGAAGGTCGCGCCGCACCAGGTGGTGATCGTCCCGATCCCGCCGCGGAAGGGCGACGTGGGCGAGGTCGTGCTGCCGAAGTGCCGCGAGGCCCTGGCGGCGCTGCGGGCGGCCGGGGTGCGCGCGCACCTCGACGACCGGGACACGCAGCTGCCCGGCTGGAAGTACAGCGACTGGGAGATGCGGGGCGTGCCCATCCGGATGGAGATCGGCCCCAAGGACGTCGAGAAAGACCAGTGCGTGCTCGTCCGGCGCGACACCGGCGAGAAGCTGTTCACGCCGCTGGCGGGCGCAGTCGCCAGGGTTCGAGAGCTGCTGGACCAGATCCAGGACGGCCTCCTCGAGCGCGCGCGGAAGTTCGTCGCGGAGAACACGACCCGGGTGAGGACCTGGGAGGAATTCAAGCAGGTCATGGCCGAGAAGCGCGGCTTCCTGGTGGCCGGCTGGTGCCGCGACGCCGCCTGCGAGGCGAAGGTCAAGGAGGAGACCAAGGCGACGACCCGCGTGATCCCGCTGGATTCCGAGCCGGTCGAAGGCGCGTGCATCCGCTGCGGCCAGCCTTCGCCCGGAGAGGTGCTGTTCGCCCAGGCGTATTGAGCTGGACATCTGCCGTATACTCCAGCCTTTCATCGACCCTCGATGGGAGCTGACCGATGACCGAGCCTCGTACCCTCAGCCGCAGGCAGGCCCTGGCCCAGGGAAGCGGAATGCTGGCCGCCTTGGCCTTCCTGGATTCGCACGTGTTCGCAGCCGCCCTCGAGGGCGAGCGGACGCTTCCGTTCCTCGACCAGCCGTCCGCGCCGCCCGCCGTGCTCGGTGACGTCTCGCTGCTGGACTGGCAGCAGCTCGACGCCTGGGTGACGCCCGCCGACAAGTTCTTCCGGATCGCGCACTTCGGCGTGCCCGACGTCGACGCGGCCGCGTACAAGCTCGAGGTCGCCGGGCTCGTCGCGAGCCCGCGAAACTACTCCCTCGCCGAGCTGCGCGCCTTCCCGAAGAAGGAGGTGGCGTTCACGCTCGAGTGCTCGGGCAACAGCGGCTTCGACTGGTTCCAGGGGGGCATCGGCAATGCCCGCTGGGCGGGCGCGCCGCTGGCCGCGGTGCTCGAGAAGGCCGGCCTCAAGAAGGAAGCGATCGAGGTCGTGTTCTACGGCGCCGACGCAGGCGAGCAGACGCTGCCGTACATCTCGGGCCTCGGCGAGCGCGTCGGCGAGTTCAAGGCGAAGCAGGCCTTCGCGCGCAGCCTCTCCGTCGCCGAGGCCATGGACCCGGCCAACCTGCTCTGCTACGAGATGAACGGCTCGCCGCTGTCGAAGGCCAGCGGCTCGCCGCTGCGGCTCATAGCACCCCGCTTCTACGGGATCGCCAACGTCAAGTGGCTGACGCGCATCGAGCTCCTCGATCGCCGCTTCCAGGGCACCTTCATGGCGGAGACCTACGTCACGGTGCGCGAGACACGCGGCCCGGACGGCCAGCCGGCCTTCGTGAGGACCGCCATCGGGCGCACGCGGCTCAAGTCCATCGCGGCGAAGGTGACCGTGAAGGACGGCCGCCACCGCATCTACGGCGCGGCCTGGGGAGCTCCGGTGGCCCGGGTCGAGGTCCGCGTCGACGACGGCCCCTGGCAGCCCGCCACGATCGACGAGGGCCGAGAGCACGAGTTCGCCTGGAAGTTCTGGCACCTGGACTGGGGGTCCCCGGCGGCGGGGGAGCACCGCATCGTCGCGCGCGCGATCGACACCCTCGGCAACGCGCAGCCGGCGCCCGACGACCCGGCGGTGAAGGCGAAGCGCACCTATTGGGAGAGCGACGCGCAGATCCCGCGTCGCATTCGAATCTGAGGAGGCTCTCATGACGTTGCGGATCAACAGCGAGGCGCCCAACTTCACGGCCGAGACGACCGAAGGCGCGATCAGTTTCCACGAGTGGATCGGAGACGGCTGGGCCGTCCTGTTCTCGCATCCGAAGGACTTCACTCCGGTGTGCACGACCGAGCTGGGTTACATGGCCGGCCTGAAGGGCGAGTTCCAGAAGCGCAACTGCAAGATCCTGGGCCTGAGCGTCGACCCGGTCGCCGACCATCAGAGATGGTCCAAGGACATCGAGGAGACCCAGGGCCACGCCGTCAACTACCCGCTTGTCGGCGACCCCGAGTTGAAGGTGGCGAAAGCCTACGACATGCTCCCCGAGGAGACCGGCTCCACCTCCCAGGGACGCACGGCCACGGACAACGCCACCGTGCGGTCGGTCTTCGTCATCGGGCCGGACAAGAAGATCAAGGCCATGCTCACCTACCCGATGAGCACGGGCCGCAACTTCGACGAGGTGCTCCGCATCGTGGACTCGTGCCAGCTCACGGCGAAGCACAAGGTGGCGACGCCGGTGAACTGGAAGCAGGGCGAGGACGTCATCATCCTGGCCTCCGTCCCCGACGCCGAAGCCAAGGAGAAGTTCCCCGCCGGCTGGAAGGCGCCGCGGCCGTACCTGCGGATCGTACCCCAGCCGAAGTGATCCGCGAGGCGGTACCAGCACTACGGGCGGCGTTCATCGCACCCGAGGCACGGGCGCCTTCGTGAGCAGGAGCAGTCGCAACAGGCGGAAGCGGTGCCCGCGATAGGGCTCGAGCAGCTCGAGCATGCGCCGATCGTCGGCGCGGAGCTCGCCGGCCAGGGCCCAGGCCACGACCGCCGGGAGGTGGAGATCGCCGGTCGGCACCGCGTCGGGATCCCCGAGCGCGAGGCCCATCGTCATCTCGACGGTCCAGGGGCCGCAGCCGTGGACGCTCGCGAGGGTCTGCCGGGCGGAAGGGAGATCGATCCCGAAGGTCGCATCGATCCGGCGGGCTTCGCGGGCCGCGGCGCGCAGCGCACGGGCGCGCTGGCCGTCGACGTCGGCGCGCCGGAAGTCGTCGCTCGACAGCCGTAGCCAGCAGCCGGGGCTCAACGGGAGCCTCAGGCCGTCAGGACCGGGGGCGGGCTCGCCGAAGCGCTCGACGAGTCGCCGGTGCGACCGCGCCGCGTCGCGAAAGCGCACGCGCTGCTGGAGGATCACGCCAGCCAACGTGTCGAACACCCAGGGCGTTCGAGGCAGGTGGACGCCCCGCAGCCTCCGCGCGAGCGTGCGCAACCGCGGCGGTCGCGCCGGGACGAAGGCCGCGGGGTCGTCCCCCAGGCCGAGCAGCGATGGAGCGCGCTCGAGCGACCAGCCACCGCCGGCGCCCCAGGCTTCGGCGCGGACGTGGTCACGGCCGCGGGACACGCGCAGTGTCGCCGGGCCCGCGGGCGTCCAGCCGCACGCCAGGAACGCGCCCGGAGAGCGCCGAGCGGTCGGCTCCAGGAACGCGACGCCGCCGATGCCGAGGGACCCGTCGAGATCGTAGCCCCGCGGAACCGGGATCGCCCGCTCGGCCGGACCGGCCTCCAGCATGCCGTCGAGTCTAGTTCGGTACCCCTTGCCGTCGCCTCGCTCCCGCCGGACAATCGAGGCGTGCCCATGGACCCGCTGCGGGAGCTCCTGCCCGTCGTGACGCCGCTCCTGGGCGCGGCCCTCGCCTGCGCGGCGGAGAAGGCGGACGAGGGCGCCTACTCGCGCCAGCGCGAGCGCATGGTCGCGCAGCAGATCGAGGCCCGCGGCGTCAAGGACCCGCGCACGCTCCAGGCGATGAGGAAGGTGGAGCGGCACCTGTTCGTGCCGCCCGCCTCGATGGCCGACGCCTACGAGGACCACCCGCTGCCCATCGGCCACGGCCAGACGATCTCCCAGCCGTACATCGTGGCCTTCATGACCGAGGCGCTGCGTCTCCAGGGCGGCGAGACCGTGCTCGAGATCGGCACGGGCTCCGGCTACCAGGCCGCGGTCCTCGCGCAGATCGCGGCGAAGGTCTACACGATCGAGATCGTGGAGGCGCTGGCCGCGGAGTCCAGGGAGCGCCTGGCTCGCCTCGGCTACCCGAGCGTGTCGGTGCAGGCCGGTGACGGATACCTCGGCTGGCCGGAGGCCGCACCTTTCGACGCGATCATGGTGACTGCGGCCGCGCCCAAGGTGCCCGAGCCGCTCAAGCAGCAGCTCAAGGACGGCGGCCGGCTGATCCTGCCGGTCGGAGAGGAGTTCCAGGAGCTGGTCGTGCTGACGCGGAAGGGAGCCGCGTTCACCGAGGAGCGCGTCCTGCCCGTCCGCTTCGTGCCCATGACCGGCAAGGTTCGCGAGTAGCCGCCGGGCCTGGACGGCCGGGCCTGGACGGCCCGCAAACCGTCACAGCGCCCGCGCCGGCGTCTTCCGTTCGGACGTAGAGTCTCGTTGACGCGAACCCCGCGGCTGCAAGGAGGCTTCCTTGGAGGCTCTGATCGCATTCCTCGCGCTCGTCGTCCTCGGCCTGCTCCTCGTCGTGCCGGTGCTCGCGATCGTAGCGCTCACGCGGACGAGCGCGCTGCGCGCGGAGGTCCACGGGCTCCAGGCGAGGCTCAGGGCCCTCGAGGCGCGGGTCGGGCGCGCGGCCGCCACGCCGGGTTCGGCGCCGGAGGCGCGAGCCGAGGCCGTCCTCGCAGAGCCGCCCGCCCCGCCTTCCGTGCCGGCTCCGCAGCCTTCGACCCAGGCCGCCCCTGAAG
>DASSJI010000086.1:0-6360 GCA_035691285.1 Vicinamibacteria bacterium | reverse complement strand
CAGAGCGACTCCACGAAATCGATGGCGGCCAGGGAGGCAGCGAACAGCTCGCGGGCGCGCTCGCGCCCGAACCGGTCCAGGAGCGGCCGGATGCCGGGCTTGAGGCCGGTCAGGACCTGGCCGCCGTTGCGCGAGCTGGCGCCCCAGCCGATCGTCTCGCCCTCGAGCACGACGACAGAGGCGCCGCTGCGCGCGAGCCGCCGGGCGGCCGCGAGGCCGGTATAGCCGCCGCCGACGATCGCCACGTCCACGCGCTCCGGAAGCGGGCCGGAGGCCTCGGGTGGTGGGGGGGCGGTGGCCCACCAGTACGGCGTCTCGGCGGCCACGCGCCCCAGGCTACGCCCTGACCCCGCGCCACTGCGGGCCGTACACGGGATGGGCGAGCACCTCGGCCAGGGCGCGCCTCCGGTTCCGGCGCGCCCACTGCCGGTAGTACAGCTTCGCGCCCCACAGGCAGACGCCGAAGATCGGCGTGTTGAAGAAGAGCCGCTTCAGGAAGCTCTTCCGCAGCAGGGTCTCGACCAGAGACACCGGGTTGTGCCTGGCGGTGCGAAAGCCCTGCCGCACGTCGGCCAGGGGAGCGCCCCTGATCTCGATGCGGGCCGGATCCGCCACGCCGATCCCGCGCGCCGCGCAGGTGGCGAGGTGGCCCACGCTGGCCGGGTCGATGCCCATGACCATGGCCTCCACCGCGTCGATGGCGACCGGGTCGCGCGAGCAGAGGACCACGTCCGCCACGCGCGGCCAGCCCGACTTGGGGCCGTCGCCCTCGAGGCCCACCGTGCCGTCCATCACCGCGAGGGCGGGGCGCAGCACGTGGTTCAGGTCGGCCAGGGCGTCGTCGAGGACGAGGTGGTACTCGTGGCGCATCGTGCCGATGCAGCCCCACTGGTTCTTCAGGGCGCCCGAGATGCGGGTCTTCGCGTGGGTCTTGAGCACCGGCACCGTGATCAGCACGGCCTCCTTCAGGATCCTCGGCACCTCGATGCGCTTCAGGACCACGTTGGCCGGTTCCTCGCGGGGCGCGGCGCTGCCGCGAGTCATGTTGATCCAGGTGGCGCCGGTGCGCCGGCAGACGTCGGCCATGCCGCTCTCGTGGAAGGCCCGCTCGACGTCCTCGAGGACCTGGTCCGACTCGACCACGTAGATCGCGCCGACGTGGCCGCGGATCGCCTGGATCAGGGCCTCGGCGAAGAGCGGCGAGGTGATGGAGCCGGGGATGAAGAGGTCCCAGCCCAGGTTGACCTTCAGCGCGACGTCCTTGCCCTTCGGGACCGCACGCGTCCACTCGACGGTTTCGAGGGCACGCCGCACGGCGGCGGTGACGTCGCCCTGCGCCCGCTCCAGGGCCACGATCGCGCGGGCGGCCGGCTCCGATGTCATGGAAAGTCGGCGGATTATAATCGCGCTCTTCGGATCGGAGGTCGCGCATGGCCGAGGCCCGCAGCGTCGCCCTGAACCTCTCCAGCCGGGAGCTCGTCTTCCTCCAGAAGGTGACGCGACAGGACTATCACTTCATCACCGACGTCGAGCAGGACGCCCGTCTCAAGCTCCGCGACAAGCTGGTCGAGGGCGCCTACGACCAGAAGGAGAGCCGCATCGTCCTGACCCTCAACCGCGACGAGCTGCTGTTCCTGATCAAGGTGGCTCGCGAGAACTACTCCTTCATCGCGCGCGCGGAGAAGGAGGCCCGGCTGGCCCTGGCCGCGAAGCTCCACAAGACCGCGGAGTCCGTGTTCGGCGTCTCGCCCAGGGAGGAGTAGCCGTGCCTCGCGAGGCGCTGGTGAGGCTCGACTACACGGGCTGCCTCGGGGACAGGATCGGCGGGGCCGGCTTCTCGAGCGCGGAAGTGCGCCGGGCGGCGCGGTCCGCCGCCCCCGCGCTTCGGCGCCTGCGCCGACGGCTCGACGCCGGCACGTACGGCTTCGATGCCATCCTGGACGACCGCCGGATGCTCGAGGCGAGCCGGCGCGAGGGCCGGCGCCTTTCGCGCTGGGGCGACACCCTCGTGGTCGACGGCATCGGCGGCTCGGCCCTCGGCGCGCTGGCCATCCAGACGGCGCTGCGACCGCGCCGGCGACTGGTGATCCTCGACAACGTGGACCCCGAGGGCGTCGCGGCGCGCCTGGGCGGGCTCGAGCCCCGGCGCACGGCCGCCTGCGTCATCACCAAGTCGGGCAGCACGGCCGAGACCATGGCCAACCTGCTCGTGCTCCTGGGCTGGATGGAGCGACGCCTCGGCCCGGGCCATGTGCGGCGCTGGTGCGCGGTGACCGACCCCGCGAAGGGCGATCTGCTCACCCTCGCGCGTCGGCTGCGCATCCCGACCCTGCCGGTGCCCCCGAACGTCGGAGGCCGCTTCTCCGTCCTCACCCCGGTCGGGCTCGTGCCCGCGGCGTTCCTCGGCGTGGACGTGGCCGCCCTCGTCGGCGGAGCCCGCGCCATGCGGCGGCACTGCTGGAGCGCGCCGCTCGAGGGCAACGCGGGCGTGCTGGGCGCGGTCCTGCTGCAGCGTCTCGCGACGCGGCGCGGCCGCGCGATCCAGGTCGTGATGCCCTACGCCGACGCGCTCGTCCACCTCGCCGACTGGTACCGGCAGCTCTGGGCCGAGAGCCTGGGCAAGCGCTTCGATCGGCGCGGGCGGCGCGTGGAGACCGGACAGACCCCGGTCACGTCCCTGGGCGCGACGGACCAGCACTCCCAGGTCCAGCTCTACGTGGAGGGGCCCCACGACAAGGTCGTCACCTTCCTCGAGGTCGCGCGCTTCCGCCGCGACGTGAGGATCCCGAAGCGCCACGGCGACCTCGCCTCCACCGGCTACCTGGGCGGCCGCAGCCTCGGCGAGCTGCTCGCGGCCGAGAAGCGGGGCACCGAGGTCGCGCTGGCGGCGGCCGGCCGGCCGCACTTCACCTACCTGCTGCCGGAGATCTCGGCCCACGTCCTGGGCCAGCTCTTCTACCTGTTCCAGTTCCAGACCGCGCTCTCGGGCGAGCTCTACGGCATCGACGCCTTCGACCAGCCGGGCGTCGAGGCCGGGAAGGTCGCGGCCTACGCGCTGATGGGGCGAGCGGGCTACGAGAAGGAGGCCCGTCGCCTCCGCCGCGACCTCGCCCGCCGCCGCGCCCTGGCCTGAGCGCGGGTGCGCCACGTGGCGGTGCTGCGATGACGCGCTCCTTCATCGTCGGCACGGCAGGCCACGTCGACCACGGCAAGAGCGCGCTGGTCCACGCCTTGACCGGCACCGACCCCGACCGGCTGAAGGAGGAGAAGGAGCGCGGGATCACGATCGACCTGGGCTTCGCCCATGCGAGCCTCGGGCCGGGCCTCGAGGCGTCCTTCGTCGACGTGCCCGGCCACGAGCGCTTCGTGCGCAACATGCTGGCCGGCGCCCACGGCATCGACGCGGTGCTCCTGGTGGTGGCCGCCGACGAGTCCGTCATGCCCCAGACCCGGGAGCACTTCCACATCTGCCGCCTGCTGGGGATCAGGCGCGGGCTCGTCGCCCTGACGAAGTGCGACGTCGCCGATGCCGAGAGCCAGGCCCTGGCCGAGATGGAGGTGCGGGAGCTGGTGGCCGGGTCCTTCCTCGAGGGCGCGCCGATCGTGCGCACGTCCGCGCGCACCCGGGAGGGCCTCGAGGAGCTCGTCGCCCGCCTCGCCGCACTGGCCGAAGCGGCGGGGCCGCGCGCTACCGACGGGGTGTTGCGGCTTCCGGTCGACCGCGTGTTCACGCTGCGCGGCTTCGGAACCGTCGTGACGGGCACGCTGGTGTCGGGCGCGCTGGCCGAAGGGGACGAGGTCGAGGCGCTTCCTTCGGGACGCCGCGGGCGCGTGCGCGGCCTGCAGGTCCACGGGCAGCCCGTGTCACGGGCCGACGCGGGCCACCGGACGGCGGCGAACCTTTCGGGCCTCGAGGTCCAAGACCTGGCCCGCGGCCATGTCGTGGCCCGGCCGGGCGAGCTGCGCGCGACGTCGCTCCTGGACGTGAGCCTCTCCGCGCTTCCGGGCGGGCGCGGGCTTCGCGAGCAGCAGCGCGTTCGAGTTCACGTGGCGAGCGCCGAGACGCTGGCGAGGGTTCGTCTGCTCGGCCCGCGGGAGCTCGCGTCCGGCGCCGCGGAGGTCGCGCAGCTCCGCCTCGAGACGCCGGTCGTCGCGGTGCGGGGAGATCGGCTCATCGTCCGCTCCTATTCGCCCGCGACGACGATCGCCGGGGCCGTGGTCCTGGATTCCTTGCCGCCCAAGCGGCGGGCGGCCGATCGGCCGGTCCTGGAGCGCCTCGCCGCGGCGCGCGACGACACGGCGGCCGCGGCGCTGTTCCTGGCCGAGGCCGGGGCGCGGGCCGGCGACGCCTCCGCCCTCGGGGCCCGTCTCGGCCTGCCGAGCCGCGCCGTACGGGAGCGCCTCTCCTCGACCCCGGGGGTCGTCGCCCTGGGCGGCGAGCCCGAGATCTGGATCGACGGCGCAGCGCTCCGCGGACTCGCCGAGCGGGCCCTCGAGGCGGTGCGCGGCTACCACGCGGCGAACCCGCTGCGCGAGGCGATGCCGCGGGAGGAGCTGCGGCGCCGGGTGTTCGCGAAGGCGGCGGCTGCCGCCCTCGACCGCGCGCTGGCGGATCTCGCGGCCCGCGGCGAGCTGCGGCCGAGCGGCGACGGCGTCGCTCTCGCGCGGCACGCCGTCCGCCTCGATCCCGCCGAGCAGTCGGCCCGCGACGCGCTTCTCGCCGCTGCGTCCCGCGCCGGGCTCGAGGGCGTGCGTGTGACCGAGGCGGCCCGGGCCGACGGGAGGGATGCCGGGCTCTACGAGCGCGTCGCCCGCGTGCTCCAGGCGAGCCACGAGCTGCGCCGGGTCGGCGACGACCGCCTGGTCGACGCCGCCCGGCTCGCCGAGCTGACCCGCGCGGTGCGCGCGCGCTGGCCGCCCGGATCCCGGCTGGACGTGGGCGGCTTCAAGGAGCTGACCGGGCTCACGCGCAAGTTCGTCATCCCGCTGCTCGAGTACCTGGACCGCGAGCGGGTCACGCGGCGCGCCGGCGCCGAGCGGTACGTGCTGCCGTGAGCCGGCCCCACGTCGAGCGGCCGTTCCGGGTGCCGTTCGTGCGAGCCTGTCTGGTCCTTCCCGGCGGCGCCGAGCCGTTCCGGGCTCTCACCGTGAACGTCAGCGTGTTCGGCTGCTACGTCGCGTCCGACGAGGAGGTCAGGCTCGGCCACACCCTGCGCGTCCGCTTCACGGTGCCCGGCAACATGCTCGAGTCGGAGCTCGTGGGTGTCGTGGTCTGGGTCAACCCGAAGCAGCAGAACGCCATCCACAGCCTGCCGCCGGGCTTCGGCATCCGCTTCCTGGGCCTCGACCCCGAGAGCCGCCGCCGCATCGACGAGGTCGTCCGGGCGTACCTGGAGCGGGCGTCGTCGTGAGCAAGGGGCGGATGGAGGCGTTCAGCGACGGCGTGATCGCCATCATCATCACGATCATGGTGCTGGAGCTGAAGGCGCCCCACGGCGCCGAGCTGTCTTCGCTGCGGCCGCTGGTGCCGCCCTTCGTCAGCTACGTGCTGAGCTTCGCGTACCTGGGGATCTACTGGAACAACCATCATCACCTGCTGCAGGCCGTCCAGCGCGTCGGCGGCGGCGTGCTGTGGGCCAACCTGCACCTGCTCTTCTGGCTCTCGCTCATCCCCTTCGTCACCGCCTGGATGGGGGAGAACCACTTCGAGGCGGTCCCGGTGGCCGTCTACGGGGTCGCGCTCCTCTGCGCCGCGGTGGCGTACTACATCCTGGTGCGAGCCCTCCTGGTGCATCACGACAGGGACTCGGCCCTGGCGAAGGCGATCGGCGACGACTTCAAGGGGAAGGTGTCGGTCGCGATCTACGCGGTGGCGATCCCGCTGGCATTCGTGGCCTGGTGGATCGCCTTCGCGCTCTACGTGGTCGTGGCGGTCGTCTGGATCGTGCCCGACCGCCGCATCGAGCGGGCCCTGGCCGAGCGGACCGGGTAGGCCGCCTACACGAACAGGCTGACCGGGTTCTCCAGCAGCCGCCGCACCTCGCCCAGGAACTGGGCGGCGAGCGCGCCGTCGATGACGCGGTGGTCCGAGCTCAGCGTGACCCGCATGCGATGGCCGACCTCGATGCGACCGTCGACCACGACCGGCACCTGCTTCACGGCGCCCACGGCCAGGATCGCGCTCTCCGGAGGGTTGATGATCGCCGTGAACTCGGTGACGTCCATCATGCCGAGGTTCGAGACGCTGAAGGTCGAGCCCATGAACTCCTCGGGCTTGAGCTTTCGGTCGCGGGCGCGGGCGGCCAGGTCCTTGACCTCGCGGGCGATGTCGAGGACCGACTTGCGGTCGGCGCTGCGGAC
>DASSJI010000085.1:0-19195 GCA_035691285.1 Vicinamibacteria bacterium | reverse complement strand
GGCAGGTAGCCGATCAGGACGTCCCACTTCGTGGCGTCCAGGCCGAAGTCCATCAGGCGCCGGAACTGGCGCTCGACCAGGAACGCGGTCTCGAGATAGCGGGCCTCGGCCGTCCCGTCGCCGCCCTTCCACACGGGCGGGCCGAGGGCGCCATCCTTATATAGGTCGTCCGCGCCGTTGCCGACGAAGCCGCCCGTGGCCTCGACCGCCGCCGATGCGAGTTGCGGGCGGTTGCTGCGAACGATGCTGCCGTCGGAAGCGTAGAGGAGCAGGTCGGCGCCGTCAGGAGACAGCGAGAAGAGCCGGAAATGGAGCCCGAGCGGGCCGTCCTCGGTGTGCAGCGTGAGGCCCCTGAAGGCGGCGGCCGACGCGGCCGGCCGGACAGGCTTCAGCACCACGCCGTTGCCCGCCGCCTTGCTCGTCGCCAGGTAGGCCGTGTCGAAGCCCTCGACGGGATCGGCGGGATCGTCGTACAGGAGGACCTCGACGCGCGCCCCGGAGACGGTGAAGCCGAAGTCCTTCATCGGCCCGCGGTGCGCAGGGAGCGTCCCGCGCCAGCCGGCGGCGGGCTCCAGCCGCACGTCCTTCGCCGTCAGCGCGACCGACGGCGTTCGGCGGCTCTGGTAGCCGTCGAGCAAGGAGAGGTGCGGGCCGTAATCTCCGCCGAACCGCCTCTCCGCGAGGAAGGGGGCGGAAGGCCAGGCCTGGGTGGCGCTGACGACCGTGACGTCGAGCCCCTGACGGGCCGCCGTGACCCAGAGTGGCTCGGCCCGCAGCATTTCCGACGTGAAGCCGGAGACGGACGTCAGCACGCTCGCGCGGGGGACCGGGACCTCGTTGCCGGCGATGCCGTTGCGGTCGCACCACGCGCCCGTGAAGAGCGTCGCGTGCCCCGCCGCGGTCTTGACGGGCAGGGACGTGAGCGCGCCACTGACGGACACGGCGCCTTCGGCTCGCAGCCTCGCCAGGTTGGGCATGACCCCGCGACGGACGGCAGCGTCGATGACCGGAGCTGAGGCTCCGTCCAGCGAAACGAGCACGAGACGGGGGCCCCGGCGGCGCTCGTCGTTTGACGTCTGGCCCTCGCCCCAGGCCCGCCCCGGCGCGCAGTGCACCAGCAGGACGAGGGGCAGCAGTCGCTTCACGGAGAGCGGCCTACCGCAGCGTGACCGAGAGCTGGAGCGGACGGCCGTCGCGCAGCACGGTCGCGCGCAGGGCCGTCTCGTTCTGGAGGCTCGTCCAGAGGCTGATCAGGGACGGCAGGCTGTCGGTGGGCGTGCCGTTGATCTCCGTCAGCACGTCGCCGGGCCGCAGACCGAGGTCCGTCAGCAGCGTGCCGGACGCGACACGGACGAGGCGCAAGCCGACGACGCGCCCGTCCTGGGTCGACGGCTGCAAGGCCGTCTCGCCGAGGATCCGCGGGATCTCCGTGGCGAGGCGCCGCTGCACGTGCTCACGGGAGAGGGTCTGGTCGACGGCCACCGGCTCTCCCCCAGCCGCCTCGACCGCGGGCGCCTCCGCGCCCGGAGGCGACGACAGCGCCGGCGGAGGCGGAGCGCCCGCGATGCGGAGCTCCACGGCCTGGCCGTCCACCTCGAGCACGACGTGGTCGGGCGCCACGCGGGCGAGGCGCGCGCCGAAGGCGCGCTCGCCGACGGCCACCACCCGCACGCGGCCTCCTGAGCGGAGGATCGCGCTCCCGCCCCCGGGATGGGCGCTCGTGACGACGCCGACGGCGGTGACGTCGATCGCGGCCACCGCCATCATCGCCATGAGCAGCATCGACAGGGCGAAGCTAGCCGATGCCGGAGCGCAGTGTCAACGCACGACGTGCGTCCGTCTATACTGCGGCTCTCGCATGTCGGCCTACCAGCTTCCGGCGCCACCCGCGCCCGCGGCGGAGCGCGCCAAAGACCGCGCCCGCCAGTTCCTGCTGACGACGTGGCGGGGCCGCGTGCTGCTCGCCGCCCTCGCGGTCGCCCTCCTCGACGGCCTCGGCCTCGAGGCGGGCGCCCTGGGCGGACTGGCTCGCTTCGTGCTCTGGGCCTACGGCCTCGTCGGCCTGGCCCTGTTCGCGACCTGGGCCTTCCGCCGCCTGCTCTGGCGCATCCGCACCAAGCTCCTGGTCTCGTACCTGTTCATCGCGGTCGTGCCGATGGTCCTGCTGGGCCTGCTCTTCTACATCGCCTGGCTGCTGTTCTCCGGGCTCGTCGGCTCGCACCTGGTCCTGACCGAGGTGGACCGCGTGGGCCAGCTGATGGAGGCCACGGCCCACGCGTCGCTCCGGGGGCTGCCCGCCGACCCGGCGGCGCTGGAGCGAGCCCTGACCGTGCGGCTCGCTCCCGCCCGCGAGCTGCATCCGGAGCTTCGCTTCGTGCTCGTGCGGAGCGGGCGCCGCGTGCTGGGAGACGCGGCGCTGCCCCAGACCCTCCCTGCCTGGCTCGAGACGCCGGGGTTCGCGGGGCTGGTCAAGGCGGGCGACGCCGAGGTCCTGCGCGCGCTGTGGCACGAGGGCGACGAGTTCCTGCTGCTCGAGGCCCCCCTCGACGGGAAGACCTTCGAGAGGCTCTCCGCCCGGACCGGCATCCGGATGTTCACGGTGGGAGGAACGGTGACCACGGAGTCGGACGGCCGCGGGGTGTCGATCGCGATCGACGACTCGAACGCGCGCCAGCTCGGAGACGTCCCGGCCGGAGGCATGCCGTTCATCGCCACGCCCGAGCGCACCGACTGGGCCACGGGCAAGCGCGAGCCGGAGCCCCTGACGTTCGGCTTCCAGCCGGTCGACCTGATCCGCCACCTGTCGCCCGGCGCGCTGAACATGGGCGACCTCCTCGTCAAGGCCCTGGCCGTCGTCGGCGCCGTGTTCCTGTTCGTCTACATCATCGCCCTCTCCCTGGGACTGGTGCTGGCGCGCTCGATCACCGGCTCCATCCATGCGCTGTCGGTCGGAACCGAGAAGCTCCGCCAGGGCGACTTCGGCCACGTCATCAAGGTGTCGAGCCGGGACCAGCTGGGCGAGCTGGCCGAGTCCTTCAACCTCATGGGCCGGGGCATCGAGGACCTGCTGCAGCAGCGGGCCGAGAAGGAGCGCCTCGAGGAGGAGCTGCGCATCGCGCGCCAGATCCAGATGAGCCTCCTGCCCCCCGAGGGCGCGATCGCCATGGCGGGCCTGCGCATCGCGGCGCTGTGCCTTCCGGCGGCCGAGGTGGGCGGCGACTACTACGACCTCATCCCGCTGTCGCCGACGAGGATGGGCGTGCTGATCGCGGACGTCTCGGGCAAGGGCACCTCGGCGGCCCTCTACATGGCCGAGCTGAAGGGCCTGGCCCTGTCCCTGTCGCGCATCTATGACTCGCCCGCGAAGCTCCTGTGCGAGGCCAACCAGATCCTCTCGGCCAACATGGACTCGCGCTCGTTCATCACCATGACCTACGCGATCGTCGACACGGCGGCGCGCACGATGCGCTACGCCCGCGCGGGCCACAACCCGATCCTCCACCTGGAGAAGGCCACGGGCCGGACGCGGGTCCTGACGCCGGCGGGCCTGGGCCTCGGCATCGACCGGGGCGACCGCTTCGAGAAGATCCTGGAGGAGGCCCAGGCGCCGCTCGCGCCCGGCGACCTGTTCCTGTTCTTCACCGACGGCCTGTCCGAGGCGATGAACCCGAAGGCCGAGCTGTTCGGCGAGGCGCGGCTCAGGGAGATCCTCGAGGCGGGCGAGTCCCTGGGCAGCGACGAGCTGAAGGAGCGCATCCTCGAGGAGATCCGCAGCTTCGTCGGCGAGGCCGCGCAGAACGACGACATGACGATGGTGATCCTGAAGGTGGTATGAAGTGCTGCTTCTCCTGGCGGTCCTCTTGAGCCCCGCGAGCGCCGACCTCGTCCTGCGCGGCGGGCGGGTGTGGGCGGGCAAGGGCCTGGCCGAGGGCACGGCGATCGCCGTGCGGGACGGGCGCGTGGCGGCGCTGGGCGTCGACGCGGACGTCCTGCCCCTCGTCGGCCCGGGGACCCGCGTCGTCGAGCTGCGCGGCCGGCTCGTGGTTCCGGGCTTCAACGACGCGCACGTCCACTTCCTCGACGGCGGCTTCGGGCTGCTCTCGGTGGACCTGCGGCCGGCGAAGGACGAGGCCGACTTCGCGCGCCGCCTCGGCGAGCACGCGAAGGGCCTGCCGAAAGGCGCGTGGATCCTTCAAGGGAACTGGGACCACCACGCCTGGCCGTCCAAGGCTGAGCCCACGCGCCGGCTGATCGACGCCGTGACGCCGGAGAACCCCGTGTTCGTGAGCCGGCTGGACGGTCACATGGCGCTGGCCAACTCCCTCGCGCTCCGCCTCGCGGGCGTCACCCGCGAGACGAAGGACGTCGCAGGCGGGACCATCGTGCGGGAGGCCTCCGGCGAGCCCACCGGGCTGCTGAAGGACAACGCCATGGACCTGGTGAGCCGCGCGATCCCGGAGCCGTCCAGGGAGATGAACCTGCGCGCGGCGCGTGCCGCGCTCCAGGAGGCCGCCCGCGTCGGGGTCACGACGATCCAGGACAACTCGAGCGTCGACGCGCTGCCGACGTACCAGGAGCTCAGGTCGCGTGGCGAGTTGACGGCGCGCATGTACGTGTGGCGCTACGCCTCAGCGTCCCTGGAGCCCCTGACCCGGACCGGCGTGCGCACCGGCCTCGGCGACGAATGGATCCGCCTGGGAGCCCTCAAGATCCTCTCGGACGGCTCGATCGGGTCCGCCACGGCAGCGCTCTTCGAGCCGTTCTCCGACAACCCCGGCTCCACAGGTCTCCTGCTCTACGCCCCGGCCGAGCTGGAGCGGCTCATCCTCGAGGCCGACGAGGCCGGCTTCCAGCTCGCGGTGCACGCCATCGGCGACCGCGCCAACGCCCTCGTGCTCGACGCCTTCGCGAAGGCGGCCGCCGCCCACGGCCCGCGGGACCGCCGCTTCCGCGTCGAGCACGCCCAGCACGTCCGGGCCGAGGACGTGGAGCGGTACCGAACGCTCGGCGTCGTGGCCTCCGTGCAACCCTCGCATTGCATCGACGACATGCGCTTCGTCGAGAAGCACGTCGGCCGGCGCCGGCTGGCGGACTCCTATCGGTGGGCGTCGTTCCTGAAGGCGGGCGTGACCCTGGCCTTCGGGACCGACTGGTTCGTCGAGCCCCTCGACCCCCGGCTCGGGCTGTACGCGGCCGTGACCCGCGAGTTCACCGGCGGAGGGCCCCAAGGGGGCTTCGAGCCCCAGGAGAAGATCGGCCTCGAGGACGCGCTCGACGCCTACACGCGGGGCTCGGCTTACGCCGAGTTCGCCGAGAAGGACAAGGGGACGCTGGCGCCCGGGATGCTGGCGGACCTCGTGGTGTTCGAGCGCGACCTGTTCCGGATCCCGGCGCGGGAGATCCTGACGACGCCGGTCGAGCTGACGCTGGTCGGGGGGCGCGTGGTGTTCGAGCGCGGGAGCGACGCGCCGCGTTGAAGCTCCCCGCGGAGCGCACCGCCGAGCTTCTGGCGTTGGCGCGCCGCCTGGGCCACGAGTTCGCAGACCTGGGCCTGCTGGACCGGGCCCTCACGCACACGAGCCGCGCGCACGAGGGCGGGCCGCAGTCCAGGCACAACGAGCCCTTCGAGTTCCTCGGCGACGCGGTGCTGGGCTTCATGGTGGCGGACCTGCTCCATCGCCGCGACCCGGAAGGCGACGAGGGCACGAAGAGCCGCGTGCGTGCGCACCTCGTCTCGGAGCCGAGCCTCGCGCGCCGTGCCGAGGCTCTGAGCCTGCCCGACCTGCTGCTGCTGGGGCGCGGCGAGGAGAAGACCGGAGGCCGTCGCAAGGCGGCGCTCTGGGCCGACGCCTACGAGGCCGTGCTGGCGGCGCTCTACCTCGACGGCGGCATCGACGCGACGCGGCGCTTCATCGACCAGGACTTCGGAGCCGAGGTCGCCGCCGGCCCCCAGGAGGCGATCGTCGACCACAAGAGCGCGCTCCAGGAGCTGCTCCAGGCCCGCGGCCAGGGGCTGCCCGAGTACGCGGTCGTCGAGGAGACGGGGCCCAGCCATCGCCGCCGCTTTCGCGTGGAGTGCCGAATCGCCGGCCGCGCCGTGTCCACCGGCGAGGGCCCGTCCAAGAAGGAGGCCCATCAGGAGGCGGCCCGACGGGCGCTGGAGCGGCTGCGGTCGTGACCGCTTCGAGCTATTCGATCCAGCCCCCGCCGAGGCACACCTCGCCGTCGTAGAAGACCGCCGCCTGGCCGGGCGTGACCGCGCGCTGCGGTGCGTCGAAGGTCACCCGCACGCGGCCGCCGCCCAGGGGTGCGATCGTCGCGGGCGCTTCGCCGTGGCGATAGCGGATGCGGACGTCGGCGCGGATCGCGCCGGTCGGCGGCGCCACCGAGAGCCAGTTCACGTCCCGCGCGACGAGGGAATCGGCGAACAGGGCGTCCTCGTCGCCGACGACGACCGTCGCCGCTTCGGGCAGCACCCTGAGCACGTAGCGCGGCCGCTCGGCCGTGACGCCCAGGCCCCTGCGCTGGCCGACGGTGAAGCGATGCACGCCTCGGTGTTCGCCGACGACGCGGCCCGCCTCGTCGACGATCGGGCCCGGCCGCAGGGCTTCGGGCGCCTGCCGCTCGACGAAGCCGGCGTAGTCGCCATCGGGCACGAAGCAGATCTCCATGCTCTCGGGCTTGTCGGCCACGGGCAGCCGGCGCTCCGAGGCGAGGCGTCGGACCTCTCCCTTCTCCAGACCGCCCACGGGGAAGAGCGCCGTCCGGAGCTGGTCCTGGGTGAGGCCGAAGAGGAAGTACGACTGGTCCTTCCTGCGATCGCGGCCGCGCAGGAGGCGCGTGCGCCCGCTCCCCGGGTCCTCGTCCTTGCGCGCGTAGTGGCCCGTCGCGACGTGCTCGACGCCGAGGCTGCGTGTCTTCTCGACGAGGCTCGCGAACTTCACCTCGGTGTTGCAGTGAGCGCAGGGAAGGGGAGTGCGCCCCTCCAGGTAGTCCCGGACGAAGGGGGAGATCACGCCCTCCGCGAACGAGCGCTCCAGGTTGAGGACGTAGTGGGGAATGCCGAGCCGCGCGGCCACGGCCTTGGCGTCGTGCAGGTCGTCGAGCGCGCAGCAGCGCCCGAAGGACGGGCCCTGGCCCTCGGTCTGGTCGTGGAGCTGCATGGAGATCCCGACGACCTCGTGGCCCTGCTCCTGGAGCAGGGCCGCGGCCACCGAAGAGTCGACGCCTCCCGACATCGCGACCAC
Organism: Vicinamibacteria bacterium; assembly: GCA_035691285.1. GTDB lineage: Bacteria > Acidobacteriota > Vicinamibacteria > Fen-336 > Fen-336 > DATFEN01. The sequence continues at coordinate 11,948 of DASSJI010000085.1, read as the reverse complement.
CACGCGCATCGCTGCAGTATAGGGCTTACCTCCGGACCTCGACGACGACCGGCGCGTGGTCCGAGGGGCCCGCGGCCGGCGGCTTCCTCGGCCAGTTCGGCTTGCGGACGTCGCGATCCACCGAGGCGGCCACGCAGGCACGTGCGACGGGCTCCGTTCCGAACACGTGATCGATGCGGAGCCCGCGATCCCTCGGAAAGGCGAGCTGCTTGTAGTCCCACCAGGACCAGGGCCCCGGCCCCTCGTGATGGAGACGCACCAGGTCGACGAGGCCGAACGCCCGCACGGCCTCGAGCGCCGCGCGGGCGTCGGGGTGGCAGAGCACGGTCTCGTTCCAGGCGTCCGGCTCGCAGACGTCGCGGGCCTCGGGAGCGACGTTGAAGTCGCCGCACAGCGCGAGCGGCTCGCCGGGATCGCAGCGCTCCTTGAGCCAGGTCGCGAGGCGGCCCATCCATTCCAGCTTGTAAGCCCACTTGTCCGAGCCCACGAAGGCTCCGTTCGGGAAGTACGCGGAGATCACGCGGATGCCCTCGACGCGGGCCGAGACGAGGCGGGCCTGCGCGTCGCCTGGCAGGCCGCGCTCGACCTCGGCGGGCTCGGCGCGGGAGAGGATCGCGACGCCGTTGTAGGTGCGCTGCCCGTGGACGGCCGCGCGGTAGCCGGCCGCCTCGAGGATCAGGCGCGGGAACTCCTCGTCTGGCACCTTCAGCTCCTGGAGGCAGACGACGTCGGGCCGCCTCAGCTCGAGCCACTGGAGGAGGCGGGGCTCGCGGGCGCGGATCGAGTTCACGTTCCAGGTGGCGATCTTCACCGTCCGCTCCCTCAGGCCGGCGCCCGGAGCCGCGAGGCCGCCTCGCCGAGCAGCTCGTAGGCCCGGCGGACGTGGCGCTCCTCCGTGCGGACGTTTCCGATGGCCAGGCGCAGGGTGGTGCGGTCCGAGAGCCTGGTGGCCGAGAGGTAGGCCTCGCCGGTCGCGTTCACGGCCTCCGCCGCCGCGTCGTTCAGGCGGTCGGCCTCCGTTGCGGGCAGGCCGGGGAAGCGCAGGCGGAAGCACACGACCGAGAGCGGCGTGGGCGCGACGACCTCGAAGCGCGGGTCGGCTTCGAGCCACGAGCGGAAGCGCTGCGCGAGGCGCACGTGGTGGCGGATGCGCTCCGCGATGCCCTCGACCCCGAACGCGCGGATCACGAACCACAGCTTCAGGGCCCGGAAACGACGGCCCAGGCTGACGCCGTAGTCCATCAGGTTCGGCGCGGCCTCCTCCTCGGGGGTGCGCAGGTAGTCGGGCACGAGGCTGAACGCGGCCTTCACCACGTCGGGGCGACGCGTGTAGAGGACCGACAAGTCGATCGGCACGAACATCCACTTGTGGGGGTTCACGACGATGGAGTCGGCGCGCTCGGCGCCCGCCAGCACGAAGCGCAGCTCGGGGGCCACCGCCGCCGCTCCGCCGTAGGCGGCGTCCACGTGAAGCCAAAGGCCCTCGCGGGCACAGAGATCCGCGATGGCCGGCACCGGATCGATGGCGGTCGCCCCGGTCGTCCCCGCGGTCGCTGTCACGGCGAACGGCAGGATGCCGGCGGCGCGGTCCTCGGCGACGGCCCGGGCCAGGGCGCCGACGTCCATCCTGTACTCGCCATCGCAGGGAATTCCCCGGAAGCCCTCGCGCCCGATGCCCAGGACGATGCCCGCCTTCTCGACCGACGAGTGGGCGTGCTCGGAGGCGTACATCCGGAGGCGCGGCGCGCCCGAGAGGCCGCGCCTCCGGGCCTCGAGGCCCGGCACGGCCTCGCGCGCGGCCGCCAGGGCCACGAGCGTCGAGGCCGAGGCCGTGTCCTGGATCACGCCGAAGAGCCTCTCGGGCAGGCCGAGCATCTGGCGCAGCCAGTCGAGGACGACGAGCTCCAGTTCCGTCGCCGCGGGAGCCGTGCGCCACAGCATGGCGTTCGGGTTGAAGGCGGCAGCGAGCAGCTCGCCGAGGATCGCGGGGCCGGTCGAGGAGTTCGCGAAGTACGCGAAGAAGCCCGGGTGGTTCCAGTGCGTGAGGCCCGGGACGATCAGGCGCTCGACGTCGGGCAGCAGGACGTCGAGGGGCTCCGGAGAGAGCGGCGGCGACTTGGGGAGGGCCGCGGCGACCTCCCCCGGCCGGACCCGGGACAGCACGGGATAGCGGCCCGGCTCGGCCAGATAGCGGACCACCCAGTCGACGAAGCGCCGGGCCTCGCGCCCGAAGGCCTCGAGGTCGACGTCGCCGGTCAAGGGCGATGCGGGCCGTGACGCATCGGCCTATTCGATCTCGGTCACGATGAACATCAGGACGTGGCTGCCGATGCGGAACTCGTTCTGGTTGTACAGCACGTGCTGGTCGATCTTCTCGAGGTCCACGAAGGTGCCGTTGGTCGAGCCGAGGTCGCGGAGGATGGCGTGCTCGCCCAGGATCTCGAGGGCCGCATGGACCCGCGAGGCCTCGGGGTCGTCGATCACGATGTCGGCTCCCGCGCGGCCGATCGTCGTGCGCACCCTGGTGACGGGGAAGATCTGACCGGTCGAGGCGCCTTGCAGGACGGCGAGCGAGTAGCGCTTGTCCTTGGGCATCTCGATGATGCCGGCCTTCATCAGGTCGCGGCCGGTGGAGGTCGCTTCGCCGACGGCCGGGGTCACGGCGACCTTCTTCGTGCGCAGCTTCTCTTCCACTGCGGGTGCCTGCTCGGGGGGAGCCGCGGCCTTGGCCGGAGGGCCGGCCGGCTCGCCCTTCGGCGGCGCCCCTGTGGCGGGAGGAGCGACAGGCGGCATGGCTCCCGGCGGGAGAGTGAAGGCGCCGAGGGCCGGGTTCTCGATCTCGATGGTGCCCCCGCACTTCGCGCACTTCGTCCGTGCGCTCGGTCGCGAGCCGAGCTTCGTCTCGTCGAACTTGTACCGCGACGAGCAGGACGGGCAGACGATGATCATGCGGTTTCCTCGCCTTCGCTGGCCCGGAAGCATAATACGGAACCCTGGCCTTTCGTGCTAGGTTGGAGCCGCTGATGAGCTTAGGAGGGCCCGTGAGCGAAGGTCGCACCCTGTGGCTGGACGACGAGGAGGAGGATCTCGAGGACGACGACCTCGACGACGAAGAAGACTACGGGGACGACGAGGACGAGGGGGTCGGGGACGACGACGAGGACGAAGAAGAGGACGAGGACGAGGACTACGAAGAGGAAGACGACGACGAGGACGACGAAGAAGAGGACGAAGAAGACGACGAGGATTTCGACGACGAGGACGATGACCTCGACGACGACGACGGGGACGACGACGCGGCGTGGGACGACCCCGACGAAGATGATGACGATGACGACGAGGAGGAGTAGCGCCGCTCCGTCGCCATGACCTCATCGGTCCCTGCAACCCTGCAAAGCCGGCCGGACTGGATCAAGGCACGCGCGCCCATCGGCGACGGGTACGAGCGCCTGGTCCGCCTCATGCGGGGTCTCGAGCTCCACACGGTCTGCGAGGAGGCGCGCTGCCCCAACATCGGCGACTGCTGGAACCGCGGGACCGCCACCTTCATGATCCTGGGCGACGTCTGCACGCGCGCGTGCGGCTTCTGCGCGGTGAAGACGGGCCTGCCGGGACGGGCGCCCGATCCGGACGAGGCGCGGCGGGTCGCCGACGCGGTGGCCCGCATGGGTCTGCGGCACGCCGTGATCACCTCGGTGAACCGGGACGACCAGCGCGACGGGGGCGCCTCGATCTTCGCGGCCTGCATCGCCGAGATCCGGGCCAGGGTCCCCGCCTGCGCGGTCGAGGTCCTGATACCCGACTTCAAGGGGAACTGGGACGCGCTCGGGGTCGTCGTCGAGGCGCGGCCCGACATCCTCAACCACAACACCGAGACCGTCCCGCGCCTGTACCGGCGCGTTCGGCCCGGCGCCCGCTTCGAGCGGTCCCTGGAGCTCCTGCGGCGGTCGAAGCGGGCGGGACTCCTGACCAAGAGCGGGATCATGGTGGGGCTGGGCGAGGAGCTCCGCGAGGTCGAGGACTGCATCCGCGCGATCCGCGCCGCGGGCACGGACATCCTGACGGTGGGCCAGTATCTGCGCCCGAGCCTCGCGCACCTGCCCATCGTTCGCTACTACGCACCCGCGGAGTTCGATGCGATCCGCGACTTCGCTCTCGACCTGGGCTTCGCCCACGTGGAGTCGGCGCCCCTCGTGCGCTCTTCCTATCACGCCGAGGCCCAGGTGCCGGCGCGCCGCCCATAGCGCTCCCCGGGAGGGCGGCTACCGCAGCAGGTCGAGCAGGCGGCTGAGCTTCAGCGTGAGGCTGCGGTCGCGGGGACCGATGCCGCCGCGCTCGGTATCGCGGTTCTCGTTGTAGACGAGGAACAGCCCGGTGTTGGCCGTCTGCAGCAGGCCGAGGCGCAGGTTCGTGGACCAGTTGGATTCGCGGCTGTTGTACTGGACGAGGGCCTGCACGTAGACCCGCGTCGTGAAGGAGTAGGACAGCCGCGCCCGCACCAGGTCCGTCACGAAGCGGCCCGCCGTGAGCGAGACGTCGTTGCGCGTCCAGTCCACGTAGGCGTTGAAGCGATCGCCGATGCGCCCGCGCGCCGTCGAGGTGGCGGAGACGCGGCTGCCGTCGAAGAACCCGCCGGCGGTGAGGCGCGTCTCGAGGCTCAGCGGAGCGCCCTGATTGGTGATCCCGACGAGCTGCCCCTCGACGTTGTCGTAGGTGCCGGGCGGCACGACGATCCCGGGGTAGATCTCGAAGGGCTCGAGCAGGCCCTCGCGCACCACGTTGAAGCCGGTGTGCAGCTCCCAGCCGCCGCGCCACTCGAGGTGGTTGTCCACGTGGAGGAAGCCCGACTCCTGGAAGCCGTCGGGCTTCCAGTGCCCGTCGTAGGCGACGTGGGGTCGCGCCTCGAGGAGCGCCCCCGAGGTGAAGCGGAGCGTGCGGAAGACGAGGAACTCGGGCCTCCTGTAACCGCTTCGCAGCTGGAAGCCGACCTGGGGGTCGAAGCCCACGCCGACGTCCGTGTACTTGCCGAAGATCTCCCAGCCCGGCGTCTTCCAGGTGGCGGAGACGTGCGCCGCGTGCTCCGATCCCGTGGCGCCCGGCGTCCGGGTTCCCGCGGCCCACGCGACCAGGTCGACGTGAGGGCCGAGCCCGGCCCGCCCGTCCAGCCCGAAGGTGCGACCCCAGTCGAGGCTCGTCTCGCCCTCGGTGGCCTGGCGGTTGGTGAAGACCGCGCCCACGCCCGAGCGGTTCGGAAGCTCGTGGAAGGCCCGCGCCACGGCGAAGTTCGCGGCGGGCGCCCCGGCCACGCCGCGCGTCTGCATGTCGAGTACGCCCAGGTTCACGCGGCCCGCCTTCCCCGACAGGCGCGCCCCCGCCAGGATGGGGATCACCTCGCCCTCAGGCCCGAGGCCGATGCGACGGCTGAAGAACAGCTCGGTCTCGCCGGGGCTCCCCACGGCGAAGAAGCCGGCGTTCTCGAGGAAGAAGGGACGCTTCTCGGGGTAGAAGAGGTTGAAGCGGTCGAGGTTGATCTGCTGCTCGTCGGCCTCCACCTGGGCGAAATCCGTGTTCATCGTGAGGTCGAGAGTGAGGCTCGGAGTGGCGCCGAACTTGACCTCGCCGCCCGCGTCGCCGTGGCTCTCGAGCGCTCCGGAGGCGGCGTAGTTCCGCGATCCCTCGGCCAGCACGTAGGGAACCGCCTGGAGGAGCCTCCGGTGCGGCACGCGGAGCCCGTCGAGAGCGCCCGCCGACGAGATGCGGAACAGCGTGTACTGCCGGGACAGGGGAGCCCAGTACGCGGTCTCGTTCCGGCGCCTGATGGTGCGCTCGAGGTTGAGGCCCCAGGTCTGGGGGTTGCCGCCCGCGTAGCGCAGCGTCCGGAACGGGATCGCGAACTCCGCGCTCCAGCCGAACTCGCCGACGCGCGTCTTGACCCGCCACGAGCCGTCCCAGTTGAGGTTGAAGCCGCCCAGGGACGAGCCCAGCGCGTCGGCGCTCTCGCCCTCGCCGGTGACCTGGCCGTCGTATTCGAGGCCGGTGGGGTTCGTGCCGAAGACGAAGCCGTTCTGGCGGTCGCGGTAGGTGTCGAGGACGATGCGGAAGCTGTCGGTTTCCTCGAGGGGGGAGTCCCTCCGGCTCTCGTTCACCACGATGCGCGAGGGCTCGCGGTCGTAGCAGACGACGCCGAAGTAGAGCGTCTCCCTCGTGTAGACGACCCGCACCTCGGTGCGCTCGGAGGCTGGAGCGCCCGCGTCGGGCGTCGTCTGCCAGAAGTCGGCGAGGGCCGCCGCCTGCTGCCACGCCGGGTCCCCCAGCACGTCGCCGTCCACGACGGGCGGGGCCTCGATCGCCGCGGCGCTGGCCACGGGCGGCGCTTCGGGCGTCGGCGACGCCGCGGACGGAGCGACGCACGTGAGGAGACCGAGAGCGACGATCGCCTGGCGCGTGGCTGCTCTCACAAGCGCGGGATTCTAGCGCCGGCGCTGACGCGTCACCGCCTCGGCCACCAGGGCCGCCGCGCGCTCGACTTCGTCGGCGGTGGTCCCGCGCCCGAGCGAGAAGCGCAGCGAGGCCTGCACGCGGGAGAGCGGCAGCCCCATGGCGCGCAGCACGTGGGAGGGCTCGATCGCTCCGGCGGCGCAGGCGGCGCCGGTCGAGACCGCCACCCCGGAGAGGTCGAGGGCGAGCAGCAGGCTCTCGGCCTCGCAGCCGTCGAAGGAGACGTTGGTGGTGTTCGGAACGCGCGGCCCCGTGCCGTTGACGCGCGCTCCGGGGATCGCGAGGAGGCGCGCCTCCAGCTCGTCGCGCAGCGCGGCGAGCCGCGCGCCCGTCGCGCCGAGCTCGCTCCTCGCAATGGAGGCCGCGCAGCCGAAGCCGACGATTCCCGCCACGTTCTCGGTTCCGGCTCGGCGGTTGCGCTCCTGGGAGCCGCCGTGCACCAGGGCCTTGAGCTTGAGGCCGCGCCTGACCCAGAGTGCGCCGATACCCTTGGGACCGTAGAGCTTGTGCGCCGAGAGCGCCAGCGTGTCGACGCCCAGGGCGCGCACGTCGAGGGGCAGCTTGCCCGCGGCCTGCACCGCGTCGCAGTGGACGCAGGCGCCTTGGTCCCGGGCGATCCGGACGGCCTCGGCGATCGGCTGCACGACACCGGTCTCGTTGTTCGCCAGCATCACCGCGACGACGGCCGTCCGGGCGTCGACGCGGGCGGCGAGGTCGTCGAGGTCGACGACGCCGTCCTCCCTCGCGCGCGCTGCCTCGACGGGCAGGCCCTCGGCCGCCAGGGCCTTCGCCGTGTTCAGGACGGCGTGGTGCTCGATGCCGGTGTGGACGATCTTGCGGCGCGGCTCGTGGCTGGCGAGGGCGAGCCCCCGCAGCGCCAGGTTGTCCGCCTCGGTGCCGCTGCCCGTGAACACGATCTCGTCCGCCCCGGCCCCGAGGAGGGCCGCCACCTCGGCTCGCGCATCCTCGAGGGCCGCGCGGGCGCGCTGGCCGTAGAGGTGGAGGCTCGACGGGTTGCCGAAGTCGTCCCGCAGCGCCACGAGCATCGCCTCGAGGACGCGGGGGTCCAGGGGCGTCGTGGCGTTGTGGTCCAGGTAGATGCGATGCACGCCACCATTCTAGAATGCGCGCCTGATGCGCCCGATCGTCGCCCTGCTGACGGACTTCGGGAGCCGCGACCACTACGTGGGCGCCCTCAAGGGCGCCGTGCTCGCCGCCGCGCCCGAGGCCACGGTCGTCGACGTGGTCCACGACCTGCCGCCCCACGACGTCGGCGCCGGCGCGTACGCTCTCGAGGCCGCGTACCGCGCCTTCCCGGCCGGCGCCGCGTTCGTCGCCGTGGTCGATCCCGGCGTGGGCGGTGACCGCCGCGAGCTGGCCCTCGCGGCGGGCGGGTACTTCTTCGTGGGACCGGACAACGGGATCTTCACCCTGGTGCTCGCGGCGCACCCCGACGCCCGGGTCCACGCCATCACCAACGCCGGCCTCTTCCGCCACGAGGTGTCGCCCACCTTCCACGCCCGCGACGTCTTCGGCCCCGTGGCGGCCCGCCTCGCCAACGGCCTGCCTCTCGAGGAAACCGGGCCCAGGATCCCCGATCCGGTGGTGTTCGACGTCAAGCGCCCGCGCCGCCTCGAGGACGGCGACTGGGAAGGCGAGGTCATCCACGCGGACCGCTTCGGCAACCTCTCGAGCAGCATCACGCGGGCGGACCTCGACGCGATGCTGGCCACGGTCGGCGGCGATCCCACCGAGCTCGTGGTCGTCGTCGAGGGCGCCGTGCTCCCCCTGGTGCGCACCTACGCCGAGGTGGCGGAGGGCGAGGCGTGCGCCCTCGTCGGCAGCAGCCGCCGGCTCGAGGTCGCCGTGAATCGGGGCAGCGCCGCGCGTGTCCTCGGCGCCTCGCTGGGCGCGCCGGTGCGGGTCCGGCGCGCCGAAAGCCGTGTGCTATGATCCGCGGTCCGGCATGAGGGAAGTGGTGATCGCCGGGGCTTGTCGCACGCCCATCGGCAAGTTCGGCGGAGCGCTGGCCGGAACGAGCGGGGCGCAGCTGGCCGCGGCGTCCGCGAAGGAGACGCTGCGGCGCACGGGCGTCAAGCCCGACGAGGTCGACGAGGTCGCGATCGGGTGCGCGCGGCAGGCCGGAAACGGGCCGAACGTGGCCCGCCAGGTCGCCTGGCGGGCGGGCATCCCGCAGGAGGTGCCGGCCTTCACCGTGAACATGGCCTGCGGCAGCGGCCTCAAGGCCGTCGACTACGCGTACCGGGCCGTGCGGGACGGCGACGCGGACGTGGTCCTCGCCGGCGGCTTCGAGAGCATGAGCCGCGTGCCCTACCTGCTCCTGGGCGCGCGCTGGGGCTACCGCATGGGCGAGCAGCAGGTCGTGGACGCGATGTACCACGACGGCCTGCTGTGCCCGCTGTCGGACATGATCATGGGCGAGACGGCGGAGCGCCTCGCGGACCAGTACGGCATCGGCCGCGAGGAGCAGGACGCGTTCGCGCTGCGCAGTCAGGAGCGGGCCGCGAAGGCGTGGCAGGCAGGGCGCTTCGAGGCCGAAACCTTCGCCCTCGCGCTTCCGGGCAAGAAGGGCGAGGTCGAGTTCAAGCAGGACGAGCATCCGCGGCCCGACACGACCGCGGAGAGCCTCGCCAAGCTCCTGCCGGTCTTCAAGAAGACAGGCACCGTGACGGCGGGCAACTCGTCGGGGATCACGGACGGGGCGTCGACGATGCTGGTCCTCTCGCGCCAGGCGGCCGACGACATGGGTGTGAAGCCGATGGCCCGGGCGCTGGGCGTCGCCGCCGCCGGCGTGGATCCGCACATCATGGGCATCGCGGTCGTGCCCGCGACGCGGAAGCTCCTCGCCCGGACGAGCCTGACGCTGGGCGACTTCGACCTCTACGAGGTGAACGAGGCCTTCGCCGCCCAGGTGATCGCCTGCGACCGCGAGCTGCGCCTCGACCCCGAGAAGCTCAACGTCAACGGCGGCGCGATCGCGATCGGCCATCCGATCGGGGCCAGCGGAGCCCGCATCGCGACCACGCTGCTCCACGAGATGGAGCGGCGCAAGGCGCGCCGCGGCCTCGCGACGCTCTGCATCAGCGGCGGCCAGGGCCTCGCGGCCGCCTTCGAGCGCATCGACTAGGGGGGTGCCCATGGCGGAGTTCGAGGAGGACCCCCACGACTTCGACGTCTACGCGAGAGTGGCGCCCGAGGCGCGCACGTACCACCACATCCACTTCGACACGGCGGCGGGAATCGCGCGGCTGACGCTGAACCGGGCCCCCGCCAACGTCCTCTCCATCGAGATGATGGAGGAGATCAGCGCTGCCCTTGAGTCCCTCGAGTACGAGCGGGCGGTCAAGCTCGTGGTGTTCATGGCCCAGGGGAAGTACTTCTCGGTGGGCTTCGAGATTCCCGACCACACCGGCGACCGCGCCTACCTCATGCTCGAGGGCCTCAGGCGCATCGTCGAGAACCTGGGCAAGCTCGACAAGCCGACCCTGGCCGTGGTGGCGGGCCCGGCGACCGGCGCCGGCAGCGTGATCGCCGCGGCCTGCGACATGGTGCTGGCGGCGGAGAAGGCCGCGAAGTTCGGCCATCCCGAGATACGGGCGGGCGTGTTCAACACCGTGGCCGCCGCGCTGCTGCCCCGCCTCGTGGGCCGCAAGCGCGCCTACGAGATGCTGCTCGGGGGAGGGCTCCTGACCGCGGCCGAGGCGGAGCGCGTGGGGCTCATCACCCGGGCCATTCCCGACGAGAAGCTCGACTCCGAGACGGCCGCGGTCATCCAGCGCTTCCAGGAGGGCAGCGCGCCCGTCTACCAGTACGCCCGGCGCGCCATCGCCGGAGGGCTCGACCTGACCCTCGCCGACGCAGTCCGCCACGCCGAGGACGTCTACCTGAACCCGCTCCTGAACACCGAGGACGTCGAGGAGGGGCTGCGCGCCGTCACGGAGAAGCGCAAGCCCCAGTGGAAGGACCGCTAGTGGTCTCCTTCGAGCTGGGCGAGGAGCACCGGGCGGTCGAAGCCATGGTCCGGGACTGGGCCGCGCGCGAGGTCGGACCGAAGATCCACGACCTGGACCGCCAGCACCGCTTCGAGCGCGACTTCCTGCGCCAGATGGCCGAGCTCCAGCTGCTCGGGATCTGCGTGCCCGAGGAGTACGGCGGGGCGGGCATGGACTACCTGAGCCTGGGCCTCGTCTCGGAGGAGCTGGAGTACATCGACACGCACCTGCGCGTGATCATGTCGGTCCACGTCGGCCTCAACACCATGACGCTGTGGTGCTGGGGCACCGAGGACCAGCGGAAGCGCTACGTGGTCCCGCAGGCCCGGGGCGAGAAGATCGCGACCTACGGCCTCACCGAGCCCAACGCCGGGTCCGACGCCGTCGGCATCCAGGCCACCGCCGTGCGCAGGGGCGACCGCTACGTCCTCAACGGAGAGAAGGTCTGGATCAGCCTCGCGGACGTGGCCGACAACTTCCTGGTGATCGCCTGGACCGACCTCGAGAAGAAGAAGAGCCGCGACCACGGCGGGCTCTCGGCCTTCGTCGTGGAGCGGGCCATGAAGGGCTTCTCCTCGTACACCCTCAAGGAGAAGTGGGGGATCCTGGCCGGCAACACCGGTGGCTTCTCGATGCAGGACGTCGAGGTCCCGGCGGAGAACCGCGTCGGCGAGGAGGGCGAGGGCTTCCGGGTCGCCATGTTCGCGCTGGAGCAGGGCCGCTATACCGTGGCCGCCGGAGCCACCGGCCTGGTGCGAGCGTGCCTCGACGCGTCGGTCAAGTACGCCAGGGAGCGCAGGACGTTCGGGGTGCCGATCGGCCAGCACCAGCTCGTGAAGGAGATGATCGCCCAGATGGTCTCCGACTACGACGCGGCGCGCCTTTTGTGGCTGCGCGCGGGCTGGCTGAAGAACCAGGGCCTGCGCAACACCCGGGAGACCTCGCTGGCCAAGTGGTTCGCCACGGTGGCCAGCGAGCGCGCGGCCTCCGACGCGGTCCAGATCCACGGCGGGAACGGGTTCTCCGACGAGTACCCCGTCGGCCGCTTCTTCCGAAACTGCAAGGCCGCGGTGATCTACGAGGGCACGCGCGAGATCCACAAGCTGATGCAGGCCGACTACGCGCTGGGCCTCCGCCAGGACCGGCCGCGCCGGGTCGAGCTGCCGCCGTACAGGAGATAGGCCGCCCTAACCCCCGAAAGGAAGCGACGCGATGCACCGTGACGACCTGTCCATGGAGTTCGTGAGGGTGGTGGAGCGGGCCGCCATCGCGGCCGCCCGCACGATGGGCCAGGGCGACCGCAAGTACGCCGACCAGGTGGCCGTGGAGGCCATGCGCCAGGAGATGGAGACCCTCGACATCGAGGGGGTGATCGTGATCGGCGAGGGGGAGAGGGACGAGGCCCCCATGCTCTTCATCGGCGAGAAGGTGGGCAAG